>JBFKNN010000005.1:0-47597 GCA_041629335.1 Burkholderiales bacterium | reverse complement strand
GCCTTCGCCCAAACCACGGTCTCGACTCTCATGCGCCGCGCCATCTCCTCCGGACTCCCGCCCACGACCTCGAGCCCCGCGTTGAACAGACGCTGCACGATCTGGGGATCTGCAAGCGCCTTGTTGAATGCGGCCGCCAGCTTCGACACGACGTCATCGGGCGTGCCCGCGGGCGCAACCGCGCCGAACCACTGCGTTATGTCCATCTCCGGAAACCCGACCTCGGCGAGCGCCGGCACGTCGGGCAGCGCCTTGGCGCGCTCCTTTGACGTGACGGCAATCAACCTGATCCTGCCGGCCTTCGCCTGCGGCACGAGCGGCGCAGCCCCCAGCACCGCGACCGGCACCTGCCCGCTCACCAGGTCCACTACGGCCTGTCCGCCGCCTTTGTACGGCACTCCCAGCATGTTCACGCCCGCCAAGCGAAAGAATATGCCGGCAGCAACCGCCTGTGTGCCTGTCGCGGAGGACAAGGCATAGGCGACTTCCCCGGGGCGCGCCTTCGCCGCCTTCAACACATCCCCGATCGATTTCCATCCGGGTGCGGGATGAACGGCGATGATGATCGGCTGATTGGTGAGAATCGTGATCGGGGCCAAATCCTTTTCCGTGCGGTAGGATAGCGACGGTCTCAGAACCGGTTGATAAAAGGAGGAATCGGAGCCGACGAGAATCGTGTATCCGTCGTGCGCCCCGCGCACGAGTGCCTCGATGGCGAGGCTTCCCGCGCCGCCGGGCCGGTTCTCGATGATGATCGTCTGCCCGAGCTCCTTCGAGACGATATCGCTCACCATCCGCGCAGACACGTCGGTCGTCCCGCCAGGCGCAAAACCGACCAGAACCCGGATCGGCCGCGTTGGCCAGTTCTGCGCAAAGGCCGCGGAACACAGTCCGAACACCACGATAGCGAGAACGATTTTTCTCATTGGTCTTCCCCCTCGAGGAAAACGACAGCGCCCTAGATTCCGCCGAAAGCTCAGGCCTCGTCGTACCCTTGAACGGACCGGTGCATGCGGCATCCCACTCTACCGAAAACCCCGGCCGTCGGCGCGCCTCGATCGTCACCGATCACCGCTAACCGGCCACCGGCCACGCCTTTCCTGTCAGGCCTGGAACGGCCGCAAATACGCCATCCGGTCGGCAGATTCCACCGTAATCTGCTGCACGACGCGCTTGCGCAGCACGTGCAGCACGACCTCCGCGCCCGCCGCGCCGCTCTCCCACAGACGGCCGTAGAACTCCGCCTGCCCGCTGATCGACTCGCCCTCCAGGCCGAGGATGATATCGCCGCGCTTGAGTCCCGCGCGGTCGGCCGGCCCGTCCGGCAGCACGCGCGTCACCACGACGTGGCCCTCGATCTCCTCCGAGTACACCCCGAGCCACGGCCGCGGCGGGCCTTGACGCCGGCCGTTGGCCACGAGATCGCCCAGCAGCGGTTTCAACAGGTTGGTCGGCACGAACATGTTGCCGGGGAATGCGACTTCGAGGTCGAGTGCGTCGCTCACCCACAGCGAGGCGATGCCCACGAGCCGCCCATCGTCGTCGACCAACGCGGCGCCGCTGTGCTGGTAGCGCGGTGGCGCGGTGAAGATCGCATCCTCGAGCATGTATTCCCACCAACCCGTGAAGCGACGCCGCGCTACGACGCATGCGTGCGCCGCGCCGCCGGCTCCGGGGTGCGCCACAACGCGCACCGGGTTCAATTCACGGAGCCGCGAGGAATCCCCCAGCTCGAGCGGCCGGGCGACCCCCGGCGCGGTGCGCAGCAGGCCGAAGCCGGTCGCGTGATCGTAACCCGCAACACTCGCCGGAAACACGCGCCCGTCGCCGGCGACGACCAGGATCGAGCTTGCCTCGAGGACGAGATAGCCGATGGTGAGGACAAGGCCGCTCGCGTCGATCACGATCCCGGTGCCCTCGCGCTCGGCGCCAAGATGGTCCGCGGTGCGCGCGCCCTGCACGGTCTTGATGCTCAGCTTGACGATCGCGTCGTGCGGCTCGAGCGGGGCCGCGCCGGCCGCGGCGTTGGTGTGGACCGCGCGCCAGGTGGCGATCGCCGCGGTAAAGAAGGAGACAGGCACGGTTGGACGATTGATTATGAAATCCGTTGATCAAGAAATACAGGCTTCGCTTCTCGCTCCGGCGCCTGGCGCCTCCCTCCTCATCGCGGTGGGATGCCTGGCCGCCGGCGCTCACCCGTCACTGCAATGCAATGTAGCGCACCCTGGTGATTTTGATCTCCTCCTCCGCCGACGGCGTCCTGAACTTGACGGCGTCGCCCAGCGTGCGTCCGAGCAGCGCGCGCGCAATGGGCGAAATCCAGCTCACGTGCCCCCGGCCGGCGTCCGCCTCGTCGATGCCGACGATGGTAATCGTGCGCTCCTCCCCTGCGTCGCTGCAATAGGTGACAGTGGCGCCGAAATAGATGCGGTCGGTCGTCTCGCGCGCCGCCGGATCGACGACTTCGACGTTGTCGAGGCGCTTGCCGAGATGGTGAATGCGACGATCGATCTCGCGCAACCGCCGCTTGCCGTAGATGTAATCGCCGTTTTCCGAGCGGTCGCCATTCGACGCTGCCCAGGCGATCACCTTCACCAGTTCCGGCCGGTCGCGGTCGAGGAGTCTCGTGAGCTCCGCCTTCAACCGGCCGTAACCCTGCGGCGTCATGTAGTTACGGCCGCGCGGGGCGCTGGTGCGGCCTTTCACCCTGCTTACCATGTGCTCCGCGTCTCCACTCCAAGCGCAATGTCATAGTTTAACGAAAACAATATGCTACCGGCGGCTGTCGCGCATCATCACCGGGATTTCGCAGTTGTGCGGCAAAATTTCATCATATAAAATCGGCTCGCACATTTCTATAGCCCGCAACATGCCCGCAAAAGAAGCCAAGTCGTCGATCCAGGTCATCGAACGCATGATGGGGCTGCTCGCCGCGCTGGCCCGCCACCCGGCGCCGGTCAATCTGAAACAGCTCGCGAACGAGACCGAGCTGCATCCGTCGACCGCGCATCGCATCCTCGGCGTGATGGTCGACAACCGGCTCGTCGACCGCATCGAGCCCGGCACCTACCGGCTCGGCATCCGGCTCCTCGAGCTCGGCAGCCTGGTGAAGTCGCGCATCAGCGTCCGCCAGGAGGCGCTGCCGCACATGCAGCAGCTGCACCAGGAGCTGAAGGAGACCATCAACCTGTCGGTGCGCCACAACGACGAGGTCGTCTATATCGAGCGTACCGCCGACAGCCATTCGATGATGCGCGTGGTGCAGATCATCGGCACGCGCGCGCCGCTGCACATCACCGCGGTCGGCAAGATCTTCCTCGCCGCCGACGACCCGGATAAATCGAGGGAATACATCCGCCGCACCGGCCTGCCCCGCTTCACGGACCACACGCTTACCGATCCCGAGCGGCTGATGCGCGAGCTCGAGCAAGTCCGCCGCGAGGGCTACGCATTCGACAACGAGGAAGCCGAGAAGGGCGTCTCGTGCATCGGCGCCGGGATATTCAACGACGAAGGCCGGCTCGTCGCCGGCCTGTCGGTCTCGGCGCCATCCGACCGCCTCAACCGCGCCTGGGCCGCCCAGGTGCGGCAGGCGGCGCAGCGGATCTCGCACGCAATCGGCTACCATCCTGCGTGACGGGTGACGAGTGACTGGTGACGGGAGTTTCGCGAGCGCCGCGCCTCGTCACTCATCACTCTTCACTCGTCACTGATCGCAGATGCTGGACGAGCCCCTAGTCTTTCTCGACCTCGAGACCACCGGGGCCACCGCGCACCATGACCGCATCACGGAAGTCGGGCTCATCGAGGTCGAACGCGGCCGCCTGATCGGCGAATGGTCCACCCTCGTCAATCCCGGCGTCAGCATCCCGCCTGCGATCCAGTCGCTCACCGGCATCACCAACGAGATGGTCGAGCTCGCGCCGGAATTCGACGAGATCGCGCGCGATCTCTACCGCCGGCTCGACGACAAGCTGCTTGTCGCGCACAATGCGCGCTTCGATTACGGCTTCCTGCGAAACGAATTCAAGCGCGCGGGCCTGCGCTACACCGCGCGCGTGCTGTGCACGGTCAAGCTCTCGCGCAGGCTCTACCCGGAGCACGCGCGCCACAATCTCGACACGCTGCTCGGGCGGCATGGCGTCGCCTGCGACGCGCGGCACCGTGCGCTCGGCGACGCGCGCGCGCTGTGGGAACTCCTGCAGATCTGGCAGCGCGACATCGGCCCGGAGCGCATCGCCTCGACGGTCGAGGCCCTGACCCGTGCGCCGACCGTTCCCGCGGGCCTGCCCGACAACATCTTCGACGGCATTCCCGAGGCGCCAGGCGTGTATCTCTTCTACGGCGAGAACGACGTGGCGCTCTACGTCGGCAAGAGCATCAACGTGCGGCTGCGGGTGATGTCGCACTTCTCGGGCGACCACCGTGTCGGCAAGGACATGAAGATCGGGCGCGAGGTGCGGCGCGTCGACTGGGTCGAGTGCGGCGGAGAGCTCGGCGCGCTGATCGAGGAAGCGCGTCTGGTGAAGCGGCTCGCACCGGTCTACAACCGGCGCTTGCGGCGGGTCACCGATCTTTGCGCCTGGCACTGGCGGCCGGGCGAATCACCCGACGCGCCGCGGCTGATTTCGGCACGCGAGCTCGAGATCGCGCATTTCGGCGACCTGCACGGCCTGTTCCGCTCGCGTACCGCTGCGATCGAAGCGTTGCGCGAGATCGTCGCCGAGCATGGGCTGTGTCCGATCGTGACCGGGCTCGAGAAGGGCAAGGGTCCGTGCTTCGCCCACCAGATCAAGCGCTGCCGCGGCGCCTGTGTCGGCAAGGAGAGCCTGCCGGCCCACGCGCTGCGCCTTGCGCAGGCGCTCGCCGGACTGCGCATGCGGCCGTGGCCGTTCAAGGGTCGCATCGGCGTGCGTGAGCGCGCCGGCGCGCGCGAGGAGCTGATCGTGCTCGACCGCTGGTGCTACCTCGGCACCGCGCGCAGTGAGCAGGAGCTCTATGACATCCAGGAAGCGCGCCGGCAGCCGGTGTTCGACCTCGACACCTACAAGATCTTGACGCGCTTCTTCGAGCGGCCGCGGCGCGACTGCGAGATTATCGAGCTGGCGGCGTGATCCGTCCACCGCGAGCGGCTAGAATTGAAATGGACAGGATTGAGTGCCAAGGCTCCGATCATGTTAATCCTGTAAATCGTATCCATTTGCCCGGCCGGAGGCCGGAAAACTGACAGCGATTCCCGAGTTGGCCAATCCGCCACTTTCAACGCCCGGCGCCGCCGCGCCCGGGCTGCCGGCAGATATTGTGCGGCTCACGCGCACGGCGCAGGGCATCGACCTCTATTTTCCGCCGCTGCGCTCGGCGGGCGCGTCGATCGGGCTCGGCGCTTTCGGCGTTATTTGCACCGCGCTCCCGACCGTCGCCGGAGCAGCGCTGGTATCCGCCCTCGGCTTCGATACGCACGGTCTGCTGGTGATTGCGCTCCTCGCCGGGTTCATCGTTCCTTTCTTCGCGTTCGGGCTGGTATTCATCGCGCTCGCTGTCTACCAGCTCGCCAACTCGCTCCACGTGCGGGTGGAGCGCGCGGGCATTGCGACCGCACGCCGCGCCTTCGGTTTAACGTTCGGGCGACGCATCATCGCCGGTGCCAACATCGCCGCAGTCGTGCCCCGGATCCCCTCGCGCTTCCAGAGTCCGTTTGCCGCCGAGGCGAGCTACCGGCTGATTGCCCTGAACCGCGCGCCCGGCAAGGCCGGCATGGTCGTCGCCGAGAGCCTCGCAGGCGAGGCGCTGATGGAGCGCGTGAGGATCCTGATCGAGGACGCAGCGGGCGTAAGCCGCAGCGAGGAGGAGTCGTGAGGGTGAACCAGGCCGAAGCGGCAGCGCGCACCGACCTTGCCGCCGCCCTGCGTTGGGCCGCGCGACTCGGGCTCTCCGAAGGCATATGCAACCATTTCAGCCTCGCGATACCGGGGCGCGCGGGGCATTTCCTGATCAACCCGCAGCGGCTGCACTGGTCCGAGGTGACACCCGCCGATCTCGTTATCGTCGATGCACGCGGGCGCAAAGTTGCCGGCAAGCACGCGGTTGAGCCCACCGCGTTTTTCATTCACGGCGCGATCCACCGCGGCAAGCCGAACGCCGCGTGCGTGATGCACACCCACATGCCGTTCGCCACCGCGCTCACCGTGATCCACGGCGGCCGCCTCGAATGCGTGAGCCAGAGCTCGCTCAAGTTTTATCGGCGCATCGCCTACGACGATGAGTACGAGGGGCTCGTGCTCGACGACGCCGAGGGCGAGCGGCTGTGTTCGAAGGTGAAGGGCGCCGACGTGGCGTTTCTCGCGCATCACGGCGTGATCGTGTGCGGGCCGACCGTCGCTGCAGCCTTCGACGACCTCTACTATCTCGAGCGGGCGTGCATGCTGCAGGTGCTGGCGATGGGGACCGGCCGCCCGCTGCGCATGGTGTCGGAAAGAGTCGCCATGCACACCGCGCGCCAGATGGCGAGCGAGAACCAGCAGGCGGACCTGCATCTCGCGGCGATCAAGCGCATGCTCGATCGGGATGAGCCGGGTTGGTCGAAGTCGGTTGATCGGTGAGCAGTCACCGGCGGCGCGGTGCCGCCGCCCGGCACTCTCCGGACCGACAAGTCAGTGCATCGTGATCGGCGTGCTGATCAGCACGTCGTAACTGTCCAGAAACTCGTCGACGTGCTCAACCGAGGCGTCTTCCTCGACCGCAGTCTGCATCGACTCCAGAAACCGCTCTGCCACACCGCCCTGGAAGAACGTGCTGCGCGCCGCGTGCTTGTCGACGAGCTCATACCCGTGCTGGGCCGGATACTCCAGCACGTAGTAATTTTCGCTGTTGTAGATGATGTTCATGTATTTCGCTCACGCTTCGCGCTCATATATATAAGACCCAACGCCTGGACCGCGGTTCAAGCCGACAGGCGCGCACCGTGACTTTCCACACGAACAGATACGTATGGCCGGACCGGCCGGATTTCAAGGGGTTAGCAAGGATCCGCGATAGTGGATTGGCCGCGCGGTTGCCCAAGCGGGGCGCGAAACCAAGTTACAGACAGCGGCTCTGTAGCCCGGATCCCGCAATCCTGGCCGCCAGAAGGACGAATTCGATGATGGCTCAGCGGCGGCGCAGCTGCGATAGGGCAATTCCCGCAAGTATGAGAACCAGTCCCGCATAAGCGTTCGGCCCCGGTTCCTCGTTCATCAGCCAGACCCCCGCGAACAAGGCCACACAGGGCGCGAGGTAATTGACGAGCGACATGAAGGTCGCGCCCGCCGAGCTGATCAGCCGGAAGTAGCAGATAGTCGCGATCGCGGTAGGGCCAATTCCCAGCCAGACGATGGCCACAACCGACGAGAAGCTCGGGGTCAGCGTCCACGGGCGATCCAGCGTCAGCGCAAATGGGACTGCGACCGCGCTGGCGGCAAGCAGCACCGCGGCGGAAGACACAAGGAAGTTGCCTTTGACCAGCAGGCGCGCAAGCACAGTGTTCAGCGCGTAGCACAGCGCCCCGCCCAGAATGGCAAGCTCCGATACCACCTGCAGCAGCGAGCCGCCGACGCCCTTCAAGGTCGCCGGCCCCATCAGCACCACGATGCCCACAAATCCGAGAACGAAGCCGACGACGCGGTTGCGCGTCATCGGCTCGGTTGCGATCAGGAAATGCGCGAGCACCAGCGTCGCGAGCGGCATTCCAGCCATCAGGATCCCGGCAAGCGCACTGTCGACGACCTTCTGGCCCCAGGAAATCAGGTAGAACGGCAGCACGTTGCCGATCACTGCCAGCGCAAGAAAGGACCACCACGCCGTTCCCAGCCGCGGCAATCGCGAGCCGCGCGCGTAAACGACCGCGAGCAGGATTGCCGCCCCGATCACCAGCCGCCCGGCGGCCAGCGTCGCCGGCGGCACGGTCGCGATTCCCAGCTTGTTGAACATGAAGGACGAGCCCCACATGAGCACCAGCGCCATGAGTAGCGCCCAATCTTTGAGGCTGCGGGATTGCATGAGCGGGATTGACTGCGCCTGCGCGCGGCAGGGGTTCTATTCTTGGGTTGCGCAAGGATACACGATCCGGATGCCGGCATCGCCCGCATGCCGGCACGGCGAACGTGAAGGACCGCCGCGGGATATCAGCCGAGGGCTAGGGCGCGCGGCCCCGTACGGCCCATGCGCGCGCGACGAGAGCGATGGTGCCGTCCGCCGCAACCGGCAACTGCGCGCGGATGCGCTCGCGCAGCGCGCCACGCCGGGTTTCGCTGAGCGACATCGCGTAACCGGGCGCCGGCCCCTGCCCGCCCAGGAAAGGCGACCAGTAATCGTCGAAGTCGCGAAAGTGGGTTGGCACGTCGACCGCCCGCACCTCGGGCTCGCGCAGGCCAGCCTGCGTAAACAGCGCGGCAAGCGTCAGCGGCTGGCACAGCGGAAAGCGCCGCCCTTCGTCGAGATCGCGCGCGGCGGGATCAAGCGCCACGACCGCATCCCAGAAGTAGCGCATCAGCTCCATCTTGCCGGCGTAGTCCCACACGTACGCCGCGACCACTCCGCCCGGCGCGACGACGCGGGCCATTTCGGCAACGGCGCGCTCGGGCTTGGGCACGAAATTGAGCACCAGGCCCGACACGGCCGCATCGAAGCTCGCCGGGTCATGAGGCAGGGATTGCGCGTCGCCGGTCTCGAACCTTGCGCAGGGATGATTGACATGCGCCTTCGCATACTCGACGAAGCCGGCGGACGGATCGACGCCGCAAACGGAGTGCGGACTTGCCCGCTCGACGATGCTTTGGGTGAGCGCGCCCGTGCCGCAACCGACGTCGAGCCAGCGCTTGCCGCCCGGGAGCGCGAGCCAGGCCAGGAACTCGGCGGCCACCAGGCGGCTCCAGCGCCCGACGTACGGCTCGTAGAGGTCTCCTGCCGCCCAAACGTCCTTGCGCCGGGATTCTTCCATCAACGCCTCCTCTCGAGGGGTCGGATTCGGGACCGGAATCGACCCGCACCCCAGATCGAGGCGCCCATTCTGCGCCGACCCGCAGTCGGCATCAACGGCGTGCGGGCGCGAGGGGTACCGCGCATCGCGCGCACCGGTGCCCCCGCTTGACGGCGCGCCTGCGCGCTCGCAGAATGATTTGCAGTGGGGGCAACGGCAGACTCCCCGCATTCCCAAGACGCCCCGCGTCCAAGCGCTGCCTTCGTGTGATTTGCGAAGGAGGAGCCATGGATGCATCCATCAATCTCCAGGAACTCAAGCAGGCCCGCGATGCCGCGCATCCGCCGCTCGTGATCGACGTGCGGCGCGAGCCCGCGTTTTTCGGCTCGACGCACACGATCGCCGGCGCCTTGCGCCGCGACCCGGAGAAGGTCGCCGAATGGGCGGCCGAGCTGCCCGCGGCGGCGAGCCTCGTCGTCTACTGCGTGCACGGCCACGAGGTGAGCCAGGGCACCGCGCGCGCCTTGCGTGAGCGCGGCCGCGACGCACGTTTCCTCGAGGGCGGCATGGAGCATTGGCGCGAGGCGGGCGGCGCGATGCTGCCCAAGCCGGCCGGCGCGCCGACGCGCTGGGTCACGCGCGAGCGGCCCAAGGTCGACCGTATCGCCTGCCCGTGGTTGATCGCACGCTTCATCGACCGCGACGCCGAGTTCCTGTACGTGCCGAGCCGCGACGTGAAGCAAGCCGCGCAAGCACAGCAGGCGACGCCCTATGACGTTCCCGATGTGCAGTTTTCCCACGATGGCGAGTTCTGCAGCTTCGACTCGTTTCTCAAGATCTACCGACTGACCGAACCTGCGCTCGCGCAGCTCGCGCTGATCGTTCGCGGGGCGGACACCGCGCGCCCCGATCTCGCGCCCCAGTGCGCGGGCCTCGTGTCGCTCTCGCTCGGCCTGTCGCGGCGCTTCGCCGACGATCACGAGATGTTGAAGCACGGCATGGTGATGTACGACGCGCTCTACCTGTGGTGCAAGGAAGGCCGGGACGAGACGCACACCTGGAGTCCCGCGGCTTATCGCGCGGCAGCCGACGCGTAGCCAACGGCTGTCGCGGCACCTGCCGCCTGCGACGGGTTGCCCAACCGGCGAAATTTGGCGATCATCGGATTGTCCATCGAATAACGGGCTGTTGATCGCCTGCGCGGCGGATCGTCCCCGCCCGACAATTTTTCCTGAACAGGTTCGGCCGCACCGTGCCGGGCTGCCGCAGCCGGAGGAAGCCAAGACATGGAGACCGGGAGTCCGCCCGCAATCAGCCGCACGCAGGCTGTGCTGGAAGTCGCGGCCGCCGCACTCATCATCCTGATCGCGGGGGGGCTCGCGCTGAGCATGCCGTGGCTCATCACCGAGAGCGGATTCAACCCGATACAGGACTTTATCCAGCTGTCGTCGGCGTTTTTCCCGCGCCTGACGTTCGGGGTGCTCGCGGTGCTGGGGGCGATCTACCTGGGTCGCGCAGCCTTGGTCCTGCGCGCGAGCCCCGGCGCCGGCTTTGTCTGGTGGGACCCGCGGTATCGCAATGTCGTGCTGCTGGTCGTGCTCGCATCACTCTACTTCTACTCCATGCCGTGGCTCGGCTTCAGCGTCGCGACCGGGCTTTCGACCTTGGCGCTGGCGCTGCTCGTCGGGGGCGGTCGCATGTGGCTCGTCGCCTGCCTCGCGCTCATCGCCCCCGTGACCATCCGTTTCGTGTTCGAGCGCCTGCTGCTCATCTCGCTTCCCCGCTCTGAGTTCGACGCCATCGCGGTGCCGGAGGAAGCGCTGATGCAGTGGCTCGTGCGCACGCTGACGTAACGGCCGGGGGCGGCGATGTTCGATCTGATGCTGCAGGCCTTTCACCTCCTCGCGCGCTGGGACACGTATTTCTACATCACGGCCGGCCTGATCGTAGGCATTTTCGTCGGGGCGATGCCCGGCCTCACCACCGTGCTGGCGATGGCGGTGCTGCTGCCGATCTCGTTCAAGCTCGAGCCGATGCTCGGCATCCCGTTCCTGATCGGCGTCTACAAGGGCGGAATCTACGGCGGCAGCATCTCGGCGATCCTGGTCGGCATTCCCGGCACCGGCGCCTCCATCGCCACCACATTCGACGGCCCCCCGCTCACCCGCAAGGGGCAGGCGCGCAAGGCGCTCGAGATGGCGCTTTATGCCTCCGCCATCGGCGACATCATCTCCGACATCCTGACGGTATTCCTAGTGAGCCTGATCGCGCTGGTGATTCTGCTGATTGGCCCGCCGGAGATCTTCGCGATCATCGTCTTCTCTCTGGTGCTGATCGCGAGCGTGTCGAGCGAGTCGGGGTTGAAGGGTGGCATCGCCGCCTGCATCGGCCTGGGGCTGGGCTTCATCGGCACCGACGCGACCACCGGCGCCACCCGCATGACCTTCGGCCTCGAGATATTGAGCGGCGGCATCCCGCTCATCCCGCTCATCATCGGGGTCTTCGCGCTGCCCGAGATCCTGGAGGCGCTGGAATCAAGGGCGCCGCGCTTCGTGGCGCAGAACGTCAACCTGAAGATCACGGGCGAGAGGCTGCTCTGGCGCGAGCTGCGCGCCTCTGTCCGCACGATTCTGCGCTCGACCGCCATCGGCACCGGGATCGGCGTCGTGCCGGGGCTGGGACAGGTCGTCGCCGCTTTCATCGGCTACAGCGCCGCGAAGCGCGCGTCGCCGCACCCCGAGCGCTTCGGCAAGGGCGAGCTTGACGGGATCGCCGCGCCCGAGGCGGCGAACAACGCGGTCAACGGGCCCACGCTGGTGCCGCTGCTCACCATGGGCATTCCCGGCGACAACGTCACGGCCATCCTGCTCGGCGCCTTCATGGCGCACGGGCTGCGCCCCGGGCCGCAGATCTTCCAGGAGCAGGGCGCGCTCATCTACGCGCTCCTGTTCTCCATCGTGCTGGCCAACGTTCTGTTCCTCGCGGTGGGCTACATCATGCTCAAGCCGTTCGTCGCCGCGATCCAGGCGCGCAAGGCGTACCTGATCCCCTTGATCCTGGCGCTCGCCTTCGTCGGCACGCTTTCGACCGGCAGCTTCTCCGACATCGGACTGATGATCGTGATCGGGGTCTGCGCCTACATCCTGCGCAAGCTGGGTTTCGATCTCGCGCCTCTGGTGATCGCGTTCGTCCTCGCGCACCCGATCGAATACTCGCTCTCGCAGACCCTGCTCTACGCACAGGGGTCGATCTTCACCTACCTCTTCGTCGACCGCCCGATCGCCGCCGTTTTCCTGGCCGGCATGATGGCGTGGGTGGCCTGGTCGGTGTACCGGACGTGGGTCCGCCCCGAGAAACCGCGCCCGGCGCAGTGAACTAAGACGCGGGGTCGCGCTCTATATTCTATGGGGCCCGGCCACGGCCGCCGCCCCAGCTTCACGCAAGCCACCACCCGTTCACCAATGAAAAACAAAGGAGGACCGCCATGAGACGCTTTTCTCTGATCACGCTTCTGCTCGCGTTCGCCGCGGCCGCCCTGCCGTTCCAGGTGTTCGCGCAGGAGAAGTATCCCGACCGGCCCATTACGCTGGTCATTCCGCTCGGCGCCGGGGGCAGCCACGACCTCCATGCCCGCGGCATCACCGGCATCATCAGCGACATCCTGGAGCAGCCGATGGTGGTGAAGCTCCTGCCCGGCGGCGCGGGCATGCGCGGCACGACGTTCGCCGCGCAGGCGAAGCCGGACGGCTACACCGTGCTCTTCACCCACAACGGCCTCGACCAGCTCGTGCCGCAGACGCAGAAGGTGCCGTTCGATCCGCTGAAGGACTTCAAGACGATCGCGCGCATCAACTATGCGGAACCGATCTTCATGACGCACAACAGCGCGCCGTTCAAGACGCTGCAGGGCTTCATCGACTACGCGAAGGCGAACCCGGGCAAAGTGAACTTCGGCCACAGCGGGGTGTGGGGCGCGCTGCACACGCCGACGGCCCAATTGCTCAAGGCAACCGGCATCCGCGTCAACCTCATCCCGCATCAGGGCGGCGGTCCTTCGCTGCAGGCGCTGCTCGCGAAGCAGGATGACATCGGCGGGCTGTTCGCCACCCAGGCGCGCCCGCACGTCAAGGCCGGCAAGCTGATTCCGCTCGCGGTCGCCGGCGACACGCGGCTCAGCAAGGACCCGGACTTCAAGGGCGTGCCAACCACGGCGGAGCTCGGTTTTCCCGCCGTCTCCTTCACCATGGACCGCATCTTCATGGCCCCCGCAGGCGTTCCCGAGGAGCGGCTCAAGGTGCTGCGCGACGCCTTCGAGAAGCTCACCGAGAACCGCTCGTTCAAGAAATTCATGGCGAGCATCGGCGAGGACGTTGAATTCATGCGCGGCGAGGAGTACGACAAGCAGCGCGTGAAGCGCTACGCCGAGTTCGGCGACCTCATCAAGGCGATGACCGAGAAGAAATAGGGGTAAGACCGGCACGGCGCGCCACTGCGGCGCGCCGTGCCGTTTTCCGGGGCGCGGAGGACCGTGGTCCGGCTCACCCTGGCGCCCGGATGGAATCCGCGGGTGGTCCCGCGTTCAATCGCTTCGCCGTCTACCGGCAACCCTTGGCCGCGCAGATCACCCGGTTCGCGATCCACCAGCCCGCGATCGCGGTCTGCTTCCACGACGGCAGCGACGCGTACCACTCGGCATCAGCGGCGCAGCGCGCGCATGCTTCCGACGGGGGCGCGACCGGCCAGCCGGCCTCGCGGTTGTAGAAGAACCTGCCAAGCGCATAGGAAAATCCGAGAACACCCGCGCCCATCGTTACCGTCACGCCGATTATCAGCAGCAGAATCATCAGAAGTTCCATGGCCGCCTCCCGCCAAACGCTACTGCACGATGCGCTCACCATAATAGCGCCAGGTGGACCGCGCGAATCATCGCCGGCTGGTTTTTTTGGAGTAATCCAGAAAAACTTCACACTCGATCCGCCGGGCATTGAGGAAAACTTCACGGCCCGACCCGGTCATCCTGCCACCAGGTATGCGATGGCCACGACACTGATCAGGACGCCGGCGATCGCCCGCGCCGGGAGCGGCTCGGCGCGCAGGAACACCGCGCTCAACACGACGGTAACCAGCGGATAGGTGGCGACCACCGGTGCGACGGTCGACACCGGCGCCCGGGCAAGCGCCGCGTACATCAGCATGACCGCGCAGCCGTTGAGAAACCCGGTCAACGCAAACCAGGAGATCGCGGTCCTCGTGCGCGCAAGTTTACGCGCGCGGGGGATCCGGTCGACCGTGAGCACCATGGCGGAGGACACAAGATAGCCGGTGAGGCTCGCCGCGAACGGGTTCGGCCAGATGAGAAGACCGGCTTTCGCCATTACCTGCGCAAGGCCGCGCAGGGCGGCTCCGGAGACAGGTAGCAGCAGCGCCCAGCGGGACGCACCCGCGCGTGCCCCGTCGCGCCGCCATGAGAGCATTGCGACGCCGGCCGCGACACCGCACGCCGCCACAATCGCTTTCGGGGGAACCTGCTCGCGCAGAAGCACGGCCGCCGCAAGCAGCGCGAACAGGGGCGCAGTGCTCGAAATCGCACCGGTCACCGAGGGGCCGAGCTGGTCGTTGGCGCGGAACGTCAGCAACGTAACCAGCGCCGGGAAGAAGAGCCCCACCACGGCGAAGACCAGCGCCGCGTCCCAGCGGAACTCTCCGACGTCCAGCGCGAACGGCGCGGCGACGATGAACAATAGCGTCGCGGTCGGAATGCTGATCGCCGCGCCCGAGCGGGCATCGAGCGAGCGCAGCCCGCGTGCGGCGGTAATGAGCGCCGTGCCGAAGCAGAGCGTACTGAGCAGTGCGAGGGTCAGCGCCACGCGCACGACGCGGGCGCCAGACGGCGGAAATCGAGCCCCGTCACCTCCGTTACGCAGCCGCCTTGCCGGCGAGCCAAACGCGCTCGATCTGCGGCAGCGCCTGCGAAATACGCCCCGCGATCTCGTCTTCGGTGAGCGAGCTTAACGGATGATTGATGATGACGGGGTCCAGCGCGGCCATGCCGAGCGCGTCGCGCTGGGTGTGCGCTTCGAGCACGAATTCGGTGGTGACGATCACCGCCGTGGGACGGCCTTTCGCTTCCAGCATCACGGAGTCGTGCATACAGCACGACGTGCAGGACCCTCAATCCGCGATGGCGGTCAGCACGATGTCGTTATTGGCGGCGATCTCGTCGACCAGCTCCGGCGCCGCGGCGAGCGAGAAGCTCTGCTTGCGGTAGTAGTTGACCGCGCCGAAGCCGTGCTTCTCGGCGAGGCGGTCGCGCAACCCGCGCAGGAGCTTGTTGGCATTCCACTTGGTGTTGTCGAGGATGCCGAGGCGAAGCCCCTTCAGGCTCTTCGCGCGCGGCGCGGCTGCGAGCGGCGAGGCTTCCACCACCCCGCGCGGATCATAGACCGGTATCGCTGTCGTCATAAAGCACTCCTCAATTTCAAGATCGAAACCGTGATTCGTGATTAAACGCTTCGGCTGCGTGATCCCGCAGAGTTCCATCTTACGCTTCCTGCCTCACGCTTATTACACTGGTCACCGGCCACTGGTCACGAGTCACGCTTGTCAAAGATAGCAGGTGCCATCCACGCACTGCGGCCCGCCCGACGAGGGCGCGGCGCCGCTCACCGCGCGCAGCACCGGCGTCGACATGTGTCCCCAGCCGGGGATGAAAGCAGAAAACCGCCCCGCCTCGCCGCCGGCGACGAACAGATGAATATTGTCCGCGCTCGGCACGATCGGCGTGCGCGCATCGGGCTCCCGCTTGTACCACACCGGCAAATTGCGGTTGTAGATCTTGCCGTAGCGCCCGTTGCCGTAGAGATCGCCCCAGCGGTTGCCGGAATGCGCCCACAGGTACTGGCGGATGTCGTGCCGCTTCCAGCCGCTCTTGGCGATGGTGGCGGCATGCTCCATGCCGAGGACTACCGCGCAGTGCCCGGCGGAGACCGCGTTGTTGTTGCAGATCGTGCTCATCGCCGAGCAGATGCTGTCGAGGACGCCCTCGGGATCGTTGGCAAAGTGATTGGTCACGCTGTGCGGCGGCTCGGCCGCGAGCACGAACACCGTCGAATCCTCCGCCTTGTAGCCCTTCTCGACGTGGTACGGCGCGAACGGGCTTTGCTCCTCGTTCTCGGCGATGCAGTAGGTGTACTTGCCGGGATGGCCGAGCGTACTCTTGTCCAGGAGACCCGGCCAGCCCCCGCCGACGTTGAGCAGCATCAGCCGCAGCGCGCGCCCGATCGTGGCGTTGGCCCGGTTGCCCGAGCCGAACACATTGTGCCCGGCGTTCATGCCGATCTCGCGGCGCACCGGCCCGTTCACCACCAGCAGCGGGCTCGCCATGTGGGTCGTCGCCTGCACGCCGTTGAGATTGAACGGCGGCGCGCAGAGCGCGAGCATCGCCGCCTCGACCACCGGCGCGTACTCCGGCCGGCAGCCGGCCATCACCATGTTGATCGCGAGCACCTCGCGCGTCAGGCTGCCCCAGCGCGGCGGCACGCGGGCGACAACCTTGCCGGGCTCGCCGCCGAGCGCGCCCAGCGCCGCCTTGATCTTGTCGGGCGTCGGCGGCACAAGCGGCAAGCCGTCGGAATAGCCGCGCTCGTAATACCATTCGATGAGATCGGTGCCTTCCGGCACCTGCGAGGCGGCCGCCTTGGGCGACGCCTTCAGGACGGCATCTTGGGCCATGTTGCGCTTCCCTGGAAAAGATCGGGCGACCGCAACCCGCTGGTCGTCGCTTGCATGTTACCCAAGGATCGCGTACGCGGGAAGCGCGACGCTCCGCGGGTCACGCGTGATGCGCGGACTCCTTGGGCAGCTCGGCCAGCTCGATCAGGCAGTTCTCGGTCGCCGAGGGATCGAGGAAGGCGATGCGGCAGCCGGCATGCCCGATCCGCGGCACCTCATCGAGCAGCGGAATGCCCTTCGTTTTCAGCTCGGCGAGGGCATCATCGATGTCCTCGACTTCGAAGCAGATATGGTTGAGGCCGCCCCGTCCCTCCGCGATCATGCGCGCATGCTTGCTGTCGGGCGTAGTGCCCGCGATCAGCTCGACCATCGACTCGCCGACAGGATAAAGCGCAAGCCTCACGGGGCGCGTGGGATTGTCCTCGACGCCGGAGAGCCTGATGCCGAAGCACCCTTCCCACAACTTGCGGCTCGCCTCGACATCCTTTACCACCACACCTACATGCTCGATACGCTTTATCTTCATTGCCATGCACCTCGAAATGACAGAGGGGCAGCCGCCGCTGCCCCTTTGCTACAACCCGTCAGGTCTTTAGCAACCCGACTCGCACTTGCCGTTGCCGTCGAACTCCATCGTTCGGCCCGAAAGCGGCACGTGCACCGGAACTTTCACGTTCTTGATGAAGGTGTCCGTCCGGGTGCCGGAAATCACGTTGCCGTCCTTGGTGGCCACTTCGTTCGCGTGCGAGGCGATCACGGATTTCGGCTTGACGAGCTCATTGATAACGTACGCCGCCTCGGTCGGACCGGTGGTGAAGGTGTCGCCGATATTCATGACGACGAGGCTCGCCTTGTAGTGACCGCGCACGACCTTGTCCTGCTCGGCCGTGATGCCGGTGTCGCCGGAGAGGTAGGCCACGAGCCCGTTGCTGAACCTCAGCACGTAGCCGGTCGGCGGACCGACGTATCCCGCGATTCCCGCTTCCTTCATGTGCTTGCCCAGATCACCGCCGATGTAGTCGGGATCGAGGCCGTTGCTGTGAACCGCGGGCACCGTCGCAATGGTCACGCCGCCGATCGTCCTGCTGGCACCGAAGCGCACCAGGAGCGAATCCTGCGGGTTGCCGCCGTTCGCCTTCAGCTTGTTGGCGAAGAAGGGCGGCATTTCGCTGCCGGTCACGATCTTCGCCTTCTTGGCGAGCGCGATGTTCACGGTGCTCGAGTTCGGCACCGCCGACACCGAAACGTCCGGCTTGGCGCAACTGCCCGAGTTGGGCGCCTTGTTGTGCGCGTTGCCGACGTGGTCGCCGTGCATGTGGCTGACGAGGATGATATCGATCTTGCCCAGACGGGGATCGTCCGGTCCCGCGACCGTTCTACCGGCGTCGTAGAGAACGCGCGTGCCGTTCGGATCCTCGAAAATCAGCGCCCGGTCGAACGGGCAGAACTCGCCATCGTGGCCGCCGAGGGGCGTGATTTTCACATTCGCTGCGCCGGCGGTCTGCGCGGCCAATCCCGCCAGGCCGACGAGCATCGCCGCGAAAACAAACCATAGCTTCTTCATGTTGGCTCCTCCGGGGTATTCGAATCGAGAGACGAACAGAAAACTGCAGGGTCCAATTATGTGGCAAGTACCGGGATCACGCCAGCGGGTCGAATATCAACTCCCGCTTATTTACGACACAACCGGGCCGGACAGGACGTATAGTTAGTACTCGTTTGTCACCATCCGGAAACAAAGATGCGCCTCATGAAGACCGCGATGCTGGCTGCCGTATTGTGCCTGCTCGCCGGGTGCGCGGCGGTGCGAATTGATTCTGACGCGGCTCGCGATTCATGGCGCAATGCGAAGTACGATGAAGTCGTGTCCCAATGGGGTGCCCCGTCCCGCAGCACCACGCTCACCGACGGCCGCCCGGCCCACACGTGGATATCCGAGGGGACCTCATCGCGCGGGAGCTTTTACCCGTCGATCGGAATATTCGGCGGCAGCGGTGTCGGTGTCGGCACCAGCGTCGCCGTTGGAGCCGGCGGCTACGAGCGGGTGCGCTGCGAGCGCACGCTGATCTTCAGCATAGGGCGCGTCGTCGAGCAGCATTGGATGGGATCGGCGGACTATTGCAACGAGTTCGCGCGAAAGTGATCGCATCGCCCCTTCCGCCTTCCGCCTTCCGCCTTCCGCCTTCCGCCTTCCGCCTTCCGCCTTTAACCTTTGACCCGGAACACCGCCATCATCCCGCCCTTCTGGTGGTGCAGCACGTGGCAGTGGAACATCCAGTCGCCGGGATTGTCGGCGACAAAGGCGACCTCCACTGCCTCGCGCGGCTGCATGAGCACGGTGTCGACCCACTCGCGATGCCGCGTCGGCCGCCCATCGCGCGTGAGCACGCGGAAGAAATGTCCGTGCAGGTGGATCGGGTGCGGCCACATGGTCTCGTTCTTCATCGCGAGCACATAGGATTTCCCGCGCTCGAAGGTGAGCATCGCATCGTGGCTGTGCTCCTGCACCGCGATGCCGTTCACCGTCCACGCCATGCCGTGCTCGCGAACGAGCTTCTGGATCGGCACGCGCCGCCCCTCGACCACCGCTTCCCGCAGCATCCCCATCGCGCCGCCTTCGAACAGGATCTCGTGGCGCTGCGCGCGCTCGAGGTCCGGCTCGGGAATCGGATTCGGCGCGAGCGCGACCGGCGCGGGAGAGGGTGAGTCGCGCAGCGGCCGCTCGCCGCTGTAGACCATTTCGATCAACGTCACTGACCGTCGCGGGTTGTTCTCGTCGATCAGCGCGTGGCGGGTTCCGGGCTGCTGCATGCAGTCGATCACGAGATCGGCGCGCATGCCGGGTGCCAGCACGAGGATGTCCTTCTCGGGGGCATGCGGGGCCACCGCCTGACCGTCGAGCGCAATCACCCTGGGCGCGTGGCCGCCGAACTTCAACTCGAAAATCCGCGCCGAGGCGGCGTTGATCAGCCTCAAGCGAATGCGCTCGCCGCTGCGCACGTCGAAGGTGCCGTCTTTCGGCGTATAGCGGCCGTTGACGGCGACCGCGTTGCCGAGACGACCACCGTGGGTCAAGTCGAACAGGCTGTCGAAGTCGTCGCGCTGGGTCGCGTCCTGATTGAGCCGGAAGTCGGAGAGCACCCAGGTCACATCGCGGTCGACTGTGATCGGCGCGCGCTCCTCCACGATGAATGCCCCATAGAGGCCGCGCGCCACCTGCTCGTAGCTGCGGCTGTGCGGGTGATACCAGTAGGTGCCGGCGTCGGGCAGGTCGAATTCGTAGACGAAGCGGCTGCCCGGCGCGATCGGCTTCTGCGTGAGGCCCGGCACGCCGTCCATGTCGTTCGGCACCCGGATGCCGTGCCAGTGCACCGTGGTCGGCTCGGGCAGCTTGTTTTCGACCACGATCTTCACGCGCTCGCCCTGCTTGGCGCGCAGGAGCGGTCCCGGTGCAGTGCCGTTGAAGCCCCAGATGTCGGTCTGCCCGAACTTGGCCGGAACGATCTGCTGCCGGGCGGGCATGGCCGTGAGCTTGAATTCCCGCACGGCTGCAGCCGCCGTGCGCGGGGCGAACGGCAGCAGCGCCGTCGCGGCAAGGGACTTGAGGACCGTGCGACGGGAAGCGGTCATGGGGCGATTATATGACCGGCCGGCCGGAGTATGATTCCCGGCGGCGCGGCGTTCAGGAGAACCGGCATGCCAATTTACGAAGACGGTTATGGACGGCGGGCGGCGCCCTGCTCGCCCTGACGCTTGCCGCCGGTGCCCCGCTCGCCGCGCAGTTCGAGCCGGTGCCGGATCCGGCGCAAGGCCGCTCGTCGCAGCCCGTCAGGGACATGCGCCCCGCCGAGCTCCTCGCGGAATTGTGCAACGGCGGCTACGTCATCTACTTCCGCCACACGTCGACCGACTTCTCGCGCAACGACCGTCGCTCGCGCTGCGACGACGACTGCGAAAACCAGCGGCCGCTGACGGACCGGGGACGCGACGAAGCGCGCGCGATCGGCGCCGCGGTACCCCTGCGATAAACTGGCCCTGTTGGACCGCTACACGCGTCGACCCGCCTCACAATTCGCTGCCGGCAACGCATCTGTTCCTCAACGTCTTTGCGAGCATTGCCCGAACTGCGGCGGCGAGTTGAAGATCATCGCCGCGATCGAAGATCCGGCGGTGATCGTCCGGATCCTCACGCATCTGGGCCTACCCGCGCGCGCGCCGCCGCGCGAGCCGAGGCGGCTGCCGGAACTCACTGCGGCGGCCTGAGCTTCTCGGCGACAATGGCTCTGCGAGCCGAGGCGGCGCTCCGGCTCGGCCCGCGGCTGGGCGAAACGCTCAAACTGCCCTGACCTGGGCTGCCCCGCGCCGGTGAAAAACTCAAAACACCATCTCTCAATGGCTTTCAGCCACTGAAAATGGCGGCGCCTCCTGTGCCGCGCCGCAGACTGCCGAAGAACGAGGTTCTTCAGCAGCCTGCTAGTGACCTATTGAAGCGGTGGCGCGATCGACTGTCCCGCCGGGTCGAAGAACCACATCGAGCCGGCGGTGCCCTGATTCACAGTGGTTCCGAAGAGTATGAACTGGGTCGCGAACCCGTTGCCATCCGCGAAGTAAGGGAAATAGGCCGCGCGGGCGGATCCCGGCCGTGTCTCGGGAGCCGGGTTGGTGGCCGTGACCAGAAGATCCTGCCGTTCGTTATAGCGACAGCGGAGACCGACGGCCACGACGGAACCGTTCGCTACGGTGGAGATTTTCAAGGTCCCCGTAAACGCCGCCGGAAGCCCTTCCAAGCCGGGAATCTGATTGATGAGGCCGGCAAACGCGGCTCCGCCCGCCAACATCAGCGAGGCGGTTCCGAGCACCGCTCCATTCGAATCGGTCAACTCGAAATTCACGCTCGTCGGGGAAAGCGACAGGTTCGAAATGGCAATCGCGCTTCGTACCGATCCCGCCTGACCCCATTCGCCGGCACTTTCGGCGTACATCCGCAGCGTTGAAACCGCGGCTCCCGGGCTCAGGGCCGTTTCCGCAACGGTCGTTCCGGCCACCTGAGACGAGACTATCGCAATCGACATGGGCGGCTGACTGCCGGCATCGGGCAGGATTGTTGCCGAACCCGCCACGGGACTCGTCGCGCCTCCCGAAGTCCGCAGGCGCCATGCGCCGCCGGGCGCAATCGAGAATCGGAACGTGTCGCTCCGGCCGCCATCCGTTGTCACGATGACCGGATTGGGAGGAGCCAGGGAGGATCCCATGTCGCTCAACCGCAGTGCACCGGAGACAGGCAGGTCCGTTGGATTGATCAGGATCATCTGAGTATTCCAACCGCCACCATCGACGAAGTACGGCAGGGCGGGCGGCAGAGAGGCAGGCGGGGAAGCAAGGTCGAGAACCGGTATCGCAGTCATCAGTGCTTCATGCCGCTCATTGCTCAAGACGCGGATCACCAGCGCGGCCACCGGGGCGGACGCCGCAAACGTGAGCGTCCCGGTGTCCAGAACAGGAATGCTGAAAGGCGCTTCAGTCAAGAACCCGACGACTTGACCGTTTGCGGGGATCCGCACCGTTCCGCTTGCGACCAGCGCGCCATTGATGTCACGCGCGGAAAAATTCAGATCGACCTGCACGAGACCGGGATTCACGAATGCAACTGCCGTATTGACGTGCCCACCGATTTCGACATAGGTGCGGCCGTTCAATATCGCCGCCGCCGCAGGCACGCCCGCCTCGCTGACCAGGACCCCGTTCTGCCGGAGACTGATAATTTCCATCGCGGCGGGCATCAGGTTGCCACCCGAAGGCTCAATCGCAACAGATCCCGTCCGCTGCCCCGTTCCACCCGTCGACAGGACCAGAGCGCCCTTCTCCGGCAGGGAGAACGAACGCGAAATCGTCAGCGGAGTGGCCCAGTTCAGTTGAATCGATCCGGTCTGTCCCAGCATTCCCGCGACCGCGACAGAGTAAGTGCTTCCGCCAACGGCCGCGAACGTCACGCGACTGGTCATGGCGTCGCCATAGTCGTCGCTGGCAACGACCGCTTTCAAGGCTCCCAGCGATGCGCCTTCGTACACGGCAAGGACCGTATCGAAATCACTGCCAGCGGTATCGAATGTCGCCGTTCCCGTCTGGGGTGCAATCCACTTCCACCAGACCGAACTGCCGGCGCCGGCCGTTTCACTGTGCGGCGGCTCTCCCGCCTCGAGGGTCGCCTTGACGTTCGAGCCGCGGGCGGTCCCCTGCATTGGATTCAAGAGAACCGATGATGAGACGTTATCGTTTTCCGGGGCTATGACCAGTGAGGCATTCCAGGTAAATCCGAGCGCGCGCAGCGTGGCACAGGCGGGGTCGTCCGTGACTGACGCGCCGCCGCTTGCTGTTGTCGCAGACGTAAATGTGCCGGACAGCGCGTAGCAGACGCCGCTCGGTCCGGAAAACGTTCCGCTGGCGACAGGTAACGCGGGCGTTACGTTCCCGGTCAGCGTTGCCGTCGTGCTGTCGGAAGTGACAAATCGGAAATCGGTCTCCACGACAGATTGATTCAACACCGTGAAGCTGAACACCTGGCCCTGGGACGTTGTCCCCCGCCACAGACCGTTGTGGCTCTGGGCGTGCGACTCCGCCAGCCCGAAAGCCAGGACGAGGACCAACGATGCCGCGATGCGTCTCATGGCCGGACCAGGGACCTCAGACGGAGAACTGCTTCGGCCCCCCCTTTGTGCGACATCGACGGGGTGCTGCTTGATTGGGGCGTGGCGCACCAGGAAAGGATCGCTCCGTGCCACTCGCGCTCGAGATCCGCGCTTGTCTTTCCGGCGATCTGGTCGAATGCCGAACGCTGATACGTAGAATTCCGGAATGAAGCGAGAATACGCCGGAGCGTGTCCCGATACGTGTTCGTCAGGAAATAGCTGAATCCCCATGCCGACGCATAGTCGAATTCGCCCGCCTGATCGTAGCCGGCCCGCAGACTGAGCAACCCCCCGAGCGAAGGCTGCGTCCCGCAGAGGTTCGAAAGATGAGCCCGGCGGAGGGGCAGGCTGTAGGCGCCGCTCGTACCGAATACAGCCCCCCCGAGCACCTCTGCGATGCCCTCGTCGATCCAGCCCTTCGGCTCGGAGTGATAATCGGCATCCCCCCACAGTCCCGGGTAGACGTAGCGCCCCTGAAGATAATGGCCGTACTCGTGCTGGACAAGCTCCTCGACGGTCAGCGTGCTTTCAGCGGGCGTGCGTTGATAGGTGTACAGCGTGTTCCTGTCCTCCAGATAAAGCCCGCCCGCGTACTGACCGTACCCGACGAACAAGCTCATGTATTCGATATAGCGATCGCGGGTCCTGAACAGAAACAGCGTCATCGACGCATTCACGTCGTTGGGCACCGGTGTCGCAAACGTGGGACCGGCAATATCGAAGAAGGCGTTCCGGGTCGCTTCCATCAACGCCGCGAACCCCGGCAGTTCGACTGCATCGAGGCCGGAGCGTATCGAGACTCCCCCGGCCGAATGCGTGTTGCCGAGATTCGCGGCCTCATGAACCGCTTTGAGTGTGGAAAACAGGCTGGAGCCATTGAAAAAATCCAGTGCCCGGGCAACATAGACCCGCGCGGTCAGCTCCGCCTCGACCCTCCAGTTAGCACTCAACGCCGCGACAATCCTGCTTCTCACAGTCGGGGTGAGCTGCGCGACTTGCAGCGTCTCGGTCAAAAACGCCGCTTCCGCGCGAATCCAGACGTCGTCGGAATTCATGGACCGCAGGATGAAGGCCAGGTCGTGCTCGCTGATCGGGGAGATCTTGCTGTTCACCAGCCGGGTGAATGTCCTCATGGCGCGGTGTCGGAGGGCGGGGCTGAATCCGGGATCCGATGCGATCCGTTCGCTGAACTTCTGCATCTCGAGGTTCGGATAATAAAAGCTGTCCAGTATCCATAGCGCGTCTGCGATGACGTCTTCGGATCGGTCCTGCTGCAACCGCCGGTAGAGCATCGCTTTCACGGTCGATGCATAAGTCGACAGAACCAGTCCGCGTGCGGCGCGGCCTGCCGGAAGCTCCGCGAGGCGTCCGATCACACGCAGGGCATTCCGCCTGGACCAGCCACTGGGCCGCGTTTCGGTCAGGAGAATCAGCACGCGGATCGCCGCTTCAGCTGAGGCGGATCCAAATGCCAGATTTCCGAAAGCAGTGGCTGTGGCTTCGGTGCAGGAGTAATCCCCGTAAGGAATGCTGTCCAGGAGCGCGGCCGCGCCCATGGTCGCGACATCCGGGCATTGATACATCTCGCCCACATAGAGACCGCGGGAGAGAATGAAGGTATTCCAGTCCGCGCATCGGGACAGCGCAGAGCAGGCCGCTATGGCACCCGGCAGACGGCGTAGAAATTCCTCCACGACCGGCGGGCTGAAACGAAATCGACCGAGGCGGAGTTCCTCATAGGTCGCAAGAAAGAGCGGCTCGGTGACCGATGGGCGTGAGATCAGATCGCCAAAGGCGTCGAGAAAACGCGTCGGATCCGCCTTCAGAAGCGTCACCAGGACCGGCGCACACTGCTGGGGCGCGGACTCGACGATCGCCACCTGCCCACCGCGATCAGCCGCAGCCAGACCGTCACAGGCCATGCCCTGCCCTGTCGCCTCTGAACAGAACAGCACAGCGCAGAGTAGAACCCCGGGAAACGCTATTTTCGATTTCAGGCTCATCTGAAACTGCGATTATCGCCGAGAGACGCACCTGAAAGAAGGCACAAACGGCAAACAGGTACTCCGGGCGAGCAAGGAGAAAGTTCCCGCCATGGGGTGCTGCCTTCACCCAAAGGGAACTGGAGGGAATTCGAGACCGCGGACCCGACTCTGGACCGCGTCATCCCGACCAGCAGCAGCGCGGTCGCGGCAAGTGATTTCAGGACGGTGCGGCGGATGGTGGTCATGCACGAGATTATAGGACCGGACCGGTGGACCGTGAGCGACTGAGATCGCTCGGGGAAAACTGAACCGCCAAGGCCGCCAAGAAAAGCACTTTGAGATTCAAATCAAAGCAAAAAGCAAGAGTGAACCCAGGGCACCGGCAACAGCAAGGTCAAGATCGTTTTGCTCTTGGGCGAAATGCACCTACGGTATCAATTCCTAAGCTATGCTTTTCATTTTAATTTGAATTTTATTTTTCTTGGCGGTCTTGGCAGTTCGATTGGTTCTTGAACTTACAGCGTCAGGTCTCGGCACGCGCCTCAGCTGAACTCGAGCGCCTCGCAGTTCTCGACCGTCTCGAGCTTGAGCAACTTCTCGAGTAGCGCGTCCGGCGACGCAAGCAGGCCCTTGGTCAGGCGCAGGAACTTGTCGGCAAGCTCCTGTTCCGTCAACGGCCGGCCCGGCATGCCGGGAAACTCGCGCTCCTCCCGCGCGAGCTCGCGCCCGTCCTTCAGCTTCACCGTGACGCGGCTCACCAGCGCGTGATCGCCGGGCGCGGTCTGGCGCAACGATACCTTCGCGGTCTTCGCCAGCGCGCGGATCGCCGGATCGCTCAGGCTTTCCTCGGAGAACGCGCGCGGGTCGAGCGGATCGCGGTGCAGCGCCAGCGCGACGCAGAACGGCGTGCTGTACTGCGCCATCGCGATGTCCTGCGGTTCCGGAATATTGTGGTGGCTCACCATTTTCTCGCCGCCGGCGATCGCGATCGACGCGACGTCGCTTCCCCTGAACCCGTGCTCCGCCTGGAGCGCCAGGGCCGCCGTTACCGGGATGTGCGCCGTGATATGGCAGGCGTAGCGCTTCAACATGGTCTTCAGCGTGTTCCAGGTCGTGCCCAGGCCGGCGGTCAGCCGTTCGGGCTCGGCGTCGCGGGCGAACGCGGTGAGGAACCCGAACTTGCCTTCGAAAATCTGCGCCGGGCCGGTGAAGCCGTCGCGCGCAAGCACCGCCGCCAGCACCCCGCCCTCCGCCGCGCGCCCGAGGTGCAGGCGCTTGACCATCCCGCCGCCCGACTTCGAGAACTCGAGCAGGCCCGAGCACAGCGACCCGCCGATGCCCAGCGCCAGGGCCATGCGCTCGGAATCGAGGCCGTTGAACCTTCCCGCGACCACGGCGCCGCCAAATACGCCGGTCAGCCCCGGCGCGTGAAACCCGAGTTTCTCGCTCGAGTGCCGCGCCGCATCCCCGATGCGGTACATCACCTCGCCGCCTGCGACGAACGCGGCGATCAGGTCGCGGCCGCTGCCGCGGTGCACCTGTGCGGCGGCGAGGCCGGGTGCCGTGAGCGAGGCCCCCGGATGCACGCCCACACTCGGGTGCACCAGGCTGTCCATCTCGAATGCATGCGCCGCGGCGCCGTTGGCGAGCGCCGCGAACGGCGCGTGCAGCTTGAGCTTGGTGCCGATCACGCCCGCTCTGCCCGGGGGGCTGTTGCGCTCGCCGTAGGCCGCGATGATCCGGCACCACGGCAGCTGTGCGCCGAACGCGCATGCGGCCACGGTATCGATGATGCTCGTCTTGGCGCGCTCGACCACTGGGGCGGGAATCTCCTCGAATTTGAGGCCCACGGCGAACTGCGCGAGTCGTTGGCTTGCCGTTGTCATTGATTTGCTTCCCTTTCTCGTCCGGGCGGCGGCCCGCGTATGTTAAACTAGTGCGGCGTTTTTCAAGCGAGCCGCCATGGCAACGACCCCACTGACCGCATTATCTCCGCTCGACGGCCGCTATCACAACAAGCTCGAAGCGCTGGCCGCGATTTTCAGCGAGCTGGGGCTGATTCGGCTGCGCGTGCTGGTCGAGGTCGAGTGGCTCAAGGCGCTCTCGCGCGAGAAGGCGATCCCCGAGGTCCCCGAGTTTTCGCCCAAGACAATCTTGCAGCTCGACGCGGCCGTCCTCAATTTCAGCGAGTCAGACGGCGAGCGGGTCAAGGCGATCGAGGCCGAGACCAACCATGACGTCAAGGCAATCGAGTACTTCCTGAAGGAGCGGCTGAAGGACAATGCCGAGGTGACGAAGGCGGCCGAGTTCGTGCACTTCGCGTGCACCTCGGAGGATATCAATAATCTCGCCCACGCGCTGATGCTCAAGCGCGCGCGCGAGGCCGTGCTGCTGCCGGCACTCGACCGCATCGTCGAGAAGCTCGCCGCATTCGGTCACGACCTTGCCGAGCTGCCGATGCTTGCACACACGCACGGCCAGCCCGCCTCGCCCACGACGCTCGGCAAGGAGATGGCGAACTTCGCCTACCGCCTGCAGCGCGCGCACGATCGCGTAGCGCAGGTTGAGTTGCTCGGCAAGGTGAACGGCGCCGTCGGCAATTACAACGCGCATGTCGCCGCCTACCCCAATGTCGACTGGGAGGCGTTTGCGAAGGGCTTCGTCGAGAAGCTCGGCCTCAAGCTGAATCCGTACACCACCCAGATCGAGCCGCACGACGCGATCGCCGAGCTGTTCGACGCCTGCGCCCGCGTGAATACGATCCTGATCGACTTGAACCGCGACTTGTGGGGCTATATTTCGCTCGGCTACTTCAAGCAGAAGCTGAAAGCGGGCGAGGTCGGCTCATCGACCATGCCGCACAAGGTCAATCCGATCGATTTCGAGAACTCGGAGGGCAACCTGGGTCTCGCCAATGCGCTGCTGCGCCACATGAGCGAGAAGCTCCCGATCTCGCGCTGGCAGCGCGATCTCACGGATTCGACCGTGCTGCGGAACATGGGGGTCGCGCTCGGGCACGGGCTGCTCGCCTACGACTCCTGCCTGCGGGGGCTCAACAAGCTCGAGGCGAACCGCGACCGGCTCGCCGCGGATCTGGACGGCAGCTGGGAAGTGCTGGCGGAACCGATCCAGACGGTGATGCGGCGCTACGGCATCCCCGGTGCCTATGAGAAGCTGAAGGACCTCACCCGCGGGCGCGAGCACATCACCAAGGAGGCGCTGCACGCGTTCATCCGGGGGCTGGCGGCCATCCCCGAGGCCGACAAGAAGCGCCTGCTCGCGCTCACGCCCGCCAATTACATCGGCAAGGCGGCCGATCTCGCCAGGAAGATCTGACCGGGCCCGGAAGCGGCACGGTTGAAAGCGCGGCGTAACGACCCCAGATAGGTACCGGGATCAACGAAGCGTCCCGTGCCGTTCTTCGCGGCGAAGGGGCGGGATGGATCGCGATGGATACCATGACTGCACACAGCATCGACGTCAACACGGGCAACTTCAACGCCGTCGTGATCGAAGGCTCGCAGAAGGCGCCGGTCGTGATCGACTTCTGGGCGCCGTGGTGCGCGCCGTGCCGGGCGCTCGCGCCGGTGCTCGAGAAGCTCGCCGCCGAATATCAGGGCAAGTTCACCCTGGTGAAGATCAACTCCGACGAGAACCAGGCGCTCGCCGCCCAGTTCGGCGTGCGCGGCATCCCCAGCGTCAAGGCGGTGGTCAACGGCGAAATCATCGACGAATTCTCCGGCGCGCTGCCGGAGAGCGCAGTTCGCGCTTTCATCGAGCGCATCGTGCCCTCGCCTGCCGAAGAGCTGCGGCGCGAGGCAATGGCGGCCTTTGGCAAGGACAAGAATGCCCGGCGCGCGCTCGACATCCTCGGCAAGGCCGCACAATTGGAGCCGCTAAACGAGGCGGTCGCCATCGATCGCGCGGAGATGCTCGTCGATCTCGGGCGTTTGGGGGAGGCGCGCGGGCTGATCGACGCGCTTTCGCCGCTCACCCAGATGGACGAGCGCGTCGTGGCTCTCAAGGCCAAGCTCGACCTCGCCGCCGGCGCAGCCGCGGCGCCAGGCGCAGGCGAGCTCGAGGAGCGGATCGCGAAGAACGCCGGCGACCTGGCGGCGCGGCTGCAGCTCGCGCAACTCAAGGTGGCGGGCAAAGACTACCGGGCGGCGCTGGACCAGCTGCTGGAGATCGTCAAGCGCGACCGCGCGTTCCAGGACGATATTGCGCGCAAGACCATGCTGCAGGTGTTCAGCCTGCTGGGCAACGACAGTGCGCTCACGAGCGAGTACCGGCGCAGGCTGGCAAGCGCAATGTATTAGCAGCCGACAGCACCAGCCTGGGTTGTAAATCGCACCCCCGGGCGCGCGCGATTCACGGGCAGCAAGCGGCCTCACGATGGGCGCACCGGCGTGTTGGCGGCGGCGCGGGCGCGGTGGCGAAGATATTCGACCACGCCGGGCAGGATCGACAGGATGATGATGCCGATGACCACCAGCGTGAGGTTCTGCTTGATGATCGGGATGTTGCCGAAGAAATAGCCGGCGTAGGTGAGCGACACCACCCAGAGCACCGCGCCGCCGACGTTGTACGCGAGAAACCGCCGGTAGGTCATCGCGCCGATCCCGGCAACGAATGGCGCATAGGTGCGGATAATCGGGACGAAGCGTGCAATGACGATGGTCATGCCGCCGTGGCGCTCGTAGAACTCGTGCGCCCGGTCGAGGTGCCGGCGATTCAGCCACACCGAATCCTCGTAGTGGAAGACCTTCGGACCGAGATAGTGGCCGAACCCGTAGTTAACCGTATCGCCGAGGATGGCGGCGACAATCAGCAACACCACGAGCAGGTGCACGTCCATGCCGCCCGCCGCCGCCACCGTGCCGGCGACGAACAGCAGCGAGTCGCCCGGCAGGAACGGCGTCACGACCAGCCCCGTCTCGCAGAAGATGATGAGGAACAGGATGGCATAGATCCACACGCCATACTTGCCGACCAGAGCCGTGAGGTGCTGGTCGAGGTGGACCAGGACATCGAAGAACGAGGCGATTAGCTCCACTTGGGCTCCGTGATTAGCCGGCAGTCCAGCCTCGCAGGTATCGAGTGACGCGTCACTGTCACTCGTCACTCGTCACCAGAATCAGACGACCGCTTCCGCTTCCTGCTTTTTCTCGGGCTTGGCAAGGTCTTCGCGCGTCACGCCCAGCCACATCACGATCGGGCTCGCCACGAGCACCGACGAGTAGATGCCGAAGAGAATCCCGATGGTGAGCGCCAGCGCGAAATAGAACAGCGTCTCGCCGCCGAAAACCAGCATCGCGACCACCATGAGCTGCGTCGAGAAGTGCGTGATGATGGTCCGCGACATGGTCGCCGTGATCGCGTGGTCGAGCACCTCGGCCACCGACTTGCTGCGCATCCTGCGGTTGCGGAAGACCTCGCGCACCCGGTCGAACACCACCACCGACTCGTTCACCGAGTAGCCCAGGATCGCCAGCACCGCGGCGAGCACCGGCAGCGAGAATTCGAGATGGAACAGGGAAAACACGCCGAGGATGATCACCACGTCGTGCATGTTCGCGATGATCGCCGCGACGCCGAATTTCCACTCGAAGCGCAGCCACAGGTAGAGCACGATGCCGATGCAGACGAACAGCAGCGCGAGCGCCCCCGCCTCGAACAGCTCCTGCCCGACCTGCGGGCCGACGAACTCCACGCGGCGCATCTCGACCGTGGCGTCATCCTTCCTCAGCTCCTGCAGGACGATCTCGGAGAGCTTGGCGCTGGTGAGCCCTTCCTTGACCGGCAGCCGGATCAGCACGTCGCGCGACGTGCCGAAATTCTGCACGCTCGCCTCGGTGAACCCGAGCTTCGCGGTTATCTCCCGGATCTTGCCGAGGTTGGCCGGCTCGGGATAGGACAGCTCGAGTACCGTGCCGCCGGTGAAATCGACGCCGAAGTTCAGCCCGCGCGTGGCGAGCGACCCGACCGCGATCAGGAACGTGATGATCGAGATCACGTTGAAGATCAGCGCGTAGCGCATGAACGGGATGTCGCGCTTGATTCTGAAAAATTCCATGCTGATTCCTATGAATCGTGGGGTGCGGCCGCCGGCGGCTTCATGCCGTCACCCGCCGCCGCTTCCCGTCAATTGCTTTCGTTACTTCGCCTCGGCACTTGGCCGCCAGACCTGCCCGATCGACACGGTATCAAGCCGGCGCCGGCTGCCGTAATAGAAATTCGCGATGCCCCGCGACACCATCACCGCGCTGAAGATCGAGGTGAGTATGCCCAGGCACAGCACCACCGCGAAGCCTTTCACCGGGCCGGAGCCGAACGCAAACAGCGCGACGCCGGCAATGAGCGTGGTGATGTTGGAGTCGAGAATCGTCCCCCACGCCCGATCGTAGCCCGCATGTATCGCCGCCTGTGGCGACATGCCGTTGCGCAGCTCCTCGCGGATGCGCTCGTTGATCAGCACGTTCGCGTCGATCGCCATGCCGATGGTGAGCGCGATGCCGGCCATGCCGGGCAGCGTCAACGTCGCCTGCAGCATCGACAGCAGCGCCACCAGGAACAGCACGTTGGCGGCAAGCGCGATGACCGAGAACACCCCGAACATCACGTAGTAGAGCATCATGAAGACCATGATCGCCCCGAAGCCGTAAAGGGCCGAGTTGAAGCCGATGCGGATGTTCTCGGCGCCAAGCGAGGGCCCGACGGTGCGCTCCTCGATGATCTCCATCGGCGCCGCAAGCGCGCCGGCGCGCAGCAGCAGCGCCAGGTCCTTGGTCTGCTCGGTGCTGCGGAAGCCGGTGATCTGGAAGCGCGCCCCGAGCTCGGACTGGATGACCGGCGCGGTCAGCACCTCGGGCTTGCCGCGGTCGACCAGCAGAATCGCCATGCGGCGCCTGACCGCCTCACGCGTCACCTGCTGGAACACGCGCGCGCCCTGGCCATCGAGGGTCACGGTGACGATGGGGCGGCTGTCCTGCGAGTCGAAGCCGGGCGACGCATCGGTCAGCCGGTCGCCGGTGATCACGATCTGCTTGCTGAGCAGCAGCGGCTCCGTAATGCCCTCGCGCTGCACGTGAAAGAGCTCCATGCCGAAGGGCACCTGCCCGGCGATTGCCTGCTCGACCTTCTGCGGGTCGTAGTTGCGCGCGCTCGGGTCGCCCGCGTGGGCCTCCACCATGCGCACCTCCAGGGTCGCGGTGCGGCCGAGGATATCCTTGGCCTTCGCCGTGTCCTGCACGCCCGGCAGCTGCACCACCACGCGCTCGGCGCCCTGCTGCTGGATGATGGGCTCGGCCACGCCGAGCTCGTTGACCCGGTTGCGCAGCGTCGTGATGTTCTGCTCGATCGCGAACTTCTCGGTCGCGCGCCGCGCCTCGGCCTTGAGCGTGACGATCATGTGGTACTCGCCGCCCGCGTCCTGGCTTCTCACCTCAAGGTCGGTCATGGTCCGGCCAATTTCTGACATCGCCTTGTCACGCAGCGCCGCATCGTGAAAGCGCACGGTGATGGCCTGCCCGTCGCGCGTCACGCCGCGATACTGGATACGCTTGTCGCGCAGCGCGCTGCGGATGTCGGAGCTGTACGATTCGACCTTCTTGTCGAGCGCGGCCTTCATGTCGACCTGCAGCAGGAAGTGCACCCCGCCGCGCAGGTCGAGGCCGAGGTACATCGGCAGCGCCCCGACCGCCGTGAGCCAGCCCGGGCTGTTGGAGAGCAGATTCAATGCCACGACGTAGTCTTCGCCCAGGACGGACTGCAGCTGGTCCTTCGCTTTCAACTGCGTGTCGGTGTCGCGGAAGCGCGCCTTGACGCTGGTAGCGTCGAGAAACACGCCGTCGGCGGCGATCTTGCCCTGCGCAAGGATCTGCTCGACGCGGTTCATGAGCCCGGTGTCGGCCTTGACGCCGACCTTGAGCGGCGAGACCTGCACCGCCGGCACCTCGCCGAAGAAGTTAGGCAGCGTAAACAAGAGCCCCACCACCGCGGCAAAGGCAATGATGAGGTTTTTCCAGAGGGGATAGCGGTTCATGGAATGCGGTTACCGGTGATCGGTGACCGGTGACCCGTGCTGCAGGCGCGTGTGTCAACGCGTCTCATGCACCGATCGCCGTCCACGCGTTTACTCGATGTTCTTGATGGTGCCCTTCGGCAACAGCACCTGCACCGCGCCGCGCTGCATCTGGACCTCCACGGTGCTCGAGATCTCCAGCGTGACGTAGTTTTCGTTGAGCTTGCTGATGCGGCCGAGGATGCCACCGGAGGTGACCACTTCGTCGCCCTTCTGCAACGCGTCGATCATCGACTTGTGCTCCTTCGCGCGCTTCATCTGCGGGCGGATCATCAGGAAGTAGAGCACCACGAACATCAGGACTATCAGCAGCATGCTCTCGATGCCGCCCCCTTGGCCGCCGCCCGCCTGCGCCCAGGCATTGCTGATCAACATGTCGTTTCCTCCGCGGGATACGTTCGGGACTCCAGGAGCCCGCTAAAAAGCGTTGTATATTAACACGATTCCCCCTGGCCCCGTTCGAATTCGGCGACGAAATCGGCGAGCCGGCGGGTCTCGATCGCCGCCCGCAGCCGGCGCATCAAATCCAGATAGTAGAAGAGGTTATGCAGGGTATTGAGCCGGGCGCCGAGGATTTCATTTACGCGCTGCAGGTGATGCAGGTATGCGCGGGTGAAGTGGCGGCAGGTATAGCAGCCACAGGCCTGGTCCAGCGGCGCGAGATCGTCGCGGTAACGGGCATTGCGCAGCTTGATGACGCCACGCCGGGTGAAGACCCAGCCGTTGCGGGCGTTGCGGGTGGGCAGCACGCAGTCGAACATGTCGATGCCCCCGGCGACAGCCGCGACGATGTCGTGCGGCGTGCCCACACCCATCAGGTAGCGCGGCCGCTGTGCCGGCAGCTGCGGCGCAGTGTGCCCGAGGACGCGCATCATCTCGTCCTTGGTTTCGCCCACCGACAGTCCGCCGATCGCGTAGCCGTCGAAACCGATTTGCACCAGCGCCGCGACCGACTCGTCGCGAAGGCGCTCGTGCATGCCGCCCTGCACGATGCCGAACAGCGCGTTCGCGTTGCCCTCGTGCGCGCGCTTCGAGCGCTCGGCCCAGCGCATGGACAGCTGCATCGACTCGCGTGCCTCGTCGAGGGCGGCCGGGTACGGTGTGCACTCGTCGAACACCATCACGATGTCGGAATTGAGCGCGCGCTGGATGCGCATCGACTCCTCGGGCGTGAGGAACAGGGGATCGCCGTTGACCGGCGACTGAAACCTCACGCCTTCCTCGGTAATCCTGCGCAGCGCGCCCAGGCTGAATACCTGGAACCCGCCCGAGTCCGTGAGGATCGGCTGTTGCCAGCCCATGAAGCGGTGCAGCCCGCCGTGAGCAGCGATCACCTCGATCCCCGGCCGCAACCACAGATGGAAGGTATTGCCGAGCACGATATCGGCGCCAAGCTCGATCAACTCGGCCGGGCTCACCGCCTTCACCGTGCCATAGGTGCCGACCGGCATGAACGCCGGCGTCTCGACCTTGCCGCGGGCGGTGGTGATCACGCCGCGGCGCGCAGCACCGTCCTTCGCAAGCACCTCAAATTGCATGCTCAAGCCTCAAGTCAACCGCCAAGATCTCGATACCCCCTCGAGGGGTACGCCAAGAAACACAACAATATCTCGCTCACCATGGCGCCACGCTTTCTCATTACCCGCACGATGCGTCACCCTCGAACCATTTCTCGTGCCATCGCCTGCTTTTCGCGACCCGGCATGGCCGCAACGCGATGCCACTTTAATGTATTTGCCTTTCTTGGCGGCCTTGGCGTCCTGGCGGTTAATTTCCCGCTCTTTCAATCAGCATGGCGTCGCCGTAGCTGAAGAAGCGATAGCGCTGCTCGACCGCGTGCCGGTAGGCGCGGCGGATATTATCCATGCCGCCGAATGCCGAGACCAGCATGAGCAGCGTCGATCTGGGCAGGTGGAAATTGGTGACGAGCCGGTCCACCAGCCGGAGGCGGTAGCCGGGCATGATGAAGAGCTTGGTCTCACCATAACCCGCCGCGAGCCTTCCGTCCGTGGCGGCGGTCTCGAGTGCGCGGAGGCTCGTGGTGCCGACCGCGATGACACGCCCGCCGGCCGCACGCGCTCGCTCGACCGCAGCGACGGTTTCCTGCGGAATCTGGTACCACTCGCTGTGCATCTCGTGCCGCGCGAGATCCTGCACCCGCACCGGCTGGAATGTGCCCGCTCCCACGTGCAGGGTGAGCCATGCGGTCACGGCGCCGCGATCCCGCAGCGCGTCGAGCAGCGGCTCGTCGAAATGCAAACCGGCGGTGGGAGCGGCAACCGCGCCGGGCTCGCGCGCAAAGACCGTCTGGTAGCGGTTCTCGTCCTGCGGTTCCGCCGCGCGCTCGATATAGGGCGGCAGCGGCACCGCACCGTGCCGTTCGAGGACCTGGAGCACGTCCTCGCTGTGGTCGAAGCGCAGCAGAAAGAACTCGCCCTGCCGGCCGAGCACCGTGGCCTCGACCGCGTCCGCGAGCACCAGTTTGCTCCCCTCGCGCGGCGGGTGGCTCGCCCGCACCTGCGCAAAAGCGCGGTCACCGGCCAGCACCCGCTCGATGAGCACCTCGATGCGTCCGCCGGTCTTCTTGCGCCCCGTCAACCGCGCTTTGATCACGCGTGTGTTGTTGAACACCATCACATCGCCGGGGGCGACGAGCTCGACGATGTCCCGAAATCGCCGATCGGAGATCGCGCCGGTCACTCCGTCGAGGTGCAGCAGGCGGCTCGCGCTGCGCTCGCCGACGGGATGCTGCGCGATCAGCTCGGGCGGCAGGTGAAAATCGAATTCGTCGATGCGCATCGCCGCATTATATGAAAACCGTGGTTGGTGATTCGCGGGCAATGCGCCGAGAGCGGGGCAGTCGGCACGGCGAGGCGAAGGTCTTATTGTTGGCCGATCGGGAATGCGGGATAATTCCGCCCTCCGGCCGGGATGGCGGAATTGGTAGACGCACGGGACTCAAAATCCCGCGGTGGCAACACCATGAGGGTTCGATTCCCTCTCCCGGCACCATGAGCCGTCAGTATGAAGGCGGAAGGAAAATCGTCTTCCGGCCATCTTTCAGCCTTTCAGAAACACCTCGATATTGTCGATCAGCCGCGTCTTGCCGAGCCGCGCGGCGGCGAGCACGACCAGATCGCGGTCCGAGTTGCGCGGCGGCTGCAGATCGGCCTGGCGGCGCACCGCGAGGTAGTCCGGCTTCCAGCCGTTGTGCGCGAGCTCGGTCATGCCGTCGAGCTCGATGCGCTGGTAGTTGCGCGCGCCCGCCGTGATCTCCTCGTGTGCGTGCCGCAGCACCCGGTAGAGCCGCGGCGCCTCGGCCCGCTCCTTGGTCGTCAGGTAATTGTTGCGTGACGAGAGCGCGAGCCCGTCGGTTGCGCGCACCGTCTCGGCGGGGATGATCTCGATCGGCAGCGCGAACTGGTGCACCATGTCGCGCAGCACGATGTACTGCTGGTAGTCCTTCTTGCCGAAGATCGCCGAGTGCGGCCTGACCATGTTAAAGAGCTTCAACACCACGGTCGCCACGCCGCGGAAGTGTCCGGGCCGCGCGGCGCCGTCGAGGATGTGCTGAAGGTCCGAGGGCTCGACCACGAAGGTCTGCGGCTCCGGATAGATCTCCCTCTCGTCCGGCGCGAACACGACATCGACCCCCGCCGCCTCGAGCCGCCGGCAGTCGGTCTCGAACGTGCGCGGGTAGCGCTCGAAGTCCTCTTGCGGGCCGAACTGCAGGCGGTTGACGAAGATGCTCACCACGGTACACGCTGCGCGCGGCTTGGCCACGTCGATCAGCCGGATGTGCCCCTCGTGCAGATTGCCCATCGTCGGCACGAACACGTTGTTCGGGGCGCGCTTCAGCCGTTCGCGCAGATCGGGGACGGAGTGGATGATGTCCATTGCCACAACCGGCGGACCGCGGCCCGTCCGGGTTGGATTCGTGTTGGGGGCGCTGATTATACCTCGCCCGCGCGAGGCTCTTAACCCGAAAACGAATGCTCGGGACCGGGAAAGGCCTTCGCCTTGACTTCCTTCACGTACAGCTCGACTGCCCCCTGCACGGTGCCGGCGGCGCGCATGTAGTTCTTGACGAACTTGGCCTTCTTGCCGGGATATACGTCCAGCATGTCGTGCAGCACGAGCACCTGGCCGGAGCAGTCGACGCCCGCGCCGATGCCGATCGTCGGCACGCTGACCGCGTCTGTCACCGCGCCGGCGAGCGCCGCGGGGATGGCCTCGAGCACGATCATGCCCGCGCCCGATTGCTCGAGCAGCTTCGCTTCCTCGATCAGGCGCTGCCCCGCGGCCTCGCCCTTGCCCTGCACCTTGTAGCCGCCAAACTGGTGCACCGACTGGGGCGTGAGCCCAAGGTGCCCGCACACCGGAATCCCGCGCGCGGTGAGAAACTCGATCGTCGCGAGCATCGGCGCGCCGCCCTCGATCTTCACCATGTGTCCGCCGGCCGCCATGATCTCCGCGGCGTTGCGGAAGGCCTCCTGCGGCGAGATCTGGAACGAGCCGAACGACATGTCGCCGATGACGAACGCACGCTTCGCGCCGCGCGCGACGCAGGCGGTGTGATACACCATGTCGCGCAGGGTGACCGGCAGCGTCGATTCGTGGCCCTGTATCACCATGCCGAGCGAGTCGCCGATCAAGAGCGAGTCCACGCCCGCCGTTTCAAGCAGGGCCGCGAAGCTCGCGTCGTAGCAGGTGAGCATGGTGATCTTGTTGCCCTCCTGCGCCATCTTCTGCAGCGTGCTCAGCGTGATTCGCATATGGAGACCTCTGGATCGCGTGAAGATAACGACTCAACCGCATGATTGCGTGAAAGATCAAGATCAAATCGAACCGCCAAGACGCCAAGGCCGCCAAGAGAAACAGAATCATATCTTTCACGCCGCGGCGCCGACATTTTCGCGTTGTTCGGGCCAATCCCTGCGAGCGCTCCCCGCTCGTGCACCGCCTTCCATGCCTTGCGCCTTCGCATCAACGCAGTTTGATGCCAATTTGATCGCTTTGCCCTTCTTGGCGGCCTTGGCCTCTTGGCGTCTTGGCGATTCAGTTCTTCTGCTAGCTCCCCAGGCTGAAGAACTCGCGCGGGCCGCGCATCGCCTCGATGCGCTGCAACAATAAATCAAAGTCCCCGGTCGAATCAACAAAGTTCAGATTCTCGGAGTTCACGATCAGCAGCGGCGCGGCCGAGTACTGGTAGAAGAAGCGGGTATAGGCCTCGGCCAGCCGCGCCAGGTACTCGCCCGGCATGCGTTTCTCATAATCGGCTGCGCGGCGCTGCACGCGCTCGATCAGCGTTTCGGCCGAGGCCTGGAGATAGATCACCAGGTCGGGCGTGGGAGCCTGTGGCTTGAGGTGCGCGTAGATCTGCCGGTAGAGCTTCAGCTCGTCATCGTTCAGCGTCAGCCCGGCGAAGAGCGGATCCTTCTCCATCATGAAGTCCGAGACCGTGGTCCGGCCGAAGAGGTCGGTTTGATTGAGCCCCCGCACCTGCTCGATGCGCTGGAACAGGAAGAAGAGCTGGGTGGGCAGACCGTAGCGCTCGCTGTTCTGATAGAACCCGGGCAGAAACGGGTTGGCCTCCGGGTCCTCGAGCAGCGCAGCCGCGCCGCAGCGCTCGCTCATGACGCGCGCAAGGCTCGTCTTGCCCACACCGATCGGCCCCTCGATCACGATGTAGCGGTACTTGTCGGGCAGCTTCGCGGTCACGGGCGGGCCAGGATCGGAATGGACAGGACTTACAGGACTAACGGGATTGCTCCGACGCGAGCCAATAACCGGGTGCATCAGGCATGCGACGAACACCGACGGCATATCGGTGCCGGGAGATGGCAACCAGGGGCCTGGGCGGCTCTGAGTTAATCATGCAGGTCCTGTCCATTTCGTCACTCACACCTGTGCCGGGGCGAGCTTCACGACGCTCGTTACGTCCACGCCGGCGAGGAGCTCGCGCGCGCGCCCACGCCCAGGCACCACCGCCTCCGGCGCGATCTCGGCGAGCGGCACCACGACAAATGCCCGCTCGTGCATGCGCGGATGCGGAATAGTGAGGCCGTGCTCGTGCAGCACGAGTTCGCCGTAGACGATGATGTCGAGGTCGAGCGTGCGCGGCGCGTTCGGAAAGTGGCGCACCCGCCCGCGGTGGCGCTCGAGCGCGAGCAGATGATCGAGCAGCGCACGCGGCGCAAGCCCCGTCACGACTTCCGCCACGGCGTTGATGAAATCGGGCTGGTCGCGGTAACCGACCGCGGCACTGCGATAGAGCGCGGAAGCGCGCACCAGCGCCGTATCCGGCAAATCGGCGAGCGCGGCCGTCGCCTCCCTCACCTGCCGTTCGGGCTGATCCAGGTTCGCCCCGAGCGCGATGAACGCGGTGACGCGGCCCGCGCTCATGCAGAATCTCCGCCCGCCGCCGCGCCGCCCGCGGAAGACTTTGGCTTCTTGCGCCGCCGCCGGCGCCGCCGCTTCTGCGGCCCGCCCTCGGTCGTGAGCAACTTCTGGCGCTCGGCCTCGTCCGCGCGCTGGAAGCGCGTCCACCACTCGCCGATCACCGCCTCGACCTCGCCGCTATCGCAGCGCAGTAGCAGGAAATCGTAGGCGGCGCGGAAGCGCGGATGCTCGAGCATGCGATAGGGCCTGCGGCCCGCGCGCTGCAGCAGGCGCGGCTGCAGCGCCCAGATCTCCTTCATGTCGCCGACGTAGCGCCGGTGGATCGCCAGCTTCTCCGCCTGCGCCTGGATCACCTGGTCCATCGCCTGGTAGAGCGCCGGGATCGACGCGACGCCGCCGGCCTCGATCTTGTTCCACGCCGCGAGCACCTCGTGCCACAGCAGCGCGGCGAACAGAAAGCCGGGGGAGACCGGCTTGCCTGCCCGGATCCGCTCGTCGGTGTTCTTGAGCGCCGCCATCACGAAACGTTCGCCCAGCGGCTGCTCGAGAATCACGTCGAGCAGCGGCAGCAGCCCCTGATGCAGGCCCTCGCGGCGCAGCCGGCTGACGCACTCCGTGGCATGCCCCGACAGCAGCAGCTTCAGCATTTCGTCGAACAGGCGCGACGGCGGCACGCTGGCGAGCAGGTCGGCCAGTGCCCGGATCGGGCGCCGCGTGGCCGATTCGATCTCGAGGCCGCAGCTCGCCGCGATGCGCACCGCGCGCAGCAGGCGAATGGGGTCCTCGCGGTAGCGTTTGACCGGCTCCCCGATCATGCGCAGCCGGCGCTTTCTGAGGTCCGCCACGCCGTCATGGTAGTCCCAGATTTCCTGCGAGGCCGGGTCGTAGAACAGCGCGTTGATCGAGAAATCGCGCCGCGCCGCGTCCTGCTCCTGCGTGCCGAACACGTTGTCGCGCAGGATGCGGCCATGCTCGTCAGCCTTGCGCTCGTCGGTATTTTCGACCGCGGCCCCGCCGCGGTAGGTCGAGACCTCCACAGTTTCGGGTCCGCACATCACGTGCACCAGGCGAAAGCGCCGGCCGATGATGCGCGAGCGGCGGAACAGCTGCCGCACCTCTTCCGGCGTTGCATCGGTCGCCACGTCGTAGTCCTTGGGCGCGCGCCCAAGCAGCAGGTCGCGCACCGCGCCGCCGACCACAAAGGCGGTGAAATCGTGCCGCTGGAGGGTCTGCGTCACCCTGAGCGCGCACGGGCTCACGCGCTCGCGCGCGACACCGTGAACGCTGAACGGAATGATTTTCGGCTGGGCGGACCGGAAGATCCGGCCCGAGAAGACCTTCCCGAGGAATTTCGTGATCATGCGATAGGCGATAAGGCGAATTGAGCGGCGCGAGGAACGTGCGTCCGCTCGAATTCGCGGCGGAGCAAATTATACATGGGGCACGAAGTAGCGGTCTCCGTCCTGCGCAAATTCCTGCAGCGGGCAGCCATAGAGGCGCTCGAGGCTTTCGCGCGTGAGCACGTCGCGAGCCGCGCCCGCGAGCGTGGATCCGTCCTCGAACATCAGCAGCGCGTGGCTGCAGGTGCGGCCCGGCCAAAGGGCATCGTGCAGCACCATGACCACGGCGCGGCTTTCCCCGCGCGCGAGGCGCCGGAAGAGCGCAAGGGCGAGCGCCTGGTGCCGCAGGTCCAGATGCTGCAGCGGCTCGTCGAGCAGGATCAGCCGCGGCGCCTGGGCGAGGAGTTGCGCGATGCGCGCCCGCTGCCGCTCGCCGCCGGAGAGCGTAGCGTAGGATCGTCCGGCCAGCGTCGCGAGCCCGACCGCGTCGAGCGCCGCGGCGGCGCGCTCGTCGTCGTCGCGCTGCCACGCGAACCACGACCGCATGTGGGGAAAGCGCCCGAGCCGCACGTACTCCAGCACGCTGCCCCAGAAGGCCGAATCCTCCTGCTGCATGAGAAGCCCGATCTCACGTGCGCGCTCCCGCCCCGGGTGCGCATCGGGCGGCATCCCGTCCCAGCGCACTTTACCCGCGGCGCACGGCCTGAGCCCGGCGACTGCGTGAAGCAGCGTCGTCTTGCCGCTGCCGTTGGCGCCAAGCACGGCCCAGATCTCACCCGGCGCAACGGTGAACGAGAGCTCGCTGCAGAGTACGCGGCCAGGCACTGAAAGCGTCACGCCCTCACACGCGAGGCTCATCGCATTCTCCCCAGCAGCCACAGCATCGCCGGCACGCCGATGAGGGCGGTCAACACCCCGACCGGCAGCTGCAGTGGCGCCCACAGCGTGCGCGCCGCCACGTCGGCCATCGTGAGGAAGCTGCCGCCGAGCAGAACCGCGAGCGGCACGAGCGCCCGGTGCTGCGTCACGCCCATGAGCCGCACCGCATGCGGCACCATCAGGCCGACGAAACCGATGGCGCCGGCGAGCTGCACCGCCGCCACGGTGGCGAACGCAGCGACCAGAAAGACCGCGGCCTGCAGCGGCCGCACCGCCACGCCCAGCGATTGCGCCTTGACTTCGCCCAGGGCGAGCAGATCGAGCCGCACGGCCTGCGTGACCGCAAGCACCGCACCCGCAAGGAGAATCGCCCACGCCGCGAGCGGGCTGCCCGCGTACGCGAGATCACCCATCAGCCAGAACAGCATGCCCTTCACTTGCGACTGGGGCGCGAGCGCGAGGGTGAGGCTCACCAGCGCCGCAAACCCCGCCGACAGGACAATGCCGGTCAGCAGCAGGCGGTAGACATTCCAGTCGCGGCCGCGGAACCCGACGACGAACACGATCAGGATCGCCGCAAGCGCGCCCGCGAGCGAGGCGGTGCCCATCAATGCCGCGCCGGCGCCGAAGGTGAGCGCGAGCAGCGCGCCCAGCGCCGCACCGCCGGACACGCCCAGGACATAGGGATCGGCGAGGGGGTTGCGCAGCAGGACCTGCAGCAGCAGGCCGGCGAGCGCGAGCAGCCCGCCGCATGCGAAAGCCGCCAGCGCGCGCGGCGCCCGCAGCTGCCAGATCACGTCGTGCGCCACGCCCGGCGCGGAAAAGAGCAGGCTGTCGAGGAGCTGCCGCGCGGAGATCGGGAACGTGCCGGAAAGCAGCGCGCCGACGAGGCTCACGAAGCTCACCGCGATCAATGCGATGGCGATGCTCCATTCCCGCTGCAACCCCTCACTTCGACTCATTCAGTACCCCGTGCTCAACCGTCGGCACTTGATGACAGAAAAAGCGTGATTCGTACCCCTCGCGGGGGTATTGAAATGAATGATTGGTCATTGGTGATTCGTTGGGCGCGCCTACGGCGCGCGGCAGTAGGGTGCAGCTTCAGCGCACCAAATAGCCGCATCGCAGTCCGCGCGTTGCTTTATATCGGCGCGCTGAAGCCGCGCCCTACGCCTCCACGATTCGATCGGATCACGAGTCACGGGTCACCGGTCACTGATCACCGGTCACGCCGTGCCAAGAGAAAGCACCGGCCACCCGTGCCTCACCGCGTGCGCGCGCAGCTTCTCGTCCGGATCCACGGCCACCGGGTTCGTCACCCGCTCGAGCAGCGGCAGGTCGTTCAGCGAGTCGCTGTAGAACCAGGATGCGGAAAATCCGCCGAGCGGCGTGCCTCGCGCGTCGAGCCAGGATTCCAGCCGCGCAACCTTGCCCTCGCGAAAGCACGGCACACCCGCAACATTACCGGTGAACCTGCCATTCACCACCTCGGGCTCGGTTGCGATCAGGTGCGCGATTCCGAACTCGCGCGCAATCGGCGCGGTCACAAAGCTGTTGGTGGCCGTGACGATCACCTGGAGGTCTCCCGCGTGGCGCATCACCAGCTCGCGCGCGCTCCGGCGGATGATCGGCACGATCTTGCGCGCCATGAACTGCCGGTGCCAGGCGTCGAGCTCCGCGCGCGGGTGGCGCGAGAGCGGCTTTAGCTGAAAGTCGAGAAACTCGCGGATATCGAGCGTGCCCGCCTTGTACTGGTCGTAGAACGCCTGGTTGCGGGCTTCGTACACCTCGCGGTCGAGCACGCCCTGCTCGATCAGGAACTGGGCCCACTCGAAATCGCTGTCACCGGCGAGCAGTGTGTTGTCCAGATCGAATAGCGCCAGCTTCATCCAAGTTCCGAGCTAATGCGCGACCGGTGGCGGGTGACCAATGACCGGTACCCAGGTGCGGTTGCCATGAATGCCACAAAGCGCGTGACTCTGCCCCGGAGCCGGTTCGCTGCGCCCCGCCTCGAATCCCGCGATGATCCACCGGTCACGGGTCACGCTCTTCATCAGGTCGTGGCGCTGCCTGCAGCAGCTCGCGCGCCAGTGCAACCGTAACCTGGCGTTTCGTCTCCAGCGAATGCCGGTCGAGCGCGTCCAGCATCGCGAGCAGCGACGGCATGTCGCGACGCACGCGTTGCAGCAGGTACGCACACACGTCGTCGGCGAGGCGGAATCCCCGGGCAGCCGCGTGGCGCGTCAGCGCCTGTGCCTTCTCCTCGTCGGAGAGCGCGTGCGCCTCGTAGACCAGGCCCCATCCCAGCCGGGTGACGAGGTCAGCGCGCAGCTTCAACCGCATTGGCGGCGCATCCGCGGCTGCGACGAGCCTGCCACCGCCCTCGCGCAACGCGTTGTAAAGGTTGAACAACGCGATCTGCCCCGCAGCGTCGAGACGCTCCACGTCGTCCACGGCGACGCAGTCGACGCCGGCATCCGGCTCCGGGAGCCGGACCGCTTCCCCCGCCGCAAGATATACAGCACGGCCGCCGGTTTCCCGCAACGCCGCGACCACGCCCTTCAGCAGATGGCTGCGGCCGCTGCCCGGCGCGCCCCAGATACAGACGAAACGCTCGGCGCCGGTCGCCAGCCGGCGCAGGCTGTCCAGCAGTTCGGCATTGCGCCCCGGAATGAAATTTTCCAGCGTCGGCGCCGCCGGCCGCGCGATATCCAGTGCAAGCTGTCTCATCCGGGCTATTCGTGGTAGACGCCGCTCGCGAGGTAGCTCGCGCGCACGTGCCGCAGCCACACCAGCAGCGCCGCGCTTGCTGGCAGCGCGAGCAGCACGCCGAAGAAGCCGAAGAGCTGGCCGAACGCGAGCAGCGCAAAAATCACCGCGACCGGATGCAGCCCGATGCGCTCGCCCACCAGGCGCGGCACCAGCACGTAGCCTTCGAGCAGGTTGCCGGCAGCGAACACCGCCCAGACCCAGACGAGTGGGGTGATCTCGCTGAACTGAAGCAGGCCGGTGAGCGTGGCGAGCGTCAGCCCGATCACCACGCCCAGATAGGGAACGAACGTCACCAGTCCGGCGATCATGCCCACCGACAGCGCGAGGTCGAGGCCCGCGAGCCACAAGCCGACGGTGTAGAAGACGCCCATCAGCAGCATCACCATCAGCTGGCCCCGCAGGAACTGGCCGAGCACCTCGTCGATCTCGCGCAGGATGGTCGTGGCGGTATCGTGCCAGCGGCGCGGGATGATCTCGTCGACGCTCCGCACCATCTTGTTCCAGTCGCGCAGGAAGTAGAACAGCACGACCGGCACCAGCACGAGGTTCACCACGAACGCGAGCAACGCGAGCCCGCCGGTCTTGATCGACGGCAGGAGCTTCAGCGCCAGGGCACGGACCTCCTCGACGTGTTCGAGCAGCCAGTTCTTGATCAGCGCGACGTCGACCTGCACCCCCAGGTGGCGCTCGATCAGCGGCCCCAGCGCGGAGCGCACCCAGTCGACGTAGACCGGCATCTGCTCGGCGATCGCGCGCACCTGCTTCACCAGCAGCGGCAGCATGACCAGCAGGAGCACGACGAACGCCGCGAGCAGCAGCAGCAGCACCAGCACCACGCCCAGCGTGCGGGGCACCTTGCGGCGGGCGAGCCCGTCGACGAGCGGATTGCAGATGTAGGCGAGCGTCGCGGCGAACAGGAACGGCGCGAGGATCGGGCTCAGCAGGTAGAGCACCAGTGCGCCGGCGCCGGCCAGTGCCAGCCACCACAGGTAGTGCAGTTCCTCAGAACGCCGGGGTTGTTCCATTTACGGTAAAATTCCGTCTGGCCGCGGAGGGCAAAGCTTGGGATAACTGCCTGTTTCGGCAGGCATCCGAGCGCGTATCTTAGCTCATATTGCCGATTGACCCGTAATTACGGGTGGTGTCGGCCGCCTGCGGCGCCTGAACCGATTTCCCGGGATGCCCGTCTTGATCAAGAAAGCCAGAACCGCGAAGCTCACCTACCTCAGCGCGGGTGTCGACATCGACGCCGGCGAGGCGCTCGTCGAAAACATCAAGCCGTTCGCGCGGCGCACCATGCGCGAGGGTGTGCTCGCCGGCATCGGCGGCTTCGGCGCGCTGTTCGAAATCTCGCGCAATTACCGCGAGCCGGTGCTGGTTTCCGGCACCGACGGGGTCGGCACCAAGCTGAAGCTCGCTTTCCAGTTGAACCGGCACGACACGATCGGCATCGATCTGGTGGCGATGAGCGTCAACGACATCCTCACCAGCGGCGCCGAACCGCTGTTCTTCCTCGACTACTACGCCTGCGGCAAGCTCGACGTCGCGATCGCGACCGAGGTGGTCAAGGGCATCGCCGCCGGCTGCGAGATGGCCGGTTGCGCGCTGATCGGCGGCGAAACGGCGGAGATGCCCGGCATGTATGTGCCGGGCGATTACGACCTTGCCGGCTTCGCCGTCGGCATCGTGGAGAAGAGCGAGATCGTCGACGGCCGCACCATCGAGGACGGCGACCTGCTGCTCGGACTCGCCTCGAGCGGCGCGCACTCGAACGGCTATTCGCTGATCCGCAAGCTGATCGACGTGAAAGGCGTCGACCTGTCAGCGGAGCTCGGCGGCCGCACGTTGAGCGACCTGATACTGGAGCCGACGCGCATCTACGTGAAATCCGTGCTGAAGCTCATGCGCAGCGTGAACGTGAAGGGGCTCGCCCACATTACCGGCGGCGGGCTGATCGAGAACGTGCCGCGGATGCTCCCTGACACCCTGGCCGCGCACATCAAGCGCAGGTCGTGGCGCATGCCGCCGCTCTTCACATGGCTGAAGGAGCAGGGGGATATCGGCGACAAGGAGATGCATCGCGTGTTCAACTGTGGCATCGGCATGGTGGTGGCGGTGAGCCCGGAAGAGGCGGCGACGGCCGAGGCCGAGCTCGCGGCAGCGGGCGAGACGGTGTGGCGCATCGGCACTGTCCGCGCCCGCCGCAACGGCGGGCCGCGAACCGTCATCGCCTGAGCCGGACCCGGCAGTGAAACGCGTCGTCATTCTCATCTCCGGCCGCGGCAGCAACATGGAGGCGATGCTCACAGCCGGACTGCCGGCGCAATTTGCCGCGGTGATCAGCAACAATCCGGAGGCGCGCGGGCTCGCGACAGCACGCGCGCAGGGGATCCCGACAGCCACCGTCGACCACCGCAAATTCAGCGACCGCGCCGTATTCGACGCCGCCCTCGCCGTGGAGACCGACCGCCACCAGCCCGACCTCGTCGTGCTTGCCGGCTTCATGCGCATTCTCACCGAGGGCTTCGTCGAGCGCTATCGCGGGCGGCTGCTCAATATCCATCCGTCGCTGCTGCCCGCGTTTCCCGGGCTCGACACGCACCGCCGGGCGCTCGCCGCCGGGGCGCGCATTCATGGCTGCACGGTGCACTACGTCTCCCCCGTGCTCGATCACGGGCCGATCGTCATCCAGGCCGCGGTGCCGGTCCTGCCCGGCGACTCGGAGGACTCCCTTGCCGCACGGGTGCTCGCGCAGGAACACCGCAT
>JBFKNN010000004.1:0-48354 GCA_041629335.1 Burkholderiales bacterium | reverse complement strand
GTGCTCCAGGTGGCCGAGATGCAGGCGCGCGACATCATGGTGCCGCGCGCCCAGATGGACGTCATCGACATCCGGGAATCGCCCGACCAGTTCATTCCGATGGTGATGCAGACCGGCCACTCGCGCTTCCCCGTGATCGGGGAGAACAAGGACGACGTTCTGGGCATCCTGCTCGCGAAGGACCTGCTCGGCTACTACGCGGGGGAGGAGGAATTCAACGTGCGCGAGATGCTGCGCCCGGCGGTTTTCATCCCCGAATCGAAGCCGCTCAACGTGCTGCTCAAGGAGTTCCGCAAGAACCGCAACCACATGGCGATCGTCGTGGACGAGTACGGCGGCGTCGCGGGACTGGTCACCATGGAGGATGTCATCGAGCAGATCGTGGGCGACATCGAGGATGAGTACGACTTCGACGAGGTCGAGGACAGCATCATCCAGGAGAAGAGCGGCCAGTACCGGGTCAAGGCGCTCACCGAGATCGCCGACTTCAACGCCGCGTTCGGCACCGACTACAGCGACCAGGAGTTCGACACGGTCGGCGGCCTCGTTCTCAAGCGCTTCGGGCGCGTGCCCAAGCGCGGCGAGCAGGTCAGCTTCGACAGCCTCGTGTTCAAGGTGCTCCGCGCCGACAGCCGCCGGCTGCATTTGCTGCAGGTGTCCAGGAAAGGCAGCAGCGCGAAGGCTTGAGTTTCGGCCGAGGGGAAGCGCCCTGTGAATACCAGCCCGCCGTCCCCGCCGCCAGGCCTGCGCGCAATACTTGCCGGCGCGTTCGCGCTCGGCGCGGCCTCGGTGCTCGGCTTCGCGCCGTTTGGCTGGTTTCCGCTGCCGATTCTCGCGCTCGCGCTCCTGCTCGGCCTGTGGCGGCGCGCAGGCAATCCGCGCCGCGCCGCGGCCGTCGGCTTCGCCTTCGGACTCGGACTCTTCGTGGCCGGCGTGTCCTGGGTCTACGTGAGCCTGCACGAGTTCGGCGCGATGCCGGCCCCGCTCGCCGCTTTCGCCACGCTGCTCTTCTGCGTCTACCTCGCCGCGTTTCCGGCGGCGACCGGCTACTGCTTCATGGCCGCGCCCGGCGGCAGCGTCAAGCTCGCACTGCTGTTCCCGGCGGCGTGGACGCTCGCCGAGTGGGTTCGCGGATGGCTCTTCACCGGCTTTCCCTGGCTCGCGCTGGGCTACTCGCAGGTCCCGGTGAGCCCGCTGGCGGGATACGCGCCGGTGCTCGGCATCTACGGCGTCACCCTTGCCGCAGCAGCGACCGCCGGGCTCCTCGCCGCGGCGGCGTCGCCATTGTCGGAAAACGATGAAGGCGGAAGGCGGAGCGCGGAAGGGGGAAAGACCCGCATCGTATCCTTCCTCCTTCACCCTTCCGCCTTCCTCCTTGCCGTACTGTGGCTCGGCGGCTGGGCACTCCAGCAAGTCGAGTGGACAGCGCCGGAAGGCGCGCCGGTCAGGGTCAGCCTGCTGCAGGGGAACGTGCCGCAGGATCTCAAGTGGCGCCCGGAGCGCATCGGCACCACGCTCGAAGCCTACCGGCAGCTTGCGCGCTCGTCGTCGAGCCGGCTCATCATCCTGCCCGAAACCGCGCTGCCGTTGTTTCTCGATGACGTGCCGGGAACGTATCTCGGCGAGCTCAAGGCGCACGCGGCGCAGAACCGCGGCGATATTCTCATCGGCGTGCCGGAGCGCCTGCCGGGCGGCGAATATTTCAACAGCGTGCTCTCCTTCGGCGCATCGCCTACCCAGCGCTACCGCAAATCGCACCTGGTGCCGTTCGGCGAGTTCATCCCGCTGCGTCCGCTGCTCGGCGCGATCGTCGCCGTGCTGTCGATTCCGCTCCAGGATTTCTCTCGCGGCGCGCCCGATCAGCAGCCGGTGCGGGTCGCGGGCCTGCGCGTCGCCATCAACGTCTGCTACGAGGATGCGTTCGGCGAGGAAATCATCCGCCAGCTGCCGGCGGCAAACGTTCTCGCCAACGTGAGCAACGTTGCCTGGTTCGGGCGCTCGATCGCCCCGCAGCAGCACCTGCAGATCTCGCAGGCACGGGCGCTCGAAACCGGCCGCTACATGCTGCGCGCTACCAACACCGGCATGACGGCGGTGATCGATCAGCGCGGCCGCGTGGTCAGGCGCGCCCCGGAGTTCACGCGCGCCATCGTGACCCACGACGTGCCCGGGCATACAGGACAAACCCCGTATGTGCGCTGGGGCAACTACGCCGTTCTGGCGCTGTGTGTCGCGCTGCTTGCCGCGGCCGTCGGCATCGGCCGCCTGCGCGCGAGATCGGAATAAGCGCCGTCCGCGCCCATCGCTGCGCCCGCATACCCGCCGCCGCGCTTTTCACGGCCACGCTCGCGCACGCGGTGACACCGGCGTCCTGCGACGGGCCCTGACACGGCCGCGGAAGATTCCCGGCGGCGCGCCCACCCGCAGTTTCCGGGGCGCGCGGAATCCCTGTAAAATTCGCGGTTTGCGAGCGCACGCCGCCATGCTCACGTTCCAGCAGCTCATCCTCACCCTGAACCAGTACTGGGACCGGCACGGTTGCGTGCTCCTGCAGCCCTACGACATGGAAGTCGGCGCCGGCACGTTTCACACCGCCACCTTCCTGCGCGCGATCGGCCCTGAGCCCTGGAAGGCCGCGTACGTGCAACCCTCGCGCCGGCCCAAGGACGGCCGCTACGGCGAGAATCCGAACCGGCTGCAGCATTATTACCAGTACCAGGTCGTGATGAAGCCTTCGCCCGATGGCCTGCAGGACCTGTATCTCGGCTCGCTCGAAGCGCTGGGCGTCGATCCCCGTGCCAATGACATCCGCTTCGTCGAGGACGACTGGGAATCGCCCACGCTCGGCGCCTGGGGGCTGGGCTGGGAAGTATGGCTGAACGGCATGGAGGTTACCCAGTTCACCTACTTCCAGCAGGTCGGCGGGCTGGATTGCCGGCCGGTGCTGGGCGAGCTGACTTACGGCCTCGAGCGCCTGGCCATGTATCTGCAGGGCAAGGAGAACGTGTTCGACCTGGTGTGGGTCGACGGCGTGAGCTACGGCGACGTCTACCTGCAGAACGAGCGGGAGCAATCCAAGTACAACTTTGAGCTCGCGAACGTCGAGTGGCTCCTGCGACTGTTCAACGACTGCGAAGGCGAAGCCCGGCGCCTGATCGAGGCCGGGCTCACGCTTCCCGGCTACGAGATGGTGATGAAGTGCTCGCACACTTTCAACCTGCTCGATGCGCGCGGCGCGATCTCGGTCACCGCGCGCGCCGGATACATCGCCCGCGTGCGTGCGCTCGCCCGCCTGGTCGCCCAAGCCTATTACACCGCGCGCGAAGCCGAGGGTTTCCCGCTGTGCCGGGACAAGGCGCCGGCGTGAGATGAGGGCAACCCTGCTCATCGAATTGCTCACCGAGGAGCTGCCGCCCAAGGCGCTGTCACCGCTGGGCAAGGCGTTTGCCGCATCCATCCATGGCGGGCTTGCCGAATGCAAGCTTACTGACTTGCGGACCGATTACACTTGGTATGCGACGCCCCGGCGCCTCGCCGTATCCGTGCCGGCAGTCGCCGACCAGGGCCCGGACGAACTGTTCATCGAGAAGATCATGCCGGTCAGCGTCGCTTTCGATGCTGAAGGCCGGCCCACGACGGCACTGCTGAAGAAGCTCGCTGCGAAAGACATCCCCGAGTCCGAGATCGGGAAATTCGAGCGGCGACAGGACGGCAAGACGGAATCCCTGATCTATTCGAACATGGTCAAGGGCGCGCTGCTCGATAACGCCATCGACCTCGTCATCCAAGAAGCGCTGCGCAAGCTGCCCGCGCCAAAGGTCATGCGCTGGGGCAGCGGCGAAGCGCAGTTCGTGCGGCCGGTGCACGGTTTGGTGATCATGCATGGCGCCCGCATCGTCAAGAGTCGGCTGTGGGACGATGCGCGGCTCGCGAGCTCCGCCGAAACCCGGGGCCACCGCTTCATGAGCGGTGGCCCGGTCAAGTTGAAGGACGCGGACAGCTACGAGCAGGCGCTGCTTGATCAAGGGCGGGTCATCGCGGGGTTCAGCGCGCGCCGCGCTGACATCGTCGCCAAGCTGCGCGCCGCGGCGGGCGACGACGCCGAGGTGGCGCTGGACGGCGACCTGCTGGACGAAGTCACGGCGCTGGTCGAGTGGCCGGCGGTCTATCGTGGCGAGTTCGATCCCGAGTTTCTCGCCGTTCCGGAAGAGTGCCTGATCCTCACGATGAAACGCCACCAGAAGTATTTTTCCCTGCGCGACGCGAAAACGGGCAGGCTCCGCCCGCGCTTTCTGGTGGTGAGCAATCTTGATATAGGCGACCCGGCCAATATCGTCCGCGGCAACGAGCGCGTGCTGCGCGCCCGCCTCTCGGATGCCAAGTTCTTCTACGATCAGGACCGGCGAAGCCGGCTGGAAGAGCGCGTGCCGCGCCTCGCCAGCGTGGTCTACCACAACAAACTCGGCAGCCAGCTCCAGCGAGTGGAGCGCATCCAGCTGCTCGCCGGCCGCATTGCGCGCCGCATCGGCGCCGACCCGCTGCTCACGGAACGCGCGGCATGGCTCTCCAAGGCCGACCTGCTGACGGACATGGTCGGCGAATTCCCGGAACTGCAAGGGGTGATGGGGCGCTACTACGCGCTCAACGACAGCGAGCCGGAGCCGGTCGCGGACGCGATCGGCTCCCACTACCGGCCGCGTTTCGCCGGCGATGCCCTGCCCCGCGGGCGGGTGGCTGCCGCGGTGGCGCTCGCCGACAAACTCGATGCCATCGTCGGCATATTCGGCATCGGACTTGCTCCGACCGGCGACAAGGACCCGTTCGCGCTGCGCCGCGCCGCGCTCGGCGTGGCGCGCATTCTGGCCGAGCTTTCGCTGCCGCTTGCGCTCGATACCGTCGTTGCCGACGCCGTCGCCGGATTCGGCGCGAGCGCCCTCAAGGCCGGCGAAGTCGCCAAGGTTTACGGCTTCGTGCTCGACCGGCTGCGCTCCTACCTGCGTGAGACCGGCTTCACGGCCGACGAGATTGACGCCGTCCTCGAGCAGAACCCGACGCGGATCGATCTTGTTGTCCCGCGCGTCAAGGCGGTGCGCGAATTTCGCTCGCTGCCGGAGGCTCAGAGCCTCGCGGCCGCCAACAAGCGTATCCGCAACATCCTGCGCCAGAGCCCGAAAGGCGCCGCGACCGTCCGTGAATCGCTGCTTGCGGAGCCGGCCGAGCGCGCGCTGCACGACGCGGTGCGGCATCTGGCCCCGCGCGTTGCCAACCACATCGAGCAGGGAAGCTACACTGACGCGCTGCGCGCACTCGCGGGAATCCGGGACGCGGTCGACGAGTTCTTCGAGCGAGTACTGGTCAACGCCGAGGATCAGGGGCTGCGGGAGAACCGCCTCGCGCTCCTCGCGCAGCTCTCGACGCTGCTGAACGAAGTCGCCGACATCTCCAAGCTCGCCGCCTGACAACGGGTGATAAATTACGGGTCATGAGACATGCGTAACGGCGAACTCCCCTTGACCATTCACTCATCACCCGCCGCCCGCCACCCACCGTCGACATGAAGCTGGTTATCCTCGATCGCGACGGCGTCATCAACCAAGACAGTGACGCCTACATCAAGAGCCCCAACGAGTGGCGGCCGATCGCCGGCAGCCTCGAGGCGATCGCCCGGTTGAACCAGGCCGGCTACCATGTGGTGGTGGCGACCAACCAGTCCGGCGTCGGGCGCGGGCTGTTCGAGATGGCCACGCTCAATGCGATCCACGACAAGATGCACCGCGCGCTGGCGCAGGTCGGGGGCCGAATCGATGCGGTGTTTTTCTGCCCGCACGCCCAGGACGCGGGCTGCGCCTGCCGCAAGCCCAAGCCCGGCCTGCTCGAGGAGATCGCGAGCCGCCTCAACGTCAATCTCAAGAACGTGCCCGCGGTGGGCGACGGCCTGCGCGACCTGCAGGCGGCAGCGGCAGTCGGCGCCGCGCCGATCCTGGTGCTCACCGGCAAGGGCGCAAAGACGCGCAAGGAAGGCGGGCTGCCCGAGGGCACGCAGATTTTCGCGGATCTGGCCGAAGCGGTGAGATTCATCATCAAATGAAGCTCGCAGTTGTGCTGCGATCGGTCTTGTTCGCGCTGTTCCAGGTCGTCGTCACGCCGTTCTACGCGCTCGTTGCCATCGCTACCTTCCCGCTCAGCCCACTCGCGCGCTACCGCGTGATCTCGGGCTGGGCGCGGCTCATGGTGCTCGCCGCCCGCGTGATCTGCGGCATCCGCTACCGCGTCATCGGAACGGAAAACATTCCCCCCGAGCCGTGCATCATTCTCGCCAAGCACCAGTCGGCGTGGGAGACGCTCGCTTTCCAGGCGATCTTCCCGCCGCATGTGTGGGTGCTCAAGCGCGAGCTGCTGCGTGTGCCGTTCTTCGGCTGGGGGCTCGCCATGCTCAGTCCGATCGCGATCGACCGCACTTCGGGCACCCGCGCGCTGAAGCAGACCCTGGAGCAGGGCCGCGAGCGCCTGCGCAGCGGGTTTTTCATCGTCATCTTCCCGGAGGGCACGCGGATCGCGCCCGGCGCGCGCAGCCGGTATCATCCGGGCGGTGCATGGCTCGCGATCAAGACCGGCGTCCCGGTGCTGCCGGTGGCGCACAACGCCGGGGAATTTTGGCGCCGCAACGCGTTTCTGAAGTATCCCGGAATGATCACCGTCAGTATCGGCGCGCCGATTCCGCCCCGCGGCCTGGAGGCCGAAGCGCTGATTGCGCAGGTCGAGAACTGGATCGAGCGCGAAATGCGCCGGTTCGAAAGCCGTGAAACGCCGTAAGGCCGCGCAACTCGAGTTGCCGCTCGCACCGGGGGCAAGCGAGCTCGTCGCCCGCGCGCACATCGGCCTTGGCGACCGGCCGGTGAGCTACACGCTCAAGCGCAGTGTACGGCGCCGTCTCATCACGCTCACCATCGACGAGGAGGGACTGCGGGTCGGCGCCCCGATCGAGGCGACCCAGCACGCGATCGACGGCATGCTGCGCAAGCACGAGGCCTGGGTTCTGCGCAAGCTCGCGGAGTGGCAAGTGCGCCGCGCCCCGCCGCCGCGCTGGGCGGACGGAGAGACCGTGATGCTGCTCGGCACGCCGCTGCGCCTGACGCTCGTGCCCGGAAACGCCGCGCCGTCGCACGACGGTGTGCGGCTCGTCGTCGGCCAGGCCGCGGGAGACGTTGCGCAGGCCGTCGTCGGCTGGCTGAAGCGGGAGGCCCTTGCCTGCTTCCAGGCCCGCATCGCCGGTTTCGCGCCGGCGCTGGGCGTGCCGGCGCCCGACGTGCGGCTGTCGAGCGCGCGCACGCGCTGGGGAACCTGTCACGCCGCCGGACGCGTGCTGCTGCATTGGCGGCTGGTGCAGTGTCCGCTGCGGCTCATCGACTACGTGGTGGTGCACGAGCTTGCGCACTTGCGCGAGATGAACCATTCGCCGCGCTTCTGGCGCATCGTCGGCGGGGTGCTGCCGGACTACGCCGCGCGCAAGCGGGAAATCCGCACCGAGGGCCACCGATTTCTGCGCGTGTAGTCGCGGGGGGGTGCGCGGTGGCGTGTGCTAATATGGCGCGGATCCGTTTGCGCTTCACGCCGCCGAGCATGCGCGCCGCCCTGATATCCATCGTTCTCGCTGCCGTGGTGACCGCATGCGGTTACAAGGGGCCGCTCTACCTGCCGAAGCCCGAGCCCGAAGCGCAACGGCCCGCGCCCGCCGCGACGCCTGAAGAAAAGAAGAACGACCCCTCGCGCCAGTGAGCTATTTCGGTTACCAGAACCGCGAACTGCGCGCCGAGGCCGTGCCGCTCGCCCGCATCGCCGAGCAGTATGGCACTCCGTGCTATGTCTATTCGCGCGCGGCGCTATGCGACGCCTACCGTGCCTTCGACGCCGCGTTCGCCGCCCGCGATCACCTGATCTGCTACGCCGTCAAGGCCAATTCGAGCCTCGCGGTGCTCAACCTGTTCGCGCGGCTGGGGAGCGGCTTCGACATCGTTTCGGGCGGAGAGCTCGAGCGGGTGCTCGCCGCCGGAGGTGACCCGCGCAAGACCGTGTTTTCGGGAGTCGGCAAATCGGACGCCGATATCCGGCGGGCGCTCGCCGCGGGCATCCTCTGCTTCAACGTCGAATCCGACGGCGAGCTCGCACGGATCGACCGCATCGCGGGTGAACTCGGACGCCGCGCACCGGTGAGCGTGCGGGTGAATCCGGACGTCGACGCCAAGACGCATCCCTACATCGCCACCGGACTGAAGCAGAACAAGTTCGGGGTGCCGTACCGCGACGCGCCCGCCCTCTACCGCCGGGCGAGCCAGCTCGCCAACGTCGCGATCGAAGGTGTCGGCTGCCACATCGGCTCGCAATTGACAGATACCGCGCCCTTTGGCGCCGCACTGGAGAGGATCCTCGATCTTGCCGCACGGCTGCAACGCGACGGCATCTCGCTATCCCACTTCGACCTCGGGGGCGGGCTCGGCATCCGCTATCGCGACGAGACGCCCCCGGCAGTGGAAGAGTACGCCCGCACCTTCGACCGGCTGCTCGGCGCCCGGAGCGAGCGGCTGCTGCTCGAGCCGGGACGCGCCCTCACCGGCAACGCCGGCATCCTGCTCACCCGGGTCGAGTACCTCAAGCACGGCGAGGAGAAGAACTTCGCCGTCGTCGATGCGGCAATGAACGACCTCATGCGGCCCTCGCTATACGACGCGTGGCATGAAGTACTGCCGGTGGCGGCCGACGGATCGATGAGCACCGTCTACGACATTGTCGGTCCGGTGTGCGAAAGCGGAGATTTCCTCGCCCGCAACCGCCGCCTCGCGCTGAAAGAGGGCGACCTCCTCGCCATCATGTCCGCCGGCGCCTACGGTATGAGCATGAGCTCGAACTACAACACCCGGCCGCGCGCCGCCGAAGTGATGGTCGACAAGGACGCGTCGCACCTCATTCGCGAGCGGGAATCGATCGTCGATCTGATGGCGCACGAGATCATCGTTCCCTGACAGAACGAGCGTTGCGCGGCGCGCGAATTCGTACTTCGCGGGGTCCAAACGCATCCGAAGTGTGTTGCGTCGACCGCAACCGTCCCGCTTGCATCATCAAAGAAACTTTACAAAGGTGTTGCAATTTTTTTTGACTGTGGCATAGAATTGGCGCACCAAGCATGGTTTTTCCCGATTTATTCGGGTGAACGATAAGAAAACAGTACGTGTCGTTCGAAAAATTATGCGATGGGAGTGCGGAAACAAACGACCGCACGCAAACGATGCCTAAGTTAACTTTAAAGGAGACGATAATGGCAGCCAAGAAAAGAGCTAAGAAGAAAGCAGCTAAGAAGAAAGCAGCTAAGAAGAAGTAGTTGATCATTGCGGGGGCTGGGTAACCCCCGGCTCCCGTCATTTAATCTCCGCCGACTCCCCTCCTCCCCGCTTCCACCCGCGTCGTTCTTACTGCCGCCGCGCGCCTGCTATCAGTGCCGCGCCGCGCTTGGTCGCCGCTCGCGCCACCGGCGAAAAATATCAATTTAAACAGGTGGTTATCTCGTAGCTCCGGCTCGCCTGCGCGCGCTACGGCTCACCGGCCATGCGTCCCGTCGATGCCGCCGTAGCGACGTGCGCGTGACGCGCATCGCGATCGCGCCGCAGCGCGCGCGCAGCAGAGTACGCGCGGAAAAGCAGCAGCACCGCAACCACCACACCGTAGATCAACGGCTGCGTGATGTCTTTCTTCACCAGCCAGAAGTAGTGGATGACGCCGCATAACGCGATCGCGTACACCAAACGGTGCAAGGCCTGCCAGCGGCGCGCGCCCAACCGCCGCACCATGCGATCGGTCGACGTCGCGGCCAGCGGCAGCATCAGGACGAAGCCCAGGAAACCGACGGTAACGAACGGGCGCTTCACGATGTCCTTGGCGATCGCGGCCAGGTCGAAAAAGTGGTCCAGCACCAGAAATATCGAAAAATGCAGGCAGGCGTAGAAGAACGCGTAGAGCCCGAGCATCCGCCGCAACCGCAGCAGCCAGTGCCACCCCGTCAACCGCCGTAACGGGGTGATCGTCAAAGCCAGGCACAGGAAGACGAGGGTCCAGGTGCCGGTGGACCGGGTCACAAACTCAACCGGGTTCGCGGTCAGACCGTCGGCTGTCCCCAGCCAGACGAGTCGCGCGAGCGGCATCAGGCAGGCCGTGAAGACCGCGGCCTTCAACCACCCGACCGACCGCGCGGTGAGGCTGGCAGGCAGAAGACTCATTGCAAGCGCAGCGCCCGGGAGGGTGCTCAGTAGAACTTGCGCAAGTCCATTCCGGCGTACAGCGCCGCTACCTGCTGGGCGTAGCCGTTGAACATTTCGGTCTTGCGCTTGAACAGCTCGCCGATGCGGCGCTCCGTCGCCTGGCTCCAGCGCGGGTGGTCGATGTTCGGATTGACGTTCGAATAGAACCCGTATTCGTGCGGCGCCGACTTCTGCCAGGAATTGACCGGCGGCTTCTCCACAAAGCGAATGGCGACGATCGACTTCGCGCTCTTGAACCCGTATTTCCACGGCACGACGATGCGCACCGGCGCCCCGTTCTGGTTCGGCAGCACCTGCCCGTAGAGCCCGTAGCACAGGATGGTGAGCGGGTGCATCGCTTCATCCATGCGCAGGCCCTCGACGTAGGGCCAGTCGAGCGAGCCGAAAATGGCCCTTTGCCCGGGCATCTGGTCCGGGTCGTGCAGGGTGACGAACTCGACGAACTTCGCCTTGCCGGTAGGCTCCACGCGCTTGATCAACTCCGCCAGCGGATAGCCCGCCCACGGCACGACCATGGACCACGCCTCGACGCAGCGCAGCCGGTAGATGCGTTCTTCCAGGGGCGCGAGCCTGGTGAGCTCATCCACATCCCAGGTGCGCGGCCGCTTGACCTCACCCTCCACCCTGACCGTCCACGGGCGGGTGCGCAGGTTCTGCGCAAGCTTGACCGGCGAGTACTTGTCGGTGCCGAACTCGAAGAAGTTGACGTAGCTGGTGATGTCCTTGAGCGAATTCTGCGGTTCCTTGGTGCTGTAGGGGCTCTTGACCAGCGGCCCGATCGGAGCCCCGGTCTTCTCCGGCGCGGCGGCCTCGATGCACCCGGGCGCCGCGGCTGCGCCGAGAATCGCAGCCGCCCTTTGCATGAAATGGCGGCGTTCCCGGTAGAGCGGCTCCGGGGTGATTTCCGAGGGCCGGATGTCGGCGGGTCTCCTGATCAGCATGAATGCTCCTTTTCCGTCCGCATACGTCTTGGTCCCCACCGCTACCGGTATCCTTACATCGCGTCTGGTCATTGCTGCGGGGAATCCCGCACAGATTATCACCGGGCGCGTTGCCGGTGCGCTCCACGCGGTTCGCTTCAGGGATTCAGCTGGCGATAAACCGTGGTCGCGACACGCAGCAGCTCCTGCTTGTCGATCTCGCCGGAGAGCGCGTAGCCCAGATTGCGGTCGATCCAGTAGAACACGCCGACATTGTTTTCCTGGGCGAAGCGGAAAGCGGTTTCCCGCGTATCGTCGCGATTGGTGCGCAGGTAGAGCGTCAGGCGCTGGCCCTTCGTATCCTGATACATGAACTGCGCGACCGGGCCGCTGTCGCCGGGCAGCAGCCGGCCGCCCACCAGGGCGTAGCCGATTTCGCCGAGGTACGGGACCTTCACCTTGGTGCCGAGGCGCTTGGAGAGCCAGTTGACGAGGTGGGTTTCCTGCTCGGCGGGGACTTCGACCGGATGGCGCACTTCCGGACTGTAGGTGGCATGCGCGATCGCAGCCTGACGCGCCCAGCCCACGGGCTCGGGCGCGGCGCCGGTGCGATACGCCTGCAAATGCCAGCCGATCACACCGCCGAGCGCTATCCATGCGACGACCGCCGCGTAGCGCAACGTGGGGCCCGCGCCACGCGGCCGCCGCACGCCGATCCGCTCGGGCACGCTCTCGTCGAGCACCGGATCGTAGAGCGCGCGCAGCGCCGCGTTCTGCTGGCGATAGGCGGCGACACGCTCGGCATCCTCCGGGTGGCTTGCAACATACGCCTCGACCTCGGCGCGGCGCGCCTCGGCCAGCGCGCCATCCACATAGGCGTGCAGATCCGACTCGGTCACAGGCAGCTTGCTCATTTGATGATCCTCAATCCGGCGCCCTCCGGCATACCGGCCATGATGCGCCGCAGGCGCTCCCGTGCCCGCGACAAGCGCGACATCACGGTCCCGATCGGGATGCCCAGCACTCTTGCCGCTTCGTCGTAAGACAGTTGTTCCAGTGCGACCAACAACAGCACTTCGCGCTGTTCCTCCGGCAGTCCCTTCAACGCAACGTCGAGATCGCGCACTTCCAGCATGTCGGACTGCCGCGGGCGGTCGGGCAGATACGCCGCTTCGTCGTCATGTATCATCGGCGGCTGCGACACGCGCGCCCGAACCTGGTTCACGTACACGTTATGCATCACCGTGAACAGCCAGGCGCGCAGATCGCTGCCGGGACGCCACAGGCGCAGTTTCACCCACGCTCGCTCGAGCGTGTCCTGCACCAGGTCGTCGGCCGCGGTGCGTTCGCCGGTCAGCGCGCGCGCATAGCGGCGCAACCGGGGAATATGCTGCTCGATCCGGGGTTCGTAGTCGCTCACGCCCTAATAATAACCTGAGCGCATGGACCCGGATTCCTGCGTAACAACGCGCCAGACCTTGTTGAAGCCGTCACCGGTCCGGTCGCCCGGTCTCTGGTCCTTGATCCAGAGATACAGCGGCTTGCCCTTGTATGCCCACTGCCTGGAACCGTCGTCACGCGCGATGATCGTGAAATCGCCCCCGGCGCGCGCGTCGCCGCCAGCCATGAACGGGGGCCAGTTCGTCGCACACGGGCCGTTGCAGACGCTCTTGCCAGATCCCGCGGGGTCCTTGTCAAACGTGTACAAGGTCATTCCCGCGGCATTGACCATGACACCGCCCGAATACTTCACCGGCGCCGGCGCATCCATGGTCGCGCAGCCGCCTGCGAACAGGGCCCCGGCGACAAGCGCACCCCAAAGCTTGCCATTGAACACGTTCATTCTCCAGGTCGCCGGAACAGCCCGGCATCATCGGAGCAAACGCCACATCGGCGGCAATTATTCCACAGCGCCGCCGGCGCCGCGGCCCGATGGCCGCCGGGCCGGATGATCGCAGGGATCCCGCGGGTCAAACCAGGAAGACTGTCGCCAGGCCCAGGAAAATGAAGAACCCGCCGCTGTCCGTGATGGCGGTGATCATGACGCTGGAGCCGATCGCCGGGTCGCGGCCGAGCTTCTGCATGGTGAGCGGAATCGCCACGCCCATCACGGCCGCGAGCATCAGCGCGAGCAGCATCGCGCTCGTCATCACCAGCCCGAGCTGCCAGTCGTGGTAGATCAGGAACGCGAACAGCCCCACCACGCTGCCCCAGATGAGGCCGTTCAGCACGCTCACCGCGATCTCCTTCGCAAAGAGCTGCTTCGCGCTGTCGCGGGTGATCTGCCCCAGGGCGAGCGCGCGCACGATCATGGTGATGGTCTGGTTGCCGGAGTTGCCGCTCACGCCGGCGACGATCGGCATCAGCGCGGCGAGCGCGACCAGCTTCTCGATCGACTCCTCGAACACCCCGATCACGCGCGAGGCGATGAACGCCGTGACGAGGTTCACCGCCAGCCACGCCCAGCGGTTGCGCACGCTTTTCCACACCGAGGCGAACAGGTCCTCCTCCTCGACCAGGCCGCCGGCCGACAGCATCTCGGTGTCGGTCGCCTCGCGGTTGTAGTCGACCACCGCGTCGATCGTGATGCGCCCGATGAGCACGCCCTCGCCGTCGACCACCGGCGCCGACACCAGGTCGTAGCGCTCGAACGCCAGCACCGCCTCGCGCGCCTTGTCGTCGGGATGGAACCGCGCCTGCTCGCGGTCCATGATGGTCGAGACGACGGTCTCCACATCGCTCACCAGCAGCCGGTTCAGCAGCAACAGGCCCTGCAACTGGCCCTTGCGGTCCACGACGAAAAGCTGGTCGGTGTGGTCGGGCAGCTCGGTGAGCCGCCGCAGGTAGCGCAGCACGACCTCGGTCGTGACATCCTCACGGATGCTGATCATGCCGAAGTCCATCAGCGCGCCGACCGTGTCCTCGGGATAGGACAGCGCCGCGCGCAGCTGGTCGCGCTCTTCCAGCGACAGCGACTTGAACACGTCCTGGATGACTTCGCGCGGCAGATCGGGCGCGAGGTCCGCGATCTCGTCGGTGTCGAGCCGGCCGGTCGCGGCCACCAGCTCCTGCTTGTCCATGTGCGCGATGAGCGTCTCGCGCACTGCGTCGGATACTTCCAGCAGGATGTCGCCGTCGCGCTCCGGCCGCACCAGGTTCCAGACGGTCAACCGCTCCTCGAGCGGCAGCGCCTCCAGGATGTGCGCGATGTCTGCCGGGTGCAGCGTGTCGATCAGCTTCTGCACCTCGGCCAGGTGCAGCGTGTGCACCAGCGTCTCGACCAGCTCGCGCCGCTCGTCATGCTCGGCGCCGCGGGTCACCGACACGGCCTGCTCGTGCCGGTGCAGGAGCTCGATCACCTGCTCCAGCCGCCCCTGTACGCTCGGGTGGATGTCTTCGGTTTCAGCCATGGTCACGTAGTCGAAAATACAGGCAGCAGGAGCCGGCCACGCCCGCCCACATTCTAGGGAGAACACCCCGGGATGTCCAAGAGCGCCTGAGACAGTCAGCGTCGCATGAGATGCGGCGGCGAGCCGGTGGCTCAACGCCTTTGCTATCATTGGCAGCCAGGCAATCGCACCGGATCACCCGCCTTCGTGTCCTCACTCTCGGTCCGCAAGCTCAAGCAGGCGCAGGAACGGCTGCACCGCGGTGACATCGCCGGCGCGCAGCTGCTGTGCGAGCAGGTGCTGGAACGCGCGCCGCGCAATCCCGACGCGCTGTGCCTGCTGGGCTGCGCCCGGCTGATGAGCGGGCAGGTGCGCGAGGCGATCCCGTTTCTGAAGAAGGCGCTAGACGCCGAGCCGCGCGACGGCATGGCGCTGGAGCATCTGGGCCTGGCGCATCTGCTGCTCGGTGAGTTCGCGCAGGCCGAGCCGGTTCTGCGCCGCGCGGCCGCGCTGAACGGGGCGCCGCCGTCGGTGGCGATGCGCCTCGGCATCGCGCTGCTGCACCAGCAGAAGCCGGCCGAGGCCCTGCGCGAGCTGCACCGCGCCCTCGCGCTGGATCCGCAAAGCGCGGACTGCCATCTCAATCTGGGGCAGGCGTACGCGCAGACCGGCGATGCGGCCGCTGCGCGCAGGCATTTCGAGACCGTGCTCGAACTCGATCCCGGCCACGTCGATGCGATGCATAACCTTGGCGTGCTGAGCCTCGGCCGAGAGGAACTCGACCAGGCGCGGCACTGGTTCGAACAGGCGCTCAAGCGCGCACCGCACCACGCCGACGCGCTGGTCAACCTGGGCATCGTGCTGCAGCGGGAGAGCCGTCTTGACGCGGCGGCCGAATGTTTCCGGCGTGCTCTCGAACTCGACCCGCGTCTCGCGCCCGCCGGCAACAATCTGGCGCGCACGCTGGCCTTGCAGGGCCGCCTGGTGGAAGCGCGCGAGCAGTATCGCCGCACGCTCGAGCTCGCCCCGGCACTGCTGGAAGCCCACGAAGGTTATGCGGCGGCATGCGCAGCGCTCGGTCGGCTCAAGGAAGCCATCGCGGCGTTGCGCGAGATCGTCCGCCTCGATCCGGGCCACGCCGCCGCCTGGTCACAGTTGGCCGACGCGCTGTTTCAGAGCGGCGAGCTGGATCAAGCCCGGTCGAGCGCCGCGCGCGCCAATACCCTCGACCCAAATGCAACGGGACCGTATTCGGCGCTCGCGCTGGTACATATCGTGCGCGGTGAGACCGAGCAGGCGATCGCCGTGCTGGATGCAGGATTCCGGCGCACCAACGGCAGCGGCCTCCTGGGCATGCTCGCGCACCAGTTGCGCCGGGCGTGCGACTGGGAGAGGGCGCGCAGCGCCTGGGCGAAACTCGCGCCCCGCCTCGACTCCGCCACCGAGCTGGGCAGCCCGTTCTGGCTGCTGAGCGATGCGACCACCGCTGAGCAGCAACTTGCCTACACGCAGCGCTGGGCGAAGGCCCGTTTCGGCGCGGCGGCGCCGCGCCGCAGCGTTTCCCGCTCGGCAGCGGATCCGGCATCGCGGCGGCTGCGCATCGGCTATCTCTCGTCGGATTTCTACGACCACGCCACCGCTTACCTGCTGGCAGGAGTGCTGGAGCAACACGACCGCGATCGCGTCGAGATCTTCGCCTATTCCTACGGCCCGGACGATAACGGCCGGTTACGCGCGCGGGTGCGCCAGGCATGCGAGCACTTTATCGATGTCGCCTGGGAGCCGCACGACGCCGTGGCGCGCCGTATCGAGGACGATCGCCTCGATGTCCTCGTAGACCTGAAAGGCTATACGCTGGGTGCCCGCACCGCGATCCTCGCCCGGCGGCCCTGCCAGATCCAGGTCAACTGGCTCGGCTATCCGGGCACGATGGGCGCTGAGTTCATCGACTACCTTATCGCTGACCAATTCATTATCCCGACCGGGCACGAGGGCGCGTACGCGGAGCGCGTGGTGCACCTCGATCCCTGCTGGCAATGCAACGACCGCGGCCGACCGGTGATCCCGGCGCTATCGCGGAAGGAGTACGGGCTGCCGGACGACGCATTCGTCTTCTGCTGCTTCAACCAGTCGGTCAAGGTGACGCCCGAGGTGTTCGCGTGCTGGATGCGGCTGCTCGAACGGGTGCCGGGAAGCGTGCTGTGGCTGGCGGAGGACAATCCGCTTGCCACGCGCAACCTGGCCGCGTCCACGCAGGCACACGGCATCGGGCGTGAGCGGGTCGTGTTCTCGCCCCGCCTGCCCTACGCGCAGCACTTGGCGCGCTACGAGGTCGCCGACCTCGCGCTCGACACCTTTCCCTACACCTCGCACTCCACCGCCAGCGATGCGCTGTGGCTGGGTTGCCCGCTGGTTGCGCTGTGCGGCGACACCTTTGCCGCGCGGGTGTCGGGCAGCATCCTCACCGCGTGCGGCCTGCCGGAGCTGATCACCAATTCGCTGGCGGAGTACGAGGCGCTCGCCTGCCGCATCGCGACCGACCGTGATCTCGCGGGCAAGTTGCGCTCACAGGTGGCGTCAGTAAGGGAATCCGCGCCGCTGTTCGACGCAGCGCGCTATGCCCGGAACCTGGAGCGCATCTACCGCGAGATGGTCGAACGCGCCGGCGACTGATTTCCGCGACCCGGAACTGGATAATGGCGCACCTACGGGTGGCTACAGGCGTTCCCACGCGTCACTCGTCACTCGTCACTCGTCACTCGTCACTCGTCACGCCTCACCAAAAAAAACGGGCGCCGAAGCGCCCGTTTTCAAAGAAACAACTAGCTTAGAAGCGGTGTTTCACGAGCAGCGAAATGCCCGTTTGCTTCTCGCCCAAGGTACCAGTGGGCGGATTCGGCGACGACGACACTCCGTTCAGGGAGTAGATGTTCGTGCCGCTGTCGTTGTCGACCACAACGTAGGCAATCCGCGCCTCGGTGCGCTTCGACATCACGTGGCGGTACGCGAGCTGCCATTGCTTGGCACCGTTGTTACCCGCTGCGGAGACTGCCGGCAGCAGGGACGACGGGGTGAAGCCGATGGTGCCCTTCGTGTCACCAGTGTCGGTGTACGACGCTTCGATGTTGTGCGGGCCGTTGATGTTGAACTCGACGCCCACGGTCCACGCCTTGCGATCCATGCTCGCGCCGGCGGGGCCGTCGTAGTCCTGCTTGTTGTACGAACCACCGACCAGCACCTTGCCGAACTGGTAACGCGCGCCAATCGCCCATGCTTTGTCGTCCAGCCCGGCGCCGCCGAAGTCGTCATGCTTCTCGTAGCCGATGCCGATACCCAGCGGGCCCGCGCGATACAGGCCGGCGATAGACCACAGCCGCGGCTTCGCCGTCGCAGTTCCCGGAACCGTGTTGATCCCGGACGCTTCGAGCGAGCTGTACGACACCTCGGCGTGGAATCCGCCCATCTTCGGCGTGTCGTAGTTGATGGTGTTGGCTTGACGGCGCTTCCAGATGCCGCGGTTGCCGACGCCGATCTGGCCGGTCGAGCTGCCGACGGTCAGGCGGGTGTTGCCTTGCACGCCGGTGTCTTCCGAGCCGACGCCGTCGCCCATGCTGAACGCTTTCTTCCACGGGGTGTCCCAGCGGCCGATGTAAACGTTGCCGAAGGCGCCCTTGAAGCCGATCGCGCTGTTACGGGTACAGGTGCCGTCCCCGCCTTCTTGTACGTCCGCAGAGCTTTCGCACTGGAACCAAGCCGACAGGCCGCCGCCCAGCTTCTCTTCACCCTTGAAGCCGATCGAGCTGCCGCCCGGGGTTTGAAGCAAGTCGCCTTTCGTCGTGCCCGCACCGCGATCGACGTACGAATATTCCCCGGTGATCCGGCCGTAGATCTGCACCGTGCTCGATTGCGCCATCACCAGAGCCGGAGCGCTCAGCGCGCCAGCCACGGCAACGACAATTAATTTCTTTTGCATGTGAATCTCCTGTAGTGTTTTTGATACACCCTAATACCCCCCACGGAAAGCGAGGATGGACAGAGTATGCCAAGCACGCTGACGGGGCTTCAAGAAAAATGGGGATTTGTCACGCTAATTCATTGGTTTTTGTTGTATTAACGCAACAGAATTCGGGGCCGAAATTGGCCAGAGAATCTGGGGGTTTAGAGGGTTTGTCGCGGTCGTAAGCAGGGCAGAGCGAATGGTTGCGGGCATGCTTATGCACGAAACCTCTCCAGCGGGCGTGTCGGGATGCCGCCAGGGTAGCTAAAGATCCTTATCTTCAATAACTTAAGGTCTCAACCGCGACCTTCTCCCGGCACGACCACGGAAACGCGGGGCAACGTCGCGCCCACCACGCCCGTCACTTAACATGCACTCGGCCCAACGCCACGCAGCCCCACGGCATCAATTCGACGGGCGCCGCCTTGGATACGACCCCGCCATACCGGGTGCAGGCGGCGGGGCGGAGCCGCTCGTGGTTGATCCGTCGGCCCCGGATGCAAATCTCATTCAAACGTCGAAACGTGCTTCGGGTCAGCCAGTATTTCGTGAACGCGCTCTCCGCCTCGCGCGAAAACCCACGCTCGCTTGACACCGGGTGAGTCACTCGTGCATCGCATATGCTCGATGGATGCGAGCATGCCGAGCGCGCGTGTCGGGCATGCGTCGCAGCTGCGCCGATTCGCGCTTTCCCCATCCAAGCGCGCGCGGCGCGCTCACCGATCCCGGCAGGTCGCTCTCGTTTGCGCGCGCGCGTTCTCCCGATCCGCGCAACCACGCGCGCGTTGCGCGCGCGCGGCATCCGCCGCTCGACGCGGGCGCGGGTCGGGATCGAGCGCATCGGATCGCCATGATTCGCCCCGAACGGCCCGCACCGCGCCCTTCTTCAAATCATGCGGCCAGCTCAGAAGTTATGTTTCAGCAGCAACGAAATGGCCGTTGATTTCTCGCCGGCCACGAGCGGCGAGTTGATGCCGTTGAGGCCGTAGTTGGACGTGCCACTGTCGTTGTCTGTCTGAACGTAGGCGATCCGCGCTTCGGTGCGCTTCGACAGGTTGTGGCGGTAGGCGATCTGCCACTGCTTGGCGCCGGAGTTCGGGGTGCCCGCGGCCGGGCGCAGAGAGGTCGGCGTGAAACCCGCGCTGCCTTTCATGTCATCCGCTTCGGTGTAGGAGGCTTCGATGTTATGCGGTCCGCCCAGGCTGTATTCCACTCCCAGCGTCCAGTTCCTGACGTCGGCGGAAAGACCGCCCGCGCCTTCGTAGTTCTGCTTGTTGAACGCGGCACCCACCGTCGCCCGCCCGAACTTGTAGCGCGCGGATACTGCGTACGCATCGTCGTCCGCGCCCACGCCGCCGAATTCCTTGTGCATCTCGTAGGCGATGCCGACCGCCAGCGGGCCCGCAGCATAGATACCGGCGATCGACCACAGCCGGGGCTTGGCCGAACCTGCTGCCAGAGCCGATGCCTCGACGGAGGTGTAGCCCGCCAAAACCTGGAAGCCTCTGAACTTCGGCGTCTCGTAGTAAATCATGTTGCCTTGTCGGCGCCGCCAGATGCCGCGGTTGCCGACACCGATCTGGCCGGTCGAGCTGCCCACCATCAAGCGGCTGTTACCCTGCACGCCGGTGGCCTCGGAGCCCACGCCGTCGCCGACGTTGTGCGCGCGCTTGAACGGGGTGTCCCAGCGGCCGATGAAGACATTGCCGAACCCGCCCTTGAAACCGAGGGCGCTGTTGCGCGTGCAGGTGCCGTCCCCGCCTTCAGTCACGTCCGCCGAGCTCTCGCACTGGAACCATGCCGCCAGGCCGCCGCCAAGCTTCTCTTCCCCCTTGAAACCGAGCCGGCTGCCCCCCGGTGTCTGCAGCACGTCGCCGCTCTCCGTACCCGATCCGCGATCGACCCAGGAATATTCCGTCGTAATCCTGCCGTAGATCTGCACGGTACTGGACTGGGCCATCGCGAGCGCCGGGGCGCCCAGGGCGCCGGCCACCGCGGCGACCATCAATTTCCTTTGCATGTGATCCTCCTGTCGAGTTTTTGATACATTTGAGACCCCGGAAAACCGGGAAGGGACCCAGGTCAGGCGAGTACGGTTGGGCCCAAGAGGAATACGGATCGGACACGCCGGCGGATGCGCGATGCCGACTACGGTCACGCGCACCGCAACTGGCGTGCGCCATGTCGAGCCGGCGACCGCTTGACGCAAGACGCCTTCAATTTCAATGCGCTGACACCATGCCACCGCCCTCTCCCAGCTTGCTGCGCAGTTACCTGGAATCGGGGCTGCGCGCCCAGGCCGAGGGCGACATCACCGCCGCGGCCAACGCTTACGGGGCGGCCTTGCGTCTCGTGCCCGAGCACCCGGACGCGCTCAACCTGATGGGCACCGCCCTGCTGCAGCTCGGGCACGCGGACGAAGCCGTCGAACATCTTCAGCGCGCGGCGCGAAAGATGAAGGACCATCCGGGCGTGCACGGCAATCTTGGCCAGGCTTGCATCGCGGCGGGCCGCTACGAGCAAGCGCGTGACGCGTTCCGCAAGGCGAGCCGGCTCGAGCCCGGCAGCGTCTACTACCAGCTCGGTACCGCCAGCGCGCTCGCCATGCAGGGCAAGCTCGGCGAAGCGGAAGCGCTGCTTCGAAACCAGACCCGGCGCTTCGCGAAGGAACCCTTGGTCTGGTTCAATCTTGGCAACGTGCTGCGCGATGAAGGTCGCCCGATCGAGGCGCTCGACTGCTTCTCAAAGGCGCTGAGCCTGGACCCGGGGCATCTCGATGCGCGCAATAACCGCGGCGGGATCCTGCACGCGCTGGAGCGTTTCGAAGAGGCCGAGCGTGAGTATCGAGCCTGCGTTGAGGCCGCGCCGGACTACACGCTCGCCTGGTGCAACCTCGCCTCGCTGCTGACGGACGTCGGTTGCTTCGGCGAGGCGGAATCGGCGTTTCGCCGCGTGATCGACCTTGCGCCGGACCTGGACGACGCGCACATCTGGCTGGGCACCGCGCTCGGCCACCAGGGACGCCTGCGCGAGGCGCTCGCCTGCTTCCGCGCAGCGGCAGAGCGAAACCCGCACAATGCGAGGGCGGTCCAGGCGCATGCGCTGGCGCTGATGGCACACGGCCGCGCCCGGGAGGGCCTGCGCGGGCTCCTGCACGCGCGATCGCTCGATCCCTCCGCAGCGGTCGAAGCGGGACTTTGCGCCGCGCTGCTGAGCGAGGGCTGTTTCAGCGAGGGCTGGGCAGCGCACGACGCAAGGCCGTCGGCGATCCGCACCCGCCAGCAGCAGCCGGATCTTCCGCTCACGCGCGAGCTGCCATCCGGGCTCGCCGGCAAGCACGTGTGCCTGCTGGGCGAGCAGGGCCTTGGCGACGAGATCTTCTTCCTGCGGTTCGCACGCGAGCTGCGCACGCGCGGCACGCGCGTCACCTATCGCACCGGCGAGAAACTCCGCGGCCTCGTCGCGCGCGCGGGTGTCGTCGACGAAGTGCGCGCGCAAGACGCCCCGCTGCCGGCGGCGGACGCTACGCTGTTGATCGGCGATCTGCCGCATGCGCTGCGTGTTCTTCCCGCAGAGCCGCTGGCCGCCGCGCCCCCGGATGACGACGCGCCGACGTTCGCGGACTTCCCGCAGCGCATCGCCGTGTTCTGGCCCGCGCTGCCGACCAGCATCGAGTTGAAACCACTTGCCGAACGGGTTGCCGAAATGCGCGGCCGCCTCGCGCGGGCCGGCCCTGCTCCTTATCTCGGCATCACGTGGCGTGCCGGCACGCCGCCACGGTTGCAGAAGGGCGCAGACTGGGTGCTGCACAAGGCAGTCGCCCCATCGCTGCTCGGCGCGGCGCTGCGCAGCTTTCGCGGTACTTTCATCGCGCTGCAGCGCCACCCCGCTTCGGCCGAGCTCGACGCAGTTGCTGCTGCCACAGAGCGGCCGGTGCACGACTTCACTGCTGTGAACGAGGATCTGGAAGGCATGCTGGCATTGCTGGCCGTGATCGACGAGTATGTCGGCGTCAGCAACACCAACATGCATCTGCGCGCCGCGGCCGGCATGACCGCCCGCGTCCTGGTGCCGTGTCCATCTGAATGGCGCTGGATGCGAATCGGGCGCACGTCGCCCTGGTTTCCCGGGTTCGCCGTCTACCGGCAGGCGCTCGACGGCGACTGGCGCGCGGCGCTGGACGACCTGGCACGGGATCTCAGCGGCACAAGCCGCTAGCCCGTTGTCCCTGAAACCGGCGGCGAACCACCGCTCGAAAGACCACGCGCGAAGCGGGGTCGTGATCGGTGCGCATCCGGTTGCGGCCATGCAGCGAGCGTGATAAACCACAGCTGAATTCACGGCACCATTCAGGAAACCACTTGGCGAAGAAACCGGCCCCGCGCGAATGCCAGCCCTGCACCGGCTGCTGCGACGGCTGGCTGCAGATCCGCGTCAACGGCGTTCCGGTGTATCCGGGGCGCCCGTGCCCCCACAGCACGGGATCCGGATGCAACGACTACGCCAACCGCCCGTTCGACCCGTGCGTCAAGTTCATCTGCGGCTGGCGCATGGACGCGAGCCCCTTGCCCGACTGGATGAAACCGAACAACGCAAAGGTGGTCGTGCTGTTCGACCAGTCCACCTGGCGCGGGATGCCGGTGGATATCGCGGTGCCGGTCGGCCGGAGAATTCCGCCGCGCGCGCTCAACTGGCTGATGCGGTTTGCGCAAGACCACAACCGCATGCTGCTCTACGCGGAGCAGATCGTGCAGGACGGCGTGTTCACCAGGGAGCAGGCGGTGAGCGCCTTCGGACCGCCGGAGTTCCAGCAGGAGATGGCCGAGCGCGCGAGCCGGGGAGAAAAACTGATCTAGCGGCCGGGCGCAGCGGGCGTTCGGCGCGCGGCTTCGCGCTGTCGCTCCGTCAACCGCCCCCGCACCGACGGCGCCGCAGCGAGCGCCGCCCGCATCAGGCCGCATATTCGCGCGATATCTTCCGCGGAAACCGAGGTGCCCGTGGGCAGCACCATCACCTGCGCGCACAGCCGCTCGGTGCGCGGCAGCAGCAGGTGCGCGTGGGGAAAACAGGAGCGGTACGGCTCCATCCGGTGCACGCCCGGATAGAAGTAGCGCCGCGCGATGACATTCTCCGCGTGCAGCACCTCGACCAGCTCGTCCCGCGTCAATGCCGCGTCGCCGCTCACTGTAATGACCACGTACTGATAGTTGCCGCCCCGTTGCGCATCGTACGAAATGAGCTCGAGTCCGGGGATCCCCTTGAGCTGCTCCCGGTATGCGCCATAGTTCGCCCGGTTGCACCGGATCACGTCGCCCAGGCTGTCGAGGTTGGTCAACCCCATCGCCGCACAGACCTCGGACATCTTGCCGTTGGTACCGACGTAGACTACGCGGTCGTAGCCGGCAAAGCCGAAGTTGTGCATCAGGCGCAGCTTTTCGGCGAGCTTGTCGTTGTCCGTGACGATGGCCCCGCCCTCGAACGTATTCATGAGCTTGGTCGCGTGGAAGCTGAACACCTCGGCCTCGCCGAACGAGCCGAGCATGCGGCCGCCGTTCGAGCAACCGAACGCGTGCGCCGCATCGAACATCAGCTTAAGCCCGCGCTTTTCCGCGATCGCGGCGAGCGCCTCGATCGCGCACGGCCGCCCCCAGACATGGACCCCGATGATGCCGGTCGTCCGGGGCGTGATCATCTGCTCCACGCTCGCCGGGTCCAGGCAGTGGGTCGCGCTGTCGATATCCGCGAACACCGGCGTTATCTCCTGCCACTGCAGCGCGTGGGCGGTGGCGACAAACGTGAACGCGGGAACGATTACCTCGCCGCGTAGATCGAGCGCCCGGATCAGGAGCTCGAGCCCGACGGTGCCGTTGCTCACCAGGATGCAGTTACGCACGCCGATGAACTCGGCGATGCGCTGCTCGAGTTCCACCACGTACTTGCCGTGGTTGGTGAGCCAGCGCCGGTCCAGGATATCGTTCAGGCGCGCGAAGAAACGCTCGCGGTCCCCGATGTTGGGACGGCCCACGTGCAGCGCGTCGGCAAACGCCGGCGACCGGCCGAAAATCGCCAGATCGGGGGCGCCGAGCTCGCCTTGCTGCTTTTCCGAAAGCTTCATCGTGTCTGGTTTGACCTCGTCGGCGTCAGCGCGAGCCGGCAGGCGTGCTCATCCGGCGCGCCGCAGCACGCTGACATCGGTCGCTTTCTTTCTCCGCGCCGCCTCATCCTGGTTCATCTCCGGGGTGATGCGCCCCAATTCCTCGAACTGCCTTCTGGTGAACGGTTTGCGCGTCCATTTGTCCCGAGCGGCCGGCAGCGCTTCCCCGCGTATTATGCGTCCAACGACGTCGTAAAACAGCACCAGCTGGTAATCGTAGGTTCTCAGGAGCAGCGTGCCGCCGGTATCGGTGGGGAGCACCGGGAAACGGGCGACGGCGATGATCGGCCCGGTATCCACCTGCGCCGCCATATGGTGGCACGTCGCGCCGAACTCGCGCGCGCCCTCGTAAACCGCAAAGTTGTTGCAGCCATAGCCGGGATACTCCGGCGGCCCCGGATGAAAATTGATGGCGTGCACGGCGCGGTCCAGTAGCGCGGCCGGAACGATCCAGCGCGACAGGTAGCTCACGATGCAGTCCCAGCGCGAGTCCAGCACGCCCGCCGGAAACGGATCACCCCAGTCGCCGACCGCGACCCGAACAACCGTGAAATTGCGCTCGCAGAACGCCGCGGCCCGGTCGGTGTGCCAGTCCCTCGCCTTGCCCAGGAACAGCAGGGCACCTGCTTTCTTGCTCATCTGCGCTGACCGCTTTTTCCCGACGATTCGACGCCGTTGCCAAGTGGTCTTTTACGGGCTCCGCCGGCACCCGTCAACCGGACCGCCACGCGCGGCTCGCGCGCGACGACTGGCCCGCGGCCTCACGCGCCCGAAAGAACAAACCCGGCGCTGGGCCGGGTTTGTTCGGGTTGGCAGTCCGCCCGCTCAGATGCCGAGCCCCGCCATCTGCTTCTCCGGATAGCGCGTGCCCGCCGTGACGTTGAGCGGGAACGCCTTCGACAGCGCCGCGATGTCGTCGGCGCTCAACTTCACGTTCAGCGCGGCGCAGTTTTCCTCCAGATACTTGCGGCGCTTGGTGCCGGGGATCGGCACGATGTCCTGGCCCTGCGCCAGAAGCCACGCGAGCGCCACCTGCGCCGGCGTGCATTTCTTCGCCGCCGCGATGGCCTCGATCGGCTTCAAGAGCTCGGCGTTCTTCTTGATGTTATCCGGGTTGAAGCGCGGGTGGTCGCGCCGGCGGTCTTTCGGCAGCAGCGCATCCAGCGTCTTCATCGTTGCGGTCAGGAAGCCGCGGCCGAGCGGCGCGTAGGCCATGTAGCCGATGCCGAGCTCGCGGCACACCGGCAGGATGTCCTTCTCCACGTCGCGGCTCCACAGCGAGTATTCGGTCTCGACCGCGGTGATCGGGTGCACCTTGTGCGCGCGGCGGATGGTCTGCGCGCCCGCCTCGGAGAGCTGGAGGTAGCGCACCTTGCCCTGCTCGACCAGCCGCTTCATCGCCCCCACCGTATCCTCGATCGGCACCGTCTTGTCCATGCGGTGCAGGCCGTAGATGTCGATCACATCCACGCCGAGCCGCTTGAGACTCTTCTCGCACGCCTGGGGCACGTAATCGGGATGGCCGCCGGTCAACGCCGGGGCGCCGCCCTCCGCGCCTTTGCCCGCGAGCGAGAGGTTGCCGAACTTGGTCGCGATCAGCACCTTGTCGCGCTTGCCCTTGATCGCCTTGGCCACGAGCTCCTCGTTGACGCCGTTGCCGTACGCGTCCGAGGTCACCAGCAGATTGACGCCGAGCTCGAAAGCACGGTGCATCGTCGCAATCGACTCTTCGTCATCGGGCTCGCCGTAGCTGATCGACATGCCCATGCAGCCCAGCCCCACGGCGGAGACTTGCGGCCCGTTCTTGCCCAGCTTTCTTGTTTGCATCACATCCTCCTGAATGATTGAACCGGCAGCACCGGAGTTTCGAGAAATTCGAGTTTCATTGCAGCCTCATGCGCGAATTGCGGGCACACAGGCAATCAGCGCCCCGCGGATGCGGCCTTTTGCGCGCTCGCCACTTTCTCGAGGACAGTCCTCCAGTTGTCGTTTGTGCTCGTGCACTCGACCAGGTCGGAGGTGTCGACCGTCGAGGCCCCGGGCACACACAACAAATTGGCCTCCGGCTGAATCCGGGAGAAGACATTTTCCCTGTTACCAAAAAAATTGAATTCGTGGAAATAGGGCCTGATATGCCAGTACGCCTTGTAACCGAGGCGAAAAATGCTCTGTATCACGCGGGATGCGTTGTCAGTAGAGTTGTTCTCTACGAACAGCAACGGCTGGAACGCCTTGATGGTTTTCTGCGCTCCCTCGATCGCATCTACCTCCATGCCCTCGACATCGATCTTGATCAGCCGGCAGCGATCCAGGCCGAGGGAATCCACCGATACGAGATCCGCCTTCGCGCCGCCACCTGAAGCCGACAGCGGCACGGCCGCAAAATTGAATGGCACGTCAGGCGGGGGCAAATGCGGCAGCCCGATTTCGCCGCCGCCACTGCCCACCGCCTTGCGGTGGACACACACATTGTCCAGGCAGTTGAGCGCGATGTTTCCGCACAGGAAGTGGAAAATACTCGGCTGCGGCTCGAACGCATGAACCAGTCCTGCGCTGCCGACCATCGCGGCAAAAGCCACGGTGTGCGTGCCGATGTTGGCCCCGATGTCCAAAACGACGTCGGACTTGCGGACGTAGTTCCGCAGCAGCAGGATTTCCGGCTCGCACCATTCACCGTAGAGATCCAGCGATCTGCCGACGAACAAGTCGTTGCGATTGAACATGAAGACGCCGTGCTTGGCACGCTTCACCCCAACGTACTGGTTCTCGACAAGATAGCCGGAAATCATCGCTGTTCTCTATGCAGGAAGAGTCACTTGGCGTAACTGATGGCCAGGTCGCCGACACCGTCGACGTGGCCTTCGAGCTTGTCGCCGGCCTTGACCGGGCCCACGCCCGCCGGGGTACCCGACATGATGACGTCGCCCGGCCGCAGCGTGATCAGCTTGGACAGGTAGGCGATGGTCTCCGGCACATTCCAGATCATCTCGTTCAGGTCGCCCTTCTGCTTCACCGCGCCGTTGACCTTGAGCCAGATCGCGCCTTTTGCCGGATGGCCGATCATCGACGCCGGCTTTAACGCCGTGCACGGCGCGGAATCGTCGAACGCCTTGCCCATTTCCCACGGCCGGCCCATCTTCTTCGCCGCGGTCTGCAGGTCGCGCCGCGTCATGTCGAGGCCGACGCCGTAGCCGAAAACATGATCGAGCGCCTTGTCGACCGCGATGTCGGCGCCGCCCTTGCCGATGGCGACGATCATTTCGATCTCGTGGTGCAGGTCCTTGGTCTCCCGCGGATATGGTATGGTCGCGCCGTTTTCCACGATCGCGTCGGCCGGCTTCATGAAGAAGAACGGCGGCTCGCGCTCGGGATCATGTCCCATTTCGCGCGCGTGCTCGGCATAATTGCGGCCCACGCAATAGATGCGCCCGACCGGGAACACCTGATTGCTTTCAGCCACCGGCAGCGTCGGGGTGCCGGGAAAATCAATCACGTATTTCATTGCAGTATTCCTTCCGATTGAAACTCAAGTTCGAGCATGGCTGCTCCGGCGTGATACGGCCGGTGCTGTCAGGGTCTAAGAATTACCGAGGGGGGAAAGCCGGCAGGGCTCGGGGCGCCCTCTTCGATCGCTGAGCATTATCGGCCAACGCCCCGCCGGGCGTCAATTTCCCGGGCGCGCCCGTGTATACTCGCCCGGCACGACAGACACCCAGTTGCGGAGGACACATGAAAATCAAATCGATCAAAGCCACCCTGCACATGATTCCGACCGAGGTGCCGCTGCTCAAGCATCCGATCAAGCGCCGCTTCGTCTTCTGCGAAGTCGAGACCGACGACGGATTGAAGGGGCACGGGCTCACCGGCGGTGCCTACCTGCCGCACGCCATCCTCACCGCGGTCAACAGGGAGTTCCTGCCGGTGGTGAAGGACATGGACCCGCGCGACACGGAGGCGATACATGAGAAGGTGTGGTGGAAGATGAACCAGCGCTCGATGACCGGCGTCGTCTCGAGCGCGCTCTCGGCGATCGACATCGCCTGCTGGGACATTCACGGCAAGGCCACCGGGCGCACCGTCGCGCAGCTGCTCGGCGGCGCGCGCGACTGGGCGCCGACCTACTGCACGTTCGGCTTCCCCGAATACGACATGGACCAGCTCAAGCAGGCGGCAAAGGACCGGCTCGCCGAGGGCCACCGGCGGCTGAAGATGGTGGTCGGCGTCAACAAGGGCGGCTGGCAGGAGGACGCGAAGCGCGTGCGCGCGGTGCGCGACACGATCGGGCCCGACATCGAGCTGATGATGGACGCCAATTACAAGTTCCAGCCGGTCGAGGCGAAGATGCTGTGCCGCGCGGTCGAGGACTGCAACCTCACCTGGTTCGAGGAGCCGCTCTACGCCAACGACGCGCGCGCGATGGCCGACCTGCGCCGCTCGACCCGCATCCCGCTGTCGGCCGGGCAAATGGAGGGTCATCGCTGGCGCCTGCGCGAGCTGATCGACCGCCAGGCCGTGGACATCATCCAGCCCAACTGCTGCTACAACGGCGGCTACACCGAAACCCAGAAGGTTGCGCACATGGCGCAGATGTACAACGTGCCGATCGCCAACGGCGGCGGCTGGCCGCTGCACAACATGCACTCCATGGCGGGCCTCATGAACGGCTGGCGCGTCGAGTTCCACCTCGACATGCAGTACACGGGGGAGAAGATTTTCGTCAATCCGCCCAAGCCCGAGAACAACATCGTGAAGATACCCAACGCACCCGGACTGGGCCTCACGCCCAATTTCGACGTGCTGAAGGACTCGCTCGTCAAGGAGTAATACCGTGAGCGGTGAGCGGTAAGAGTTGCCACCCCGCAAGATTCGCTGGCAGGATAAAGTTGGATTCGACCCGCCAAGGCCGCAAGCATTCTTCGGCAGGTCCCTTGCCTGAGAGTGCGCAACATAACGACGCGAGCGATGCGCAACAGCGTGACGGTTTGACGGCTCACCGCTCACTGCTCACGGCTCGCGTCTGCTTATGAGCGAAGCGGCGAGCCTGTGGGCGCTCTTCACCGCGAGCTTCCTCGCCGCGACGCTGCTCCCGGGAGGCTCGGAAGCGGCGCTGTTCGCGGTGCTGAAGCTCCATCCGCATGAGATCGGGTCCGCGCTCGCGGTCGCGACGGTCGGCAATACACTCGGCGGGATGAGCTCGTACCTGATCGGCCGCATCATCCCGCAGACGAAATCGCTCAAGGGCCTCGGCACCGTGCAAAGATGGGGCAGCCCCGCGCTGCTGCTCGCGTGGGCGCCGCTGATCGGCGATCCGCTGTGCGTGGCGGCGGGCTGGCTGCGCATCAACGTCTGGCTCGCCGCGCTGTTCATGGCGATCGGGAAGCTCGCCCGTTATGTGGTGATCGCGCTCGCCGCAGCCTGAGCATCGTTCTCCGGCGGCGGCAATTTATCCCTATTCGTCAGAGGGATGTAGCGTCTGCTGCGATGCAGTAGAATCCTCGCTTTGAGGCACTGCGCGCCATGACCGCCCGCCTGCGGGAGATCCCCTACAACTACACGTCGTTTTCGGACCGCGAGATCGTGATCCGGCTGCTCGGCGCGCCGATGTGGGACGTGCTGAGCGAGCTGCGCAGCCGGCGGCGCACCGGCCGCTCGGCCAAGATGCTCTACGAAGTGCTCGGCGACATGTGGGTGGTGACGCGCAACCCCTACATCCAGGACGATCTGCTCGCCAACCGCAGACGTCGTGCGGCGCTGGTTGCCGGCATGCGCAACCGCCTCGGCGAGGTCGACGCGCGACGCGACATGGGCGACGGGCGGGTGCGCGAGCTGCTGCGCGCCGCGCGCGCAGCGGTCGACGCGTTCGAGGCCGAGTTCGACGAGACGCTCAAGCTGCGGCGCCGGGTGATGAGCCGGCTCGCACGCGTGACGCAGCGCGACAACATCCAGTTCGACGGGCTGGCGCGCGTCTCGCACGTGACCGACGCCACCGACTGGCGCGTCGAGTACCCCTTCGTCGTCATCCACCCCGGCACCGAGGCGGAGATCGCGCCGGTGGTCAAGGCGTGCATCGAACTCGGTCTCACCATCATTCCGCGCGGCGGCGGCACCGGCTACACCGGCGGCGCAATCCCGCTCACCAGGCTCTCGGCCGTGATCAACACGGAAAAACTCGATCATCTGGGCGCGATCGAGCGCGTCGCCTTGCCCGGGCTCGAGCAGCCGGTGCCGGTGGTGCGCTGCGGCGCGGGCGTCGTCACGCGGCGCGCGATGGAGGCGGCCGATGCCGCGGGCCTGGTGTTCGCGTGCGATCCCACCTCGGCCGACGCCTCGTGCATCGGCGGCAACGTCGCGATGAACGCCGGCGGCAAGCGGGCGGTGCTCTGGGGCACCGCGCTCGACAATCTTGCGTCATGGAAGATGGTGACGCCCGACGCACAGTGGATGCTGATCGAGCGTCTCGAGCACAATCTCGGCAAGATCCACGAAGTCGAGACCGCGCGCTTCCGGGTGACGCGCCTGAAGCCGGACGGCAAATCGCCCGCCCGCGAGCCCGAGATCCTGGAAATTCCCGGCGCAAGCTTCCGCAAGATCGGCCTCGGCAAGGACGTCACCGACAAAGTGCTGGGCGGCCTGCCCGGGGTGCAGAAAGAGGGCTGCGACGGGATCATCACCCAGGCCACCTTCATCCTGCACACGATGCCGCCCGCGATTCGCACGGTGTGCCTCGAGTTCTTCGGCGAAGTGCGCGAGGCGGTGCCGTCGATCGTCGAGATCAAGCGCTACCTCGACGAGCATCCGAAGGCGATGCTCGCCGGCCTCGAGCACCTCGACGAGCGCTACATCAAGGCGGTGGGCTACGCGACCAAGGCGCGCCGCGTCGGCCGCCCGAAGATGGTGCTGGTGGGCGACATCGTCGGCGAGGAAGAGGACGCCGTGGCGCAGGCCGCCTCTCACGTAGTGCGCATCGCCAACGCGCGCAAGGCCGAAGGCTTCGTCGCGGTGAGCGCGGACGCGCGCAAGAAATTCTGGCTCGATCGCGCACGCACGGCGGCCATCGCCAGGCACACCAACGCCTTCAAGATCAACGAGGACGTGGTGATCCCGCTCGATCGCCTGGGCGACTACTCGGATGGCGTCGAGCGCATCAACATCGAGCTCTCGATCGGCAACAAGCTCAAGCTCCTCGATGCACTGGTCGACTATCTCGAGGGCGACCTGCCGGTAACGCTGCCCGAGGTGGCCGTGTCGGCCAAGGAGCTGACCGGCGACCGCGCCGAGCGGGCGCTGGCGCTGATCGGCGAGGCGCGCAGCCGGTGGCGCTGGCTGCTCGAGCACATCGATCAGCCGCTCGCCGGGCTGACGGCGGGGCCCGCGCTGCCCGCGCTGGCGCTGGCGCGTCACGCGGGCGGCACGCTGTTCAACGCGCTGCAGGACCACACCATCCGGGTCTCGTGGAAGGAGGAAGTGCGCGCGCCGCTCGAGGACATCTTCAGCGGCCGGCCGTTCGACAGGGTGCGCGAGGGCATCGACGCGGTTCACCGCTCGGTGCTGCGGGGCCGCGTGTTCATCGCGCTGCACATGCACGCGGGCGACGGCAACGTCCACACCAACATCCCGGTCAACTCCGACAACTACGAGATGCTGCAGGAAGCTTCCCAGGCGATCGCACGCGTCATGCGGCTCGTGCAGTCGCTGGGCGGCGTCGTTTCCGGCGAGCACGGCATCGGCATCACCAAGCTCGAATTCCTCGACCCGCAGAACGTGTCGGCGTTTCGCGCCTACAAGGAAAAGACGGACCCCGAGGGGCGCTTCAACCGCGGCAAGCTTCTCCCCGGGGCCGACCTCGGCAACGCCTACACACCGAGCTTCAGCCTGCTCGGCGCGGAGAGCCTGATCCTGGAGCACTCGGACATCGGCAGCATCGCGGCGTCGATCAAGGACTGCCTGCGCTGCGGCAAGTGCAAGCCGGTGTGCGCGACCCACGTGCCGCGCGCGAACCTGCTCTACAGCCCGCGTAACAAGATCCTGGCGGCGAGCCTGCTGATCGAGGCGTTCCTCTACGAGGAGCAGACGCGGCGCGGCATCTCGCTCGAGCATTTCGACGAGTTCGGCGACGTCGCGGACCATTGCACGGTGTGTCACAAGTGCCTCAATCCCTGCCCGGTGGACATCGATTTCGGCGACGTGTCGATCGCGATGCGCAATTTCCTGCGCCGCAGCGGCAAGCGTCGCGTGAACCTTGGCACTGCCGCATCGATGTTCTTCCTCAACGCCACCGATCCGCGGGTGATCAACGCGACCCGCAAGCTCATGATCGAGTGGGGATACCGCCTGCAGCGCCACGTGCACCAGCTCGCCCGCACGCTCGGCCTTGCACACGACCAGACGCGCCAGCCCCCGGCGACGGTGGGACGCGCGCCGCTCAAGGCGCAGGTGATCCACTTCATCAACAAGCCGATGCCCGGCGGGCTGCCGAAAAAAGCCTCGCGCGCGCTGCTCGGCATCGAGGATCCGAGCATCGTGCCGATCGTCCGCAACCCGCAGAAGACAAGCGAGGATGCCGACGCGGTGTTCTATTTCCCGGGCTGCGGCTCCGAGCGGCTGTTCAGCCAGGTCGGCCTCGCCACGCAGGCGATGCTCTTCGAGGTCGGCGCGCAAACGGTGCTGCCGCCGGGCTATCTGTGCTGCGGTTACCCGCAGACCGCGGCGGGAGAGGCAGAAAAGGGCCAGGCGATCACGACGGCGAACCGGGTGCTGTTCCATCGCGTTGCGCACACGCTCAACTATCTCGACATCAAGACCGTGATCGTCTCCTGCGGCACGTGCATGGACCAGCTGCAGAAATACGAGTTCGAGAAGATCTTCCCCGGCTGCCGCCTGCTCGACATTCACGAATACCTGCTCGAAAAAGGCGTGAAGCTCGACGGCGTCAACGGGGTACGCTACATGTACCATGATCCGTGCCACACACCGATGAAAACCCACCAGCCGATCAAGGTGGTGAACCAGTTGATGGGTACCGAGGTGCGGCTGAACGAACGCTGCTGCGGCGAGTCGGGGACGCTCTCGGTGACGCGCCCCGACGTTTCCACGCAGGTGCGCTTCCGCAAGGAGCAGGAGATGCGCAGCGGCGCGGCGGCGCTGCGCGCGGACGGTTTCTCCGGCGAGGTGAAAGTGCTCACCTCCTGCCCCTCGTGCCTGCAGGGGCTTGCGCGCTTTAACGGCGACGCGGGCACGCAGGCGGACTACATCGTGGTCGAGATCGCGCGCCACGTTCTCGGGCCTGACTGGATGAGGGATTACGTAGGCAAGGTCAACAACGGCGGCATCGAACGGGTCCTGCTGTGAAACCGCCGCGCCTTGACCCGTGCGGCGCGTCACGGAGCGCCAGGTGAAAGATCCGATCGATTATTTTTCGCCCGACTACGCGGCTGCGCGCGAGCGCTTCCGGGCGACGACGCGCGTGGTCGGCGCGGTCCCGCACACCCTCGAGCTCGCCGCACGGGGTCCGAGCGGCGAGCCGCTCACCATCGACATCGCCTGGCTGGGCGACCCCAACGCGAAGCGCGTGTTGCTGCACACGAGCGGCCTGCACGGCGTGGAGGCGTTTGCCGGTTCCGCCATACAGCTCGCCCTGCTCGCCCATCCGCCGAAGACCGAAGCAGGCTGCGCGCTGGTCCTCGTGCATACGCTCAATCCCTACGGCATGGCGTGGGTGCGCCGTGTGAACGAGCACAACGTCGATCTCAACCGCAATTTTCTGGCCGACGGCGAGGCCTGGTCGGGGGCGCCGGAGATCTACCGCAGCATCGACCGGCTGCTCAACCCGCAATCGCCGCCGGGCTTCGACTTCTTCTCGGTGCGCGCGCTGCTGCCACTGGTGCGCTATCGCTTCCACCGGCTCAAGCAGGCGGTGGCCGAGGGCCAGTACGAGTTCGAGCGCGGCCTTTTTTTCGGCGGCAAGCGGCTCGAGCAGGGCCCGCGGATGTTTCTCGACTGGACGGCGAGGCACCTCGCGCAGGCCGAGTACGTTTTCGCCCTCGACGTGCACACCGGGCTCGGTCCCGCCGGCGAAGAGACGCTGCTGCCCGAGCCGGGCGTCTGCGCCACGCCGATCGCCCGTCTGGCCGAAGCGCTCGAGCGTGCGTTGACCGACGTGACGCAGATGCGCGGTCCGGCGTACGTGATCCGCGGCGGCATGGGCAGCGCCCTGCCGCGCGCGCTTCCGGGCGTCGCCGTGGACTTCGTATTACAGGAGCTGGGCACCTATCCGCCGGTCGCGGTCTTCCGCGCACTGCGCGAGGAAAACCGGTGGCATCACTACGGTGCCCGCGGCCTCGATCATGCGGTGAAACGGCGGCTGCGCGAAGCGCTGTGTCCCGCCTCCCCGCGTTGGCGCGAGCAGGCCGTGACGCGCGGGGTAGCATTGGCGGAGGGCGCCGCACGCTGGGCATTCAGCGACCAGCGGGAGTAGAGCGATGTCGTGCGATTTCTGCCAGCAGGACGGCGGGCTGGTCCTGTGGCGGGACAGGCGGTGCCGCGTGGTGGGCATTGACGAGCCCGGCTATCCGGGATTCTGCCGTGTCGTGTGGAACGCGCACGTCAAGGAAATGACCGACCTCGAGCCCCGCGAGCAGGCGCATTTGATGCGGGTCGTATTCGCAGTCGAGTCCGTGTTGCGCGAGCTCATGGGCCCCGCCAAGGTGAACCTGGCGAGCCTGGGCAACATGGTGCCCCATCTGCACTGGCACGTGATTCCGCGCTTCACGGACGACCCCCATTTCCCCCAGCCGATCTGGGGCGCACGGCAACGGGAGCGGGATGCCGGGGGGCGCGCGCTGGCGCCAGGGCGCCTCGCCGCCGCCCTTGCCGCCCGTCTCGCGTAGACCCCCGCGAGTGCGAAAAATGTCCCGGCCCGGCCGCTTCCGAACGCGTGGACCGGGGGGTAATTGCTTGAACTTGTGATTTTTTCCATAGGCGAAATCTCGTCGCCCCCGTAGCCTTTAACCGTCAGGAAATGCGTATCCGACCACGCGCCTTTGCCTGGTACTGGTGGAGCGTGTCCACGCATGGACGACTCAGTGCTTGCGCCAGGGTGCAAAGGAACCGGACATGACCGCCCAGCCGCTTAGCTCCAACTCTTCGCCGCCGCCGCTGCAGTTCACCGACAGCGCCAGCTGCAAACGCTGGATCGGGCAACTTCCGCTCACCAACGTACAGCATGCGCAGAAGGCCTTGGCGGCGCAGCTGCAAGCCCTTGCGGACATGCCCATCCCGGCGCACGAGCGCCTGAAGATTCTCGAGCTGCTGAAGCAGCCGATCACTTTCATTCAGGCCGAATCCGCCAAGCGTTACGCGAGCAAGCCGGTGCCTCTCGCACCAGCGGAAACGCTCGCGTGGAACCACGTCATGGCCCTGTGGCAGCAGCTCTCCCGCAACTACGAGCAGTGTCTCAGGGCCTACCGGGACGGCGATCTGGCGATCGCTCCCCATGCCGCGCTGGTTACCATGCGCTGCCTGCGCCTGATCGCCTACATGATGTTCGATTACTACCGGACGTATACCCAGACGCCCGGTACGCTGTGGCGCGAACTGCACGAGCTGTATTCTTTCGCCGAGCAGCACGGATTCGCGCGCATCCGTATCCAGGACAGCTTCTCGCGCCGCGATCCGGACTCGAGCTGCGCCGAGGTCTACATCCTCGCCCTGCTCGCGCACGTCGCGAATCCTTACTCGCTGTCCGCCCGGCAGCTCTCCTTCGTCGAGCGCTGGCTCGAGAAATGGTCGTCACTGGTCGGGCTCTCGTCGCAGCCGCCGCTGCCCGGCCCGATTTCGCTGCTCGCCGTCGACCTCGCGCAACCTGAAGCGGTCGTGCTCGCGCAGGAGGTGGAGCCGCAACCCAGCGTGCGCTATCTCGACCTGGAGCAACTGTCGAAGACGCTGCGCCAGACGATCAACCTTCTCAAGCAGGGCCAGCTCCCGATACACCTCGGTCTGGGCGAAGACGCCAGGCAGCCGGGCTGCGAGAACCTGTTGATGCTGCTCTACGTGCACTGGTGCCGCGCGGGCGCCTCGCGCAGCGAAGAGCGTCAGATTGCCGAGGAGCCGGTCGAGGTCTGCTTCGGCATCGCGGCCGCGCACCGGCATATCGGCGGCCGGGAGTTCCGGCAGCCGGGACAGCTGAGTTCGCGCGAGAAGCAGGACATGGATACGTACGGCTTCGTCGTGCGCACCAACCACGGGCAACCCGGCGGCTTGGAAGGCGCCCTCGAGTCATGGCAGATACTGAACCACAGCGCGTCCGGCTACATGTGCATCCTCAGGCAGCCGGATGCCGCGGGACGCATCGAGCACAACCAGCTCATTGCAGTGCGCCGGTCCGGCAGCAGGAATTTCCATATCGGCATAATCCAGTGGCTGCGCATGGATGACCGCAAGGACCTGCGTTGCGGAATCCGGCTCTTCCCGGGCATACCGCGCGCGATCGCGGTTCGTCCCTCCAACCCGTCACCCGCCGCACCCAACACCTACGAGTGCGCTCTGCTGCTACCGGAGATTCCGGTGCCGGCGACACCCGCCACCCTGATCCTGCCGCCGAGCTGGTTCCAGAACGGGCGCTTCATCGAAATGCACTCGGACCGCAAGCAGATCGCAAAGCTGCTCAACCTGCTCGAGAAAGGCAGCGATTTCGACCGCGGCTCGGTCGCCGTGATTTAACCCTGTTCAGCACCAACGATTACGGCGCGCCCAAGGGCGCGCCGTTTGCTTCCTGCCGCAGGCGTTGCAGGCACGCGAGGCGCCGCGCAAAAGACCCGGATTCGTCTATGCCGACTTCGCAGCCGCGTCCGCGGCTGGCGCCGCGCGCACACGCTCCGGGGGAAATATCGCGCTGAACCGGCTGCCGCGTCCCGGCTCGCTCGCCACTTCCAGCCGCCCCTGATGGCGGCTCAGCACGTGCTTGACGATCGCCAGGCCGAGCCCCGTGCCGCCGGTCTCGCGCGAGCGGCTGCGATCCACGCGATAGAATCGCTCCGTGAGCCGCGGCACATACCGCGGATCGATGCCGATACCCGTGTCGCTCACCGAAAATACCGCCTGCCGGTCTTGCGCATGCCACGCGATTGTCACCTCTCCGCCCGCGGGCGTGTAGCGCACTGCATTGCTCACCAGGTTGCCGAACGCGCTGCGCAGTTCGTCTTCGCTCCCGGCAAGCCAGGCATCGCTGGCAAGCTCGACCCGGACGCGGTGCCGGCTGCCGCTCAGCGCCAGCGCATCGTGGTAGAGCGCGCGCGCGAGGTCCGGAATGTTTACCGGCTCCTCGCGGAGCGGGGTCGCGCCACTTTCCAGGCGCGACAGCGTGAGCAGATCCTCGACCAGGCGCTGCATGCGCCGCGTCTGGTCCAGCATCAAGGGCAGCGAGCGCCGCAGCATTGCGTCGCCGCCGCTGTCCGCATCGATGACCGTCTCCAGGAAGCCCAGCAGAACGGTGAGCGGCGTGCGCAACTCGTGCGACACGTTGGCGATGAAATCCCGCCGCATGGTTTCGACGCGGTCCAGTTCCGTGATGTCACGGCTGATCACGAGCTTTTGCCGGTCGCCGTAGGGAACGAGCTGCACCGAGAGCACCAGGTCGGTGCCGCGCCAATTGCGCAGCGTGAGAGGCTCGCTGTAATTCTGGGCGCGCAGGTTGGCGGTGAACTGCGGATGGCGCACCAGATAGGCAATCTGCTGCCCGGCATCGCGCCGGCGCTCCAGACCGAAGTGCTGCTCGGCCTTGGGGTTGCACCACTCGATGCGGTCGGCCTGGTCGAGAATCACCAGGCCGTCGGGGATGGCGGCGCCGGCCTTCTGAAAGTCGGCGAGCGTGGCGGAGAGCCTCGAGCGGCTCTTGTGCTGGCTCCGCAGCAGGCGATAGAGCGCGGCAAATACGTCATCCCATACGCCGGTCCCTTGCGGCACCGCTTCGGGCGCGGGGTTGCGCAGCCACGCGAGCAGCAGCGCGATATGGCGCAGATGCAAGGCGAGCAGCGCGAGCAGCGCCAGCGCGAACGTTCCGGCCGCGACGGCGGCACCGGCGATCGGCCAAAGTATCAGGCAGCCCAGCGCGAGCGTCGCGAGCAGCGCAAGTGTCCCCGAAAAAGCATTCACGTGCCGACACCGGGAAAGTTGGCGTGACGTATTATCGCACGCCCGGAGCGCCGGCCGGTCGCGCGCTCCTCAGTGCGCGGCCGAGAACCGGTAGCCCGCGCCGCGCACGGTCTGGACCAGGCGGTCGTGTCCGGTCGCTTCCAGCGCCTTGCGCAGCCGCCGGATGTGCACGTCGACCGTGCGCTCCTCGATGAACACGTGATCGCCCCAGACGCGGTCGAGCAACTGCGCGCGCGAGTAAACCCGCTCCGCGTGCGTCATCAGGAAGTGCAGCAGGCGGAACTCGGTCGGGCCCAGCACGAGCGGCTCGCCGTTGCCCAGGACGCGGTGTCCCGCCGGATCGAGGCGCAGGCCCGCGACGTCGACGGCGTCATCGGTCGCGTGCGGCGCGCGCCGCCGCAGCACGGCCTTGACGCGCGCATTGAGCTCCCGCGGGCTGAACGGCTTGGTCAAATAATCGTCCGCGCCGGTCTCGAGCCCGGCCAGCTTGTCGGGCTCCTCCGCGCGCGCGGTGAGCATGATCACCGGCACGGTGTGCGTGCGGTCGTCCGCGCGCAGCCGCCGGGTAAGCTCGATGCCGCTCATGCCCGGCAGCATCCAGTCGAGCACGATGAGATCCGGCAGCTCGGCCCGCACGATCGCGAGCGCCTGCTCCGCGCTCTGCGCGCGCAACGCCCGGTGCCCGGCCAGCTCGAGATTGCAGGAAATCAGCTCCTGGATGGCCGGTTCATCCTCGACCACCAGTATGGTTGCAGGCATGCGTTCTTCGCGGCTTTCTCGAATGTCACGATATTATGAACAGCAGGTTACGGCAATGTTACCGCGGCCGAGCGCAAAAACCCTCACCCGATCAAAGTTTTCGTTTCGACGCTTCTCCGCTAAACTGTGCCCCTCGAGCAAGTGACGCCAGCCCATGCGCACACCCGGCAAGATATCCCCGCTGCCAAGCGAAATCACGCTGCATCAGAAATCGCGCATCCTCGAATTCTCGTTCAGCGACGGTCGCGCGTTCAAGCTGCCGTGCGAGTTCCTGCGCCTGTATTCGCCTTCGGCCGAGGTCCGCGGCCACGGCCCGGGCCAGAAGGTGCTGCAGGTCGGCAGGAAGGACGCCGATATCACCAACGTCGAGCCGGTCGGCCATTACGCCGTGCAACTCACGTTTTCCGAAGGTCATGACACGGGGATTTGTTCGTGGGGTCTGCTCTACGACTACGGCGTGCGGCAGGACGAGATGTGGCGGCAATACCTGAAACGGCTCAAGGAAGCGGGTGCGTGCCGCGAGGCGGCTGCGACGAACCCGTGACCGGTCACCGGCAACTCGTGAAAAGCGGCGCGGCGCTCTACCGCTCACCAGTCACCAGGCACGGGTAGCGCATTTCAATATGGCAAAGACCACCGACTTCGGCTACCAGAAGGTCCCGGAAGACGAGAAAGCGCGCAAGGTCGCCGGCGTTTTCGATTCGGTCGCGACGCGCTACGACCTGATGAACGATCTCATGTCGGCGGGCTTGCACCGGGTGTGGAAGCGCTTCATGGTGGAGGCGAGCGGCGTGCGAGCGGGTGAGCGTGTACTGGATGTCGCCGGCGGCACTGGCGATGTCGCGCGCCTGTTCACCTCCCGCGTGGGACCCGGCGGTACGGTCATCCTCACCGACATCAATGCGGGGATGCTGGCGATCGGCCGCGACCGGCTGCTCGATGCCGGCGTGATCGCGCCCGTGCTCCAGTGCGACGCCGAGCGGCTGCCATTTGCGACCGCGAGCTTCGACTGCGTGAGCGTCGCTTTCGGGCTGCGCAACATGACGCACAAGGACGCCGCGCTCGCCGATATGAAGCGGGTGCTCCGGCCCGGCGGCAGGCTGCTCGTGCTCGAGTTCTCCAAGGTCTGGAAGCCGCTCGCCCCGCTGTACGACGCCTACTCGTTCCGGCTCCTGCCGCGCCTGGGCGAGCTGGTGGCGAAAGATGCCGACAGCTACCGCTATCTCGCGGAGTCGATACGCGTGCATCCGGACCAGGACACGCTCAAGCAGATGATGGAACAGGCCGGCTTCGAGCGGGTCGAATTCTTCAATCTGGCGGCCGGCGTGGTGGCGCTGCATCGCGGTTACAAGTTTTGAGGGCGTAGCCCGACGACAGTGGAATAGCGGCTGCGGCGAGGGTGTTCTGTAGAACATCCAGCGGATGGCGCGGGCTCGCGCCGAGCGGCCGTAAGTAATTGCTCACCCCGGTCGCGGTCTGGCGCAGCGCGGGCATCCGTTCCGGCGCCCATACCATGGGGGTCCACCGTGAAAAAGCGGTTTCTTTTCATCATGCTCCTTTTGGCCGGGTGCGCCGCACCCTTGCCCCAGAGCCCATCCGCGGGTCTTTCCTCGCGCGTCGACGCACCGCCCGTCGCCCTCGGCGCGAGCTGGACCTACCGCGCTCACGACGGCTACACAAGACTCGATCGCGGCACGTACCGGGAAACGCTGGTTGCGGCCGGCGCCCGGATGCTGACCGTCGAGGTATCGCACGGCAGCGCCCCCGCGCAAAGCCACCGCTACACCCGGGACTGGAACTGGATCGAGAAGCCCATGACCAATCTGCAGAATTTCCGCTACGACCCGCCGTTCCCCGCGCTGCCTTTCCCGCTGGAAGCGGGCAAGCAGTGGCGCGCCCGGGTCAAGGCGACCGACCCGGCGACCGGCCGCGTCAACACGGTGCTCGTCCACGGCGACGTGTTGGGCTGGGAGCGGGTGCGGGTGCCGGCCGGCGAATTCGAGACGATCAAGGTCCGGCGCATCGTCTACGCCGGAAATGCGGCGTTCTTCCGCGGCGAGGAGCACATTTTCGAGTACGACTGGTATGCGCCGGCGCTGGGACAGGTCGTAAAGCGCTCGACCTCGTCAGAACACCTGGACCGCAGCCAGAGCTGCGATGACGGTCATGTCTCGCTGAACTGCCAGCGTATCCGGGGCGACTGGATCGTCAGCGAGCTGGCGAGCTACGAGCCCGGCGCCGCGCCCAAACCCGCGATACAATAGCCGCCACCGCAACGACTGGAGAGTGGCATGAAAGCATTTGCAGCGCTGATGGTCGGGTTGCTCACGGTAAGCTTCGCGTTCGACGCCGAGGCGCGCCGCATGGGCGGCGCACGCAACCTGGGCACGCAGCGCCAGGCGGTAACCCCGCAGCAGCCCGCCCCCAAGGCGCCGGCGCAGCAGCAAGCTGGGAGCCAGCAAACCGCGCCCGCACAGCCGGCCGCCGCCGGCAACAAATGGCTCGCGCCGCTCGCGGGGCTCGCGCTCGGCGCGGGGCTCGCCGCACTGTTCCTGAACAATGGCCCCGCGGGCCTGCTCGCCGGCTTGCTGCTTGTCGCCCTGATGCTCGCCGCCGCGGTCTATGTCGCGCGCACGATGCGCGCCAGGGCGGCCGCGGCGCCGATGCAGTACGCGAGCGCCGGCAATACTACCGCTCCGCCGGCCTCGGCTGCAGCCGCGCTGCACGCGGTCGCCACGACCAGCCGCTGGCCGGCCGATTTCGACGCCGGCGAGTTCGTTCGCCACGCCAGGCTCAACTTCGTGCGGCTGCAGGCGGCGCACGACCAGGGCGACGTCACGACGCTCGGCGAATTCCTCACCCCGGCGCTCGCGCGCGAGATCGAGGCGGACATCACCGCACGCGGCGGCGCCGCCCAGCAGACGGATGTCGTGACGCTCAACGCCGAAGTGCTCGATGTCGCGACCGAAAGCGATCGTTATGTCGTCAGCGTCCGCTTCTACGGCCTGATCCGCGAATCGGCGAACGGAGAGCCGGTCGAGTTCAGCGAGATCTGGCATCTCGAGAAGCCGGTGCGCGGCCGCGACGGCTGGCTCGTCGCCGGCGTTCAGCAGGCATAGAACTGATTAGCGGTTGGCGGTTAGCGGTTAGCGGTTAGCGGTTAGCGGTTAGCGGTTAGCGGTTAGCGGTTAGCGGTTAGCGGTTAACAGTAAGCGAAATAATTTCTGGGTCGTCAACCGACTTCTGCTTACCGCCAAGCGCCAAACGCCAAACGCCAATCGCCAATCGCCAACCGCCAATCGCCAATCGCCAATCGCCAATCGCCATTCGCGTTATTTGATGATAGAGCCACTCGTCGTTCCTTCGATCAATCACGTCCTGCGCGGCAACGCGTGGGCGCTCGAGCGGCTCGCCGGGCTTTCCGGCAAGACCGTGCGCATCGAGTGTGCGCCGTTCATCCTGGCACTCGCGATCGCCGACGGCGGCGAGCTCGCGCCGGCAGCAGCCGACGCGGTGCCGGATGCGACGATACGCGTCACCCCGGGCGTGATGCTGCGTCTCGTCGCGGCCGACGAGACCGCGTGGAACGAGATCGACGTCACCGGCGACGCCGAGCTCGCCACCGTGGTGAATCAGGTGTGGCGCAATCTGCGCTGGGATATCGAAGAAGATCTCGCACGGGTCTTCGGCGACATCGCGGCGCATCGGATGGCCGAAACCGGCCGCACCCTGCAGCGCTGGGGCGCGCAATCGGCCGACAATCTGGCGCGCTCGTTCGCCGAGTATTGGACCGAGGAAGACCCGCTCATCGCGCGCCGGCGCGACGTCGAGCAGTTCAACACGGAAGTGGATCATCTGCGCGACGATGTCGCGCGTCTGGAAATGCGCCTCGCGCGGCTGCTGCCGGCACACTGAGCACCGCGACCCGCCGACCGGCGCGAGCGGTTACAATTCGCGCATGCGTTTGTTCCGGTTAATCAAAATTGCTTGGGTCAGCCTGCGCTTCGGGCTCGAAGAGTTCATTCTCGGGCACGAGCGTGTGCGCGTGCTGCGTGCCGCGGTGAACGCCGTGCTGTTCTGGCGCCGGCTCGAGCGCCCGCGCGCCGAACGGCTGCGCCTCGCGCTCGAAGCGCTGGGACCGATCTTCGTCAAGTTCGGCCAGGTGCTCTCGACCCGCCGCGACCTGCTGCCCGCAGACATCGCCAACGAGCTCGCCCGGTTGCAGGATCAGGTGCCCCCGTTCCCCGCGGCGCAGGCGGCAGAAATATTGAAGCGCGTTTACCGCCGCCCGCTCGCGGACGTGTTCGCCCGGTTCGAGCCGGAGCCGATCGCCAGCGCCTCGGTGGCGCAGGTGCACATCGCCGCGCTTCCGGACGGCACCGAGGTGGCGGTGAAAGTCCTGCGGCCGGGGATCGAGCATGTCATCGCGCACGATCTCGCGCTGCTCCATGCGGGCGCGACTCTGGTCGAGCTGCTCTGGGCCGACGGCAAGCGCCTGAAGCCGCACGAGGTGGTGGACGAGTTCGCCAAGCACCTTGAAGTCGAGCTCGACCTCATGCGCGAGGCCGCCAACGCGAGCCAGCTGAGGCGCAATTTCGAGCGCTCCCCCCTGCTGCAGGTCCCGGAGGTCTACTGGGACTACTGCGCGACCGAAGTGATGGTCATGCAGCGGATGCACGGCACGCCGGTGTCGCAGGTCGAGGCGCTGCGCGCGCAGCAGGTCGATATCAAGAAGCTCGCCCGTGCCGGGGTCGAGATCTTCTTCACCCAGGTCTTCCGCGACGGCTTCTTCCACGCCGACATGCACCCGGGCAACATCCTGGTCACGCCGGAGGGCCAGTACGTCGCACTCGACTTCGGCATCATGGGAACGCTTTCGGCGGTGGACAAGCACTATCTCGCGCAGAACTTCATCGCCTTCTTCCGCCGCGACTACCGGCGCGTCGCCGTCGCCCATATCGAATCGGGCTGGGCGCCGAAACAGACCGACGTCGACGATTTCGAGGCGGCGATCCGCACCGTGTGCGAGCCGATCTTCGCCAAGCCCTTGAAGGACATCTCGTTCGGGCGGGTGCTGATGCGCCTGTTCCAGACCTCGCGCCGGTTCAATATCGAGGTGCAGCCGCAGCTCGTGCTGCTGCAGAAGACGCTGCTCAACATCGAGGGCCTCGGGCGCGAGCTCGACCCCGACCTCGACCTGTGGGACACGGCCAAGCCGTACCTCGAGCGCTGGATGTCGGAGCAGGTCGGCTGGCGGGCGCTCGCGCGCCACATCCGGGAGGAAGCGCCGCAGTGGACAACCCTGCTGCCGCAGCTCCCGCGGCTGCTGCACCGCTACCTCGACGCGCGGCAGGAAGACGCGGTGGCCGAGCGCCTCGAGCAGCTGGTCGCCGAAAAGCGGCGCCAGTCGCTGTGGCTCGCGGCAATCGCGGCGCTGCTCGCGCTCGTCGCCGCCCTCGGCATCGCGCTACTCTGAGCGCGCTGCGGTTTATAATGTGCGCCACCGGCGCCGCCGCGGCGCCGGCACCGCATCCGCGCGCTTGAGGACGCCATCGCCATGCTGCTCTGGTTCGTGATCCTGTATCTCGCCATCTCGATCGCGGTAGGCATCGTCGCCGCGCTGCGCGTGCACAACACACGCGACTTCGTCGAGGCCGGCCGCACGCTGCCGTTCTACGTCGTTACCGCGACGGTGTTTGCCACGTGGTTCGGTTCCGAGACGGTGCTCGGCATCTCCTCCACCTTCATCAAGGAAGGCCTGGGCGGCATCGTCGCCGATCCCTTCGGCTCGAGCATGTGCCTCATCCTGGTGGGGCTGTTCTTCGCAGCCAGGCTCTACCGCATGAACATGCTCACCATTGGCGACTATTACCGCATCCGCTACAACGCCACGGCGGAGCTCCTGGTGAGCGTGTGCATCGTGATCTCGTACCTTGGCTGGCTCTCCGCGCAGATCGTGGTGATCGGGCTGGTGTTCAACGTCGTCACCGAGGGGGCGGTCAGCATGTCGACAGGCATCCTGATCGGCGCCGCGGTGGTGGTGGTCTACACGCTGTGGGGCGGCATGTACTCGGTGGCGTGGACCAACTTCGTGCAGATGGTGGTGATCATTATCGGCTTGTTCTATATCGCCTTCATCGTCTCCGACAAGGCCGGCGGCGTCTCCACGGTCGTGTCACACGCGCAAGCGGCGGGCAAGCTCGAGTTCTGGCCCAAGTTCGAGGCGCGCGACATGCTGTGGTTCTTCGGCGCGTGGATAACCATGATGTTCGGCTCGATCCCGCAGCAGGACGTGTTCCAGCGGGTGAACTCCGCGCGCACGGAGAGAATCGCGGTGAGCGGCTCGATCGTCGGCGGCTCGGTGTATTTCGCGTTCGCCTTCATCCCGATCTTCATCGCCTACTCGGCGAGCCTGATCGACCCCAAGATGGTGGGCGAGCTGATGCAGAAGGACCACCAGCTGATCCTGCCCACCCTGATCCTGGGCCACACGCCGCTTCCGGCGCAGATTCTGTTCTTCGGCGCGCTGCTCTCCGCGGTGATGAGCACCGCGAGCGGCACGCTGCTCGCGCCATCGGTCACGTTCACCGAGAACATTCTCAAGCGGTTCCTCAGGAAGGATCTCGATGACCGGTCGTTCCTGCTCACCATGCGCATCGTGGTGGCGGTCTTCGCCGTCGCGGTGACGCTGTTCGCGCTGAATTCCGATTCCACCATTTACGAGATGGTCGTGGGCGCCTACAAGGTAACGCTGGTGGCGGCCTTCGTGCCGCTGGTGTGCGGGCTCTACTGGAAGCGCGCCACCACCCAGGGTGCGCTTGCCGCGATTCTCGGCGGCCTTGCCACCTGGCTCACGCTCGAGGCCGTCAGTCCCGAGGGCCTGGTGCCGCCGCAGCTCGCGGGCGTCTTGGTCAGCGCGCTCGCCATGGTGGCGGGCTCGCTCGCGCCGCAGGTCTACGGCCTGCGCAAGGGCGGAGAGCCCGAGCCGGCGTAGCTGCAGCGCCGCCTGGCCATGCCCAGCGCATCGCAACCGCTGTGGTACGGCGGCTTCAAGCTGGCGGTCTTCGTCCTGCTCGTTGCCAATACCGCGGTTTTTGCCGCCGGGGGCACGCTCGCCGAAGGGCTCGATTCCGTCGCCTGGTTCACGCTGCTCGTGCTGTTCGAGCTCGAGACCGCGCACGCCCACCGTCTGTCCACCCCGCGCGCCGTGACGGCCGTGCACGGGGTGCGGTTGTTGGCCGCGGCCGGGGTCATTGCCGCCGCCATCGGCTACCTGCACGGCAAAGCCTGGCTCGACGCGGTCAACGCATGGCTGTGGATCGGGGTGGTGGTCCTGCTCGAAATCGAAGTGCGGTATGCGCGGGTACTCACGCGGCGCCGTGTCCTGTTCGGCGCGGCCGCGTTGGTGCTGTACCTCAGCCTCGCCGGGGTGGTTCTGGTGTGGGCCTGGCGCGGCGAGTGGTTCAACGCCTACGACGCGGCGCTCTGGCTCATCGCGTTCGCCGCGATCGAGATGAACGTGCTCGCGGACTTCTCCGGCAAGCGCGAAGCCGCGCCGCCGGCCGCCGTGTAGCATGCCCGCTTGCGCGACGGCGGGCGGCTTACTAGACTGCGCCCATCCCGAATCCGGCAGGAGGCGCCCCGATGTCCGCTGAAGTTATCCGCAAGATCCTGGGCGCGCTGGCACTGGCTGCCGGCGTGCTCTCCGCAACACCGGCACAGACGGCGGACAACCCGGTCACGCCGCGCGCGAGCCCGGTCGCCGTGGGCGATGTCGCACCGGACTTCACGCTCCAGGACCAGGACGGCAACCAGCACGCCCTGTCCGCTGAGCGTGGCAAGCGGATCGTCGTCCTGGTGTTCTACCGCGGGCACTGGTGACCCTACTGCGTTCGGCAGTTTGCCGAGCTGAAATCGTTGCTGAAGCCCGGCGAGGCCGTCGCGCTGTGGGGGATCAGCGTCGATACCGCCGCCCGAAGCCGCGCTTTCGCCGCCGAACTCGCAGCCGGCGCCGCCGGAAGCGTGCGTTTTGCGTTGCTGTCGGACCCCGCGCACCGCGTCATCGACCGCTACGGTGTGCAGGACCCGCGCTACGCGCAGTTGCGCCACGCCGGAATTCCCTATCCGTCCGTCTACGTCGTTGACCGGTCCGGACGGGTGGCATGGGCGCGCATCGAGAAGGACTACACGCAGCGGCCCGCCAACAGCGAAATCCGCGCCGCAATCGACGCCGTCAGGTAGAAACCGGGGACAGACCACGTTTCCCCCGAAAAACGTCGTCTGTCCCCTAATTCCGCTCTGCGAACTGCCGCTCGAATTCCGCCATGAACCGCGCGAAGTCCGATTCGGGCAGGAGGTTGATACCCGCCGCGCCCCTGCGCCCGCCGCCCGACTCGAACCTGAGGCACAGCTCATCGGCGCCAGCGGGCTGCGCGACCGGCGCGCGCACGCTCACCGTGTAGCCCCCGTGCCGGGCGATCAGAACCGCGTGCGCGCGCTGCGGATGGGACTGCGAGAGGCGGTTGCTGAAGATACCGTTTACCCGGCGGCTCCAGGCCGCATCGGGCAGCACGTACACCACGCCATGTTCGCCCGCGCGCGCCGGCTGCACGGACTCGGCACGGTCGAGATCATCGAAGTATGCCGTCCGCAGCACCTCGAAAATCGGCTCGCCCTCGAT
>JBFKNN010000003.1:0-58307 GCA_041629335.1 Burkholderiales bacterium | reverse complement strand
GCGGTGCGCAGCCAATATCGCGGCGGCTGCGACGCGTTAGCCGCAGGCCCGTTTGCGGGAGCAGCCGCGGAAGCCCCGGGGCGCTGTCGCATGAACACGCCGCCCCGCGCCCCCGTCCCGCACCAGGCTGCGCCACACCGTGGCCGGGGCGCATTGGCAAGCAGCGGGACGACGCAGACGCGCGTTTTGGCCGCAACCCGCAGGGACGGGGCGCCGAGCAACGGCTTCGCCGTTGCGCGCCCATGGGCAGGCAAGCGCCCGCTCGGGGCGCATTTCGTTGTCGGGCTCCCTTGCAATATTCGCGATATTGCTGCGGTCGCCCTCCTAGAACTGCATCCCACATCGCCACCGTCGCACACGCGGGCATTTATGAAATAGGTTCTAGACAGACGTGAGCAGGGAAACCTGAGGCGCTGCGGGCGGCGTCGCCCGGCGCTCCGCCTACTCTTTTCGCATTTCACACTTCACACAGAGGGACGATCATGAAGATTTATTACGACAAAGATGCCGACCTGTCACTGATCAAGCGCAAGCACGTCGCGATCATCGGCTACGGGTCGCAGGGCCACGCGCATGCGAACAATCTGAAGGACTCGGGCGTGAAGGTCTCGGTCGGCTTGCGCAAGGGCGGCGCATCCTGGAACAAGGCGAAGAAGGCGGGGCTCGCGGTGAAGGAGGTCGGTGAGGCGGTCAAGGCGGCGGACCTGGTGATGATCCTCCTGCCCGACGAGCACCACGCGCAGGTCTACCACGACGAGATCGAGCCTAACATCAAGAAGGGTGCGACGCTCGCATTCGCACACGGCTTCAACATTCACTTCAAGCAGATCGAGCCGCGGGCGGACCTCGACGTGATCATGATCGCGCCCAAGGGCCCCGGCCACCTCGTGCGCTCGACCTACACCCAGGGTGGCGGCGTGCCCTCGCTGATCGCGGTCGCCCAGGATTCGTCGAAGAAGGCGCGCGACGTGGCGCTTTCCTACGCCGGAGCGATCGGCGCGGCGCGCGCGGGCGTGATCGAAACCACGTTCCGCGAAGAGTGCGAGACTGACCTCTTCGGCGAGCAGGTCGTGCTGTGCGGCGGTGTTTCCGCCCTGATCCAGGCCGGATTCGAGACGCTGGTCGATGCCGGCTATGCGCCGGAAATGGCCTATTTCGAGTGCGTGCACGAAGTGAAGCTGATCGTCGATCTCATCTATGAGGGCGGTATCGCCAACATGCGCTACTCGGTGTCGAACACGGCCGAGTACGGTGATTTCACCCGCGGGCCGCGCATCGTCAACGACCAGGTGAAAGCCGAGATGAAGCGGATCCTGGAGGAGATCCAGACCGGGCAGTTCGCCAAGGAGTTCATTCTCGAGAACCGTGCCGGCGCACCGACGTTGAAGGCGATGCGCCGCATCGGGCAGGCACATCCGGTGGAGCAGATAGGCGGCAAGCTGCGCGAGATGATGCCGTGGATCAGGAAGAATCGCCTGGTCGACCAGTCCAAGAATTAGCACCGGGGCAACGCGGATTGAGAACCGAGCGAAACCGAACCGCCTTGAGCGCTCCCGGATGCTGATCCCCCGATTGCCGGCTCTGTGAGCAGCTACCCGCATCCCATCATCGCCCGCGAGGGATGGCCATTCCTCGCGGCTGCTGCGGCCGCGGCGCTGCTGGTCCACGTTTTCGCCGGCTTCTGGTGGGCGGCGCCGCTGTGGCTGGCGACGATCTTCATCCTGCAGTTCTTCCGCGATCCGGCCCGCGTCGTGCCGCAGGACCCGGGCGCCGTGCTTGCACCCGCCGACGGCCGTGTCGTCGCCGTGGCGCGCGTGCGCGATCCGTATCTCGAGCGCGACGCACTCAAGATGAGCGTCTTCATGAACGTGTTCAACGTGCACTCGAACCGCAGCCCGGTTGACGGCGAAGTGCGCAAGGCGTGGTATCATCCCGGCCGCTTCGTGAACGCCGCCCTCGACAAGGCCTCGCTCGAGAACGAGCGCGCGGCGCTGTGGATCCGCACGCCGGCTGGCGTGGACGTCACCTGCGTGCAAATCGCCGGGCTCATCGCGCGCCGCATCCTCTGCTACGCGAAGCCGGGGCAGAGCCTCGCGCGCGGCGAGCGCTACGGTTTCATCCGCTTCGGTTCCCGCGTGGACGTGTATCTGCCGCCCGCGGCCGTGCCGCAGGCGGCCGTCGGCGACAAGGTCTACGCGACAGAGACCGTGCTGGCACTGCTGCCGCCGGCGTCCACGCAAGTGCCATGATCGTCGTGTAAACTCCCCCACTGGCATCCGAGCGCAGCACGAGAGTATCGACCCCGACCGATGTACGAGCCGAAAGAACACAAGCTGTTCATCAAGTCGCGCTTCGCGCGGCGCGGCATCTACTGGCTGCCAAACCTGCTGACCACGGTCGCGCTGTTCGCCGGTTTCTACGCGATCGTCATGGCGATGAGCGGGCGGTTCGAACAGTCGGCGATCGCGATCTTTGTTGCAGCGGTGTTCGACGGGCTCGACGGGCGCGTCGCCCGCTTCACGCGCACCCAGAGCGCATTCGGGGCCGAATACGACAGCCTGTCCGATATGGTGTCGTTCGGCGTGGCGCCGGCGCTGGTGGTCTACGTGTGGGCGCTCAAGGATTTCGCCGCCATGAAGGGGCTTGCCATGCTCGGCCCCTGGCTCACGACCAAGCTCGGCTGGATCGCCGCCTTCATCTACTGCGCCTGCGCGGCACTGCGCCTCGCCCGCTTCAACACCACCCTCGATGTCGCCGACAAGCGCTTCTTCCAGGGGCTGCCCAGCCCGGCCGCGGCGTGTCTCGTCGCCGGACTGGTGTGGGCGATGAGCGAGTACCAGATACGGGGCGCGGAGGTGAAGTGGCTCGCATGGGGCCTCACGCTTTTCGCCGGGCTCTCCATGGTCAGCAGCTTCAAGTTCTACAGCGGCAAGGACATCAACCTGCGCAAGAACGTGTCGTTCTCGGTGGTTGTCGCGATCACCTTCGGGATGGTGGCGCTGTTCATAGTATCGAGCACGCTGCCCGAGATGTTGTTCATCCTGTTCGTCGCTTACGCCGGCTCCGGCTACATCATCTGGGTGTGGGAGATGATCCGGGGCCGCACCGGCAGGCCGCCGCCCTCGGCGGCCGCTTGACCCGGGCTTGCGCGGCACGTGAAAAGCCTCTATATTTCCTCATCATGCACTCTTTTCAACAGGCCAAGGCAGTATTTCTTCTTCCCGGCTTCCTGCTGGGCGGCCTGCTGCTGCGCGCACGCGCGCGCTAATCGACTTATATCCCATTTTGGTTGTTTGGTCCGGCGCGGGCGATGCGCCGGGAGCACGTATCAGTATTCCGGTCCGGCTCGCGCGCTCGCAGCGGCAGCCGGGCGGCAAGGCTAGGAGAGCGACATGGCGAAGGAAAAATTGATCATATTCGACACGACGATGCGCGACGGCGAGCAGAGCCCCGGCGCGTCGATGACCAAGGACGAGAAGCTGCGCATCGCGCGCCAGCTCGAGCGCATGCGCGTCGACGTCATCGAGGCGGGATTCCCGGCCGCGAGCGACGGCGACTTCGACGCGGTGCGCGCGGTCGCGGCCACCATCAAGGACAGCACGATCTGCGGGCTGGCACGCGCGAACGAGAAGGACATCCGCCGCTGCGGCGAGGCGGTGCGTGTCGCGGGGAGCCCGCGCGTGCACACGTTCATCGCGACGAGTCCCATTCACATGGAGAAGAAACTGCGGATGGAGCCGTCCCAGGTGATTGAGCAGGCGGTGCGCGCGGTCAAGATGGCGCGCGAGTACACGGACAACATCGAATTTTCGCCCGAGGACGCGGGCCGCTCGGACATCGATTTCCTGTGCCGCATCCTCGAGCGGGTCATCAAGGCCGGCGCGAAAACCATCAATGTGCCCGACACGGTGGGCTACACCGTACCCGAGCACTTCGGGCGCCTGATCCGCACCCTGCGCGAGCGCATTCCCAACTCCGATCAGGCAATCTGGTCGGTGCACTGCCACAACGATCTCGGCCTGGCGGTCGCCAACTCGCTCTCCGCGGTGCTGAACGGCGCGCGGCAGGTCGAGTGCACCATCAACGGGCTCGGGGAGCGCGCCGGCAACGCCGCGCTCGAGGAAATTGTGATGGCGGTGCGCACGCGCCAGGATGTGTTCACCTGCGACACGGGCATCGATACCACCCAGATCGTGCCGGCCAGCCGGCTCGTCGCTGGCATCACCGGCTTTCCGGTTCAGCCCAACAAGGCCATCGTCGGCGCCAACGCCTTCGCCCACGAGTCGGGCATCCACCAGGACGGGGTGCTGAAGAGCCGCGATACCTACGAAATCATGAGCGCCCAGGACGTGGGCTGGAACGCCAACCGCCTGGTGCTGGGCAAGCACTCCGGGCGCAACGCGTTCAGGAGCCGCCTGCAGGAGCTCGGCATCGTCGTCGACTCCGAGGAGGTGTTGAATGCGACCTTCAAGCGCTTCAAGGAGCTCGCCGACAAGAAGCACGAGATCTTCGACGAGGATCTGCACGCGCTCATTACCGAGGAAAACCTCGAGCACGTCGAGAACGAGCACTACAAGCTGGTCTCGCTCACCGCCCACTCGGAGACGGGGGAGCAGCCGTACGCCCGGATCGTCGTCTCGGAAGACGGCAAGGAGCGCCGTGCGGAGGCGCGCGGCAGCGGTCCGGTGGACGCCTCGTTCAAGGCGATCGAAGAGCTCGCCCGAAGCGGTGCGGAACTCCTGCTATACTCGGTCAACAACATCACGACCGGCACGGATTCGCAAGGGGAGGTGACGGTGCGGCTCACCAAGGGCGGGCGCATCGTCAACGGTCAGGGCGCAGATACCGACATCGTCGTGGCCTCGGCCAAGGCCTATGTCAACGCGCTGAACAAGCTGCACTCAAAGGTGGAACGCATCAATCCGCAGGTCTGACACCCGCGGCCCGGCGCGGGCGGGGAGGGGGAGCCATGAAGCGCGTCAAGCAGCACGCGGCCGCGCTGCTCGGCGCGGCCGCGCTCGTCGTTACGGGCCAATCGCACGCGCAGTATTCCCAGGAGCTGGGCAAGCTCGCGCCGGAAGCGCTTAAGCCGGCGGCCAAGTCGCACGCCGCCCAGGTAGAGCAGGTCGCGCCCGACCTCTATTTTTACTGGAACGACGGGTCGTCGAATTCCGCGTTCCTGGTGACCGAGGAAGGCGTGCTGGTCGTCGACACGCAGCAGTATCCGGCGGACACGCGGCGGCTGCGCGGCGAGATCCGCAAGCTGACCGACAAGCCGGTCAAGTGGGTGGTGGTGACCCATGCGTACCGCGACCATTTCCTCGGCAACCCGGTGTTCAAGGCCGCAGGCGCGATCATCGTCTCGCAGCGCGATACGCGCGCGATGATGCAGAAATACTACGACGACGAAGCCAACCGGCGCCAGGCGTAGTTCAAGCGCCACAAGCTCGACACCGGCGAGCTGCAGATGGTCTTGGCGGACGTCGCCTTCGATTCGCGCTTCACGATTCACCTCGGCGGCCGCACCGTGGAGCTGATCCATCTTGGGCCAGGACAGAATCCCGGTGACACCCTGATCCACTTCCCGCACGCGCGGACGCTCTTCCTGGGCGGGCCGTTCTCGCGCAGGAACTGGTCAAATTATTCCTTTACACCCTCGGTCGAGGGATGGATCGCGCTGCTGCGTAAGGCGGCCGCGTTCGACATCGACACTTTCCTCGGCGGTCACGGCGACGTTTCCACGCGCGAGGACGTGCTCGAATATGCGCAAATGCACGAGGATTTGCTCACCGCAGTGCGCGCTGGCATCGCCGAGGGCAAGAACCGCGACGAGCTCGCCGACAACATCAAGATGCAGCAGTACAGCCACTTCCGGAACTATCATCGCATGCGTGGCTGGGTCTACGCCCTGCATCACCTGCTTACCACCGGCAAACCGATGGCGCCATTTCCGTGATTGGTGCAGGCTGGCAGCGGCTGAGAGAAAGGGGGCGCACGCCCCCTCTTTCTTGCGACCTCGGGCTGACTTCAGCCGTCGATGTGCAGCCTGCGCGTCGGTCCGATGATCCGCAGATCGATCGCGACGTCCTTGACGCCGGCGACGCGGGCGGCGACGTCGGCGACATCATTCTGGTTCAGGCCGTCCTCGAGCATGCCCGAAAGGGTGACGCGGCCCTGGTCGGCCGCGATCGTGATGAGTGCCGCGCGGGTGCGCGGGTCTTGGCGCAGTGCCGCTCGCACCCTGGCCTGAAGGCCCAGATCGGCAAGCGTCTGCCTTGATTCTGCCGTTTCCTGGAACGCCGGATCAGTGAGCAGCTTCTCGACCTCGTCCACGCACTCGTCTATCGTCAGCCGCTCGGTGTTGAGTACCAGATCGTAGTGCTCGGGTTGATGCCAGTCGATGCCGAAACGCCGGCGGGTGATCGCCGTGTGCGCTTCGTCCGACAGCTTGATTTCGTGCTCGACAAATTCCCCGTCGTTCGTGCCCAGGCGCTCCATCATGCGCCGTACGCGTACTGCCCGCGGCGCGCATACTCGCACGCACAACACGTGCGGCACCGAGCGCAGCAGGTGCGCCGCGCCCCAGCCGTGAATGACGCCGACCTCGCCGCTCTCGGCGATGTCGAGCGTCTCGGCCGCCGTGAAGATCGATAGGCTCGTTTTGTCGGTCGTCAGGCGCTCCCACATCCCGGACTTGCCATCGAGGAAGCGGATGACGTGGCTTTGTCGCAACCGCATCTTGCTTGCGAGCTGACCGACAATTTCGTGATGGACGAGCTTCCTGCGGAGGCGGTCGGAGAGCCGTGCGGCGACTTCCTGGCCGAGCGAACCCATTTCGCGAGTCATGGCGACAAGTGGCATGGTGACCCTCCTCGCTTGCACGTAAACCTATGCGATTAGCATAGCACCCGGCCGTGCAACCGGCATTGTAAAGTTGGCATGCCGGGAGCAAGCTTGCACTAGCGCCCCGCGGCGGGCCAGCTACCTATCCCCACGGCAACCTCACATGAGCAAATGGTTGATAACAATAGGAATAGTTCTTCTGGCGCTGGGTGTGCTCTGGCCCTGGCTCGCGAAGCTCGGCCTGGGTAGCCTGCCCGGCGACATCAAGCTCGAGCGCAAGGGATTCACGTTCTACTTCCCGCTCACCACGAGCATCATCGTCTCGCTGGTGATCACGCTCATCCTGTGGATTTTCCGCCGCTAGCGCGGCGCTCGGCGCGAACGAGCAGGATAGCGCTCAAGAAGAAAGCGAGCGCGAACGTGACCTCGATCCACGCGAGTTGCGCAGAGACGCCGGTGTCCGAGTAGCCGCGCACGATCCCTTCCGCGAAGTACGCCAGCATCAGCATCGACGCCCATTGCAGAGTGTAGACCTGCCGGTGCAAGACGCCCCGCAACGGCGCGAGCAGCGGCAGTACCTTGAGCACGAGCCACGATCCACCCGGCCGCAGCGGCGCAAGCCACGTCTCCCAGGCGAGGCAGAGAAAGATCAGCGCGACAAGACTTGCCGCGCACACGTAATGAAGCCTGGCCGATGTCACGCCCAGCAGCCCGCGCGAGAAGCGGTGAGGTTCATGTGCCGAGCCTGAGCGCGACAGCTGCGAGGCGCCGGCCGAGCGCGATGGACAGGCGGCGCTCGTGCTCCGAGATCGGCGCGTCGCTTGCCGCGCCGGCGTGGTGGCTCGCGCCGTAAGGGGTGCCGCCGCTCGTGGTGGTGAGCAGCTCCGGCTCGAGATACGGAAGCCCGACTATCAGCATCCCGTGATGCAGGAGCGGCAGCATCATTGACGTGAGCGTGGTTTCCTGGCCGCCGTGCAGGCTGCTGGTTGACGTGAACACGGCAGCCGGCTTGCCGGCGAGCGTGCCTTTCAACCAGAGCTCGCCGGTGGAGTCGAGAAAATACTTCAGCGGCGCCGCCATGTTGCCGAATCGGGTCGGCGAGCCGAGGGCGATTCCCGCACATTCCTCGAGGTCGCGCAATTCGGCATAGGGCGCGCCGGTATCCGGCACTGCGGGTGCGACGGCTTCGCTTACGGCGGACACTTTCGGCACGGTGCGCAGCCGTGCGGTGACACCGGCCACCTGTTCGACTCCGCGCGCAACCAGCTGCGCCATCTGCCGCGTGGCGCCGTAGTGGCTGTAATAGAGAACCAGGATTTCCTTCATGGCGGGGCGATAGCGAAGGTTCGCGGGTATTATATAGTGTGACATCAGCGGAGCTGCCATGCTCGAGAAGACCCCACCGCTACTGGATCTTGCGCGTATCGTCGGGCGGCGCCTGTACGAGGATCGCTGCCTGCAGATTGCCTCGAGTCTTACCTTCACCACGTTGCTGTCGCTGGTGCCGCTGATCGCGGTGACTGTCACGCTGATCTCGGCGTTCCCCGTGTTCAGGGAGCTGGGTGACGTGATGCAGCGCTTTGTGCTGGAAAATCTGCTGCCGGCGTCAGCCGGCGCGCTGGCCGAAAAGACCCACCAGTTCGCCGCCAACGCTGCGCGCCTCACCACGCTCGGAATCGCGTTCCTCGTCGTCACCTCGATCATGCTGATGATGACAATCGAGCGCGCGTTCAACGGCATCTGGCGCGTGTCGCACCAGCGCTCCGTGTTGCAGCGGGTGCTCATTTACTGGACGCTGCTCACCGTGGGGCCGGTGCTGATCGGCGCGAGCCTCTCGCTCACTTCATGGCTGGTCAGCCTGTCGCTCGGGCTGGTGCGCGATATTCCCGGCGCGGGGGTCGCGCTGCTGAAGACCGTGCCGATCGTGCTCACCTCCGGTGCGCTCGCGCTGCTGTATCTCACCATGCCCAACCGGCGGGTGCGGATTCGCGACGCGGTGTTCGGCGGGCTGCTCGCCGGGCTTCTGTTCGAGGCAATGAAGCGCGGCTTCGCGGTCTATATCGCCGAGTTTCCGACCTACCAGCTGGTGTTTGGCACGTTTGCCAGCGTGCCGATCTTCCTGCTCTGGATCTACCTGTCGTGGCTGGTGGTGCTGTTCGGCGCCGTGGTCGTGGCAGCGCTGCCTGAGTGGCAGGCGCAGTCCGGGATCGCCCGCCGTGTGCCGGGAGACGATTTCTTCGACGCGCTGCAGATTCTCGCAATCCTGGTGCGTGCCCACCGCCGTGGCGCGCGGGTTACGCTGCGCGACCTGCACACCACGGTGCGGGCGCCGGTAGACCGCATCGAAGCGCTGCTCGAGGCGATGGTGCGCGAGGGCTGGGTGAGCCGGACACTGCCGCTGGGCTGGGTGCTACACCGCGATCCCGGCACGGTCACGGTCGCAGATGTCTATCAGCTGTTCGTATTTCGAGCGCAGGCCCGGGCACCGCAGCGCACCGCCGACCCGGCGATCGGCGGGCTGGCGCAAGGAATCACCGAGAGCGTTGGCGCGAGCACCCGGATCTCGATCGAGCAGCTGTTCACGGACGCCGACCGCCCGGAGGCGCCCGAGGAGCTGGCGCGCATCAAGGCTGTCTAGGCGGGAAACCCGCGCGGCGGAGGACTCAGGGCGCGGAAACCGGTCGTGCTCGCGCGCCTTCATCGGCACGCGCAGTGTAGTGCCAGTCGCGGCGCCAGGCGCGCAGCACGAGGTTCGGGTACTCGGCCTGGCCGAGGCTGCCGTTGTAGCGGCCCAGCGCGCGAAACAGATCGCCGCTTTCGCGGTCGAGATAGTGGCGCAGGATCACACAGCCGTAGCGCAGGTTGGTGCGCAGGTGGAACAGGTTATGATTCTGTCTGCCGATCAGGCCGACCCAGAACGGCATGACCTGCATGAACCCGCGCGCGCCGGCGCGGGAAATCGCATACTTGCGGAAATTGCTCTCCACTTGGATCAGCCCCAGCACGAGCTGCGGGTCGAGGCCGGCGCGCTTGGCCTCGTAATGCACCGTCACCAGGAACTCTTCACGCGCGAGCCGGTCGGGAATGCGCCGCGCGAGGCGCTGCGACATGGCCGAGAGCCAGTCACGGGCGGCGTGCTCGGTCTCGAACGCGAGGTAGGGAACGACCTGGTCGCTGATCGCCTCGGACAGCGCGGCCTGCACGCTGGCCGACAGCGGCTCGTAGTTCTGTGTGCCGCTGCGCGCCGGCCCGGGAAGCAGCAGCGCCAGCGTCAAGGGCACCGATAGCAGCGCCGCGAGGCTCACCGTGCCCGTCAATCTGCGCATACCCTCGATTTTACGAATCCGGCGGCCTCTTGCAAGGAGACCGCCGTTGCCGTCTTGTCGCACCGGGCCTGATACTCGACCGTCCCCTGCTTCAAGCCGCGGTCACCGACGACGATGCGGTGGGGGATGCCGATCAGCTCCGTGTCCGCGAACATGACGCCGGGGCGCTCGTCGCGGTCGTCGAGCAATACCTCGAGCCCTGCGGCGGAAAGCTCCGTATGCAGCTTCTCAGCCGCGGCCCGGACCTCGCCGCTCTTGGCAAGCCCGATCGGCACGATTGCAACCTCGAATGGCGCGATCGCGCGCGGGAAGATGATGCCGCGCTCGTCGTGGTTCTGCTCGATCGCGGCGGCCACGATGCGCGTGACGCCGATGCCGTAGCAGCCCATTTCCATCACCTGCGACTTGCCGGATTCGTCGAGAAAAGTGAGCCCCATCGCGTTGGAGTACTTGGTGCGCAGCTGGAAGATATGCCCAACCTCGATGCCGCGCAGGATCTTGAGCGCACCCTTGCCGTCGGGGCTCGAGTCGCCAGGCACCACGTTGCGGATGTCGGCAACGAACGGTTCGGGAAAATCGCGCCCGGTATTGACACCGGTGTAGTGGTAGTCGGTGCGGTTCGCGCCGACCACGAAGTCGGACATCACGGCAACGGTGCGGTCGGCGATCACCACGCCCTTGAAACCGACCGGACCCAGCGATCCCGGATCCGCACCGAACGCGCCGCGGATCGACTCTGCGGATGCGAACGCAAGCGGCTTCTTCACCTGCTCGAGCTTGCCCGCCTTCACCAGATTGAGCTCGTGGTCGCCGCGCACCATCAGCAGCACCGGGGCGCCGTCGACGCCGTCGACGACCACCGCTTTCGCCGTGCGTTCCATGCCGATCTTCAGATACGCCGCGAGTTCAGCGATGGTCTTGACCCCCGGGGTGTGCACTTCCGCGATCATCGCCGCTGCCGCCGGCCGCGGCGTGGCAGGCATGATCGCTTCCGCCAGTTCCACGTTGGCAGCGTAGTCGGAATCCGGGCAGAACGCGATGGCGTCTTCCCCGGAGTCGGCGAGCACGTGGAACTCGTGCGAGCCGGTACCGCCGATCGCGCCGGTGTCGGCCGCAACCGCGCGGTACTTAAGGCCGAGCCGGGTGAAGATGCGCGAGTAGCAGTCATACATCTCGCGATAGGTGGCATCCAGGCTCGCCTTGTCGGCATGGAACGAGTAGGCGTCCTTCATGATGAATTCTCGCCCGCGCATGACGCCGAAACGCGGCCGGATCTCGTCGCGAAACTTGGTCTGGATCTGGTAGAAGTTCAATGGCAGCTGGCGATAACTGCGGATCTCGCGCCGCACCACGTCGCTCACCACTTCCTCGTGCGTGGGGCCGATACAGAAGTCGCGCTGGTGGCGGTCCTTCATGCGCAGGAGCTCCGGCCCGTACTCGGCCCAGCGCCCCGACTCCTGCCACAACTCCGCCGGCTGCACTGCCGGCATCAGGAGCTCGACGGCGCCGCTCGCGTTCATCTCCTCCCGGATCACGGTCTCGACCCGGCGAAGGACGCGCAGCCCCAGCGGCATCCAGGTGTAGACTCCGCTAGTCAGCCGCTTGATCAGCCCGGCGCGCAGCATCAGTTTGTGGCTGACGACCTCGGCCTCAGCCGGCGCCTCTTTCAGGGTGGAGACGAAAAACCGTGATACGCGCATGACGGTCCCGGGGCGAAAAAGGTTTATTCTACCAACGGCCGGCGATTCCAGAACCGAACTGCAATGAAGTTCTTTGCCCGATGGCGCGTGCGCAAGGCTGCGGACGATGCCGAAACCACCTATGTGAGCGAGAAATTCGGCGTGCGCACCCTGCATATCGGCAGCGATACGGTGCAGAGCGCGATGCGCATTGCCAAACCGCATGAGCTGGAGCTCTCTTACACCCGCAGCATGATGGGATTCATGCTATTCAAGGAGCGCCCGGCGCGCGTCATCCTGATCGGTCTGGGCGGCGGCTCGCTCGCCAAGTTTATCTACCACCGGCTGCCGTGGTCGGCAGTCGAGGCGGTTGAGATCAGCCCGCAGGTGGTCGCCATTGCGCGGCATTATTTTCACCTGCCGCCGGAAGACGGGCGCTTCCGCGTCGTCATCGGCGACGGGGCGGCGCACCTTGCGCGCGAGGGCGACCTCGCCGACGTGATCGCGGTAGACGGCTACGATGGCGAATCGCTGGTGGCGGCGCTGTCCGACGAATCGTTCTACGAAGCCTGCCGGCGGCGGCTCGCGCCGGACGGCATGCTGGTGGTCAACTTGTGGGGCGGGGACCGCCGGTTTAACGAAAACCTCGAGCGCATCGAGCAGACCTTCCCCGAAGGCACCGTGTGCCTGCCGGCCGAAAAGCCCGGCAACGTGGTGGTGCTCGCGTTTCGTCGGCACCCGGGCAACCCGGCCTGGCGTGAACTCGAATCGCGCGCAATTGCGCTGGAAGCGGCCTACGGGCTCGAATTTGGGCGCTTCGTCGCGAGCCTGCGCAAAATGAATCGGCACGACGCGGAGCGCCTCCACATCTGAGCTGCGCCCGAGCATGGCGCGCAGACTTTCTTTCGTTTCCGAATTGTGAAAAAATCGTGTCAATTACTTGAATCTTGGGGTAGTCGACATGATCGATCGTGACGGTTACCGCCCCAACGTCGGCATCATACTTTGCAACCGAAAAAACGAGGTTTTCTGGGGCAAGCGGGTGAGACAGCATTCGTGGCAGTTCCCGCAGGGCGGCATCAAGCCCGGCGAAACGCCCGAGGCCGCGATGTATCGGGAGCTGAACGAAGAGGTAGGCCTCGACCGGCAGCACGTGCGGATTCTCGGTCGCACCCGCGACTGGCTGCGCTATGAGGTGCCGGAGCAGTGGCTGCGGCGCGACTGGCGCGGCCATTACCGCGGGCAAAAGCAGATCTGGTTTCTGCTGCGCCTCATCGGACGCGACTGCGACGTGCACCTGCGCGCGAGCAGAAAGCCGGAATTTGATGCCTGGCGGTGGAGCGAGTACTGGGTGCCGATGGAAGTGGTAATCGAGTTCAAGCGCGACGTCTATCAGAAGGCGCTGGCGGAACTCGCCCGCTATCTGAACCGGCGGTCAGGGCGGTCCACGCAGTACAGGGGAGCCGAAGCGCAGGCCGGCATACTCGAGCGCGGGTAGCCGCACTTGCCCGCGTGCTGACGGTGCTCGAGCGGCCCGGGCACAGCTTCCACGATCTGCCGGGCAGCCGCCCGGCGGTGGTCCTTGTCGCCGGCAGCGGGGGCGTGCTCGTCAACACGCCCCATTGCACGCCGGCGCTGCGACCAGCGCTCGCGCAGCTCGGGGCGGCAAATTGCGTTCTTACCCGAGCCGTCTGGGCGCGACCGATGCCGCCGCGCTGCGCCGCTGCCCGGTTGAACACGATCGCCTATGGCGCCGAGTCGCTGTCGGCGGCACTGATGTCGTGCTCGACCGCGGGCAACGATTTTCGCGCCATCGATTCCCTGCCGATATACGGCCAGGCGAGCTGTGCGCTGCGCTTGCGCGCGGGCTGGCTGGAGCGCGTCGCGCAAGCTGATGATATTCATATGAGAACCGGATGCCCGGTGCGATCGGTTTGCGGCGCCTGCGGTTCGAGTACGCATTCGCCGGCGAGTTCGAATCTGTTGAGAGCCGCACCGGTCGCGGTGCCGGCGTGGCAATAGGGGGCGAACCTACAGCGGGTGTCCGGCATGTAAATGGCCGCGACAAACTGCGCCGCGTGCCGGCTCAGGGGCGCATCTTGTCGCCGGGTTACCCTCCTGCAATATTCGCGATATTGCCGCAGTCGCCCAGCGGGAACTGCATGCCGCATCGCCACCGTCGCACACGTGCCAATTATTCAGATAGGTTCTAAAATGAACACCCGGCCCGATGCGGCCGGCGCCTTACGAAGGAGAACTATCGTGCTGAGGAACTACACTCCATTGCCCACGAACGCGCTGCTCACCGATATTGGCTACGCGCAGCCGACGCAAGCCGTGCCCGACCGAGTGAGCCTCGACAGTCCAGCGGTCGACGTGATGACCGACCTCACGCGGATTACCGCGATCATCATCCTTGCCGGGGATACGGTGGACGAAGCGCACCGGAGGATGATCCAGCGCAGCGTGCGGCTCCTGCTCGTCGTGGACAAGGATCGCAAGTTGCAAGGCGTGATTACGGCGAACGACGTGCTGGGCGAGAAGCCGGTCCAGACCGCGGTCGAGCGCGGAATTCAGCGCGAAGAGGTGCTGGTCCGGGATGTCATGACGCTGCGCGAGCGCCTGCAGGTGCTCGACATGGAGCAGGTACGCTCGGCCAAGGTTGGGCACGTGGTGGCGACGCTGAAGCAGGCGGGCCGGCAGCACTCACTCGTCGTAGACCGCAGCGAGCAGGGACGGCAGCGGCTGCGTGGGATCTTTTCGGCCACCCAGGTCGCGCGCCAACTTGGCGTGACCATTCAGACCAGCGCTGTCGCGAACACCTTCGCCGAAATCGAATCAATGCTCGCGCGGTAAGCCCGTTGCTTGACAGTGGTTCGGGCCCCGCCCTATACTCAGTTCACGGTTTAGATTCAGTCTAAAACCCGTTCATCGAACCCGGGATCGGTAGCAGCAAGCGGTATCGTCAGTGCCCGCGGTTATATCGTAAATAGCTGATTTAAATGGAGAATGGTATGAAGCTCAAGGGATCCAAGACGCACGAGAACCTGAAGGCTGCATTTGCCGGCGAGTCCCAGGCCAACCGCCGCTACCTTTATTTCGCAGCGAAGGCCGACGTCGAGGGGCAGAACGACGTATCCGCAGTATTCCGCTCGACCGCGGAAGGCGAAACCGGCCACGCGCATGGCCACCTCGAGTACCTCGAGGCCTGCGGGGATCCGGCAACCGATCTGCCGTTCGGCAAGACCCGTGACAACCTGAAGACCGCGATCGCCGGCGAGACGCACGAATACACCGACATGTATCCGGGCATGGCCAAGGCCGCGCGCGACGAGGGCTTCACCGAAATCGCCGACTGGTTCGAGACCCTGGCGAAAGCCGAGCGGTCCCACGCCAACCGCTTCCAGAAGGCACTCGACGCACTCGCCGACTGAACGGCCGTAAGACGCGGGCAGCGTGGCGGGAGGGCGCGATCGCCGCGCTCCCGCCGCTGTTCGCGCTCGACGTCTCTCACCCGGACACTCGATTATGACCGCACGCGAAGGCAGCCTCGAGGCTCCTACCCGGCATCCGCTCGACTGGCAATCTGCCGATTTCCACGACGAAGGGAAGCTCTTCAAGGAACTCGAGCGCGTCTACGATATCTGCCACGGCTGCCGCCGCTGCGTGAACCTGTGCACGGCGTTTCCCACGCTCTTCGACCTGATCGACGAGAGCAAGACGATGGAAATCGACGGCGTGGCGAAGGACGATTACTGGCAGGTGATCGACCGCTGCTACCTGTGCGACATGTGCTACATGACCAAGTGTCCGTATGTGCCGCCGCACGAGTGGAACGTAGATTTTCCGCACCTCCAGCTGCGCGCGAAAGCGGTCAAGTTCCGGAAGGGCGGAGCGCGGCTGCGCGACAAGCTGCTATCCAGCACCGACGCGATCGGCAAGCTGGCATCGATCCCCGTGGTGGTTCAGGCGGTGAACGCCGCGAACAAGGCGGCGGTCACGCGCGGCTTGATGGAGCGCGTGCTGGGCATACATAAGGACCGCGTCCTGCCCGAGTACGACAGCGCGACATTCCGCAATACGGCGCGGCCCGATGCCTCGTTCCCGGTCAAGGACGGCAAGCTCACGCCCGGCAAGGTCGCGATCTTTTCGACGTGTTACGTGAATTACAACGAGCCGGGAATCGGCCACGATCTTGTCGCGATCCTGAGGCACAACGAGGTGCCGGCGGTGATCGTTGAGAAGGAAGCCTGCTGCGGCATGCCCAAGCTGGAGCTGGGGGACCTCGAGTCCGTGGCGCGCAACAGGGAGCGCAACATCCCGGCCCTCGCGAAGCTCGCGCGCGAGGGCTATGCGATTCTGACGCCGGTGCCCTCGTGCACCCTCATGTTCAAGCAGGAGCTGCCGCTGATGTTCCCCGACGACGCCGAGGTCAAGGCCGTGGCCGAGGCGATGTTCGACCCGTTCGAGTACCTGGTGTTGCGCAGGAAGGATGGCTTGCTCAAGAACGATTTCAAGCAGGCGCTGGGCAAGGTCTCATACCACGTGCCGTGCCACCTGCGCGTGCAGAACATGGGACAGAAGACCCGCGAATTGCTCGAGTCGATCCCCGGCACGCAGGTGACGACGGTCGAGCGCTGCGCCGGCCACGACGGCACTTGGGGCGTGAAGAGCGAGTTCTTCGAGCAATCGATGAAAATCGGCCGCCCGGTGTTCCGGCAGATGGCGGACGCCGAGCCCGACTACATCAGCTCCGATTGCGCCATCGCCGGGCGCCACATCCAGCAGGGCATGGAAGGTGCAACGGCACGGAAGCAGCACCCGATTACGCTGGTTCGCATCGCTTACGGCCTAGCCCGCGCCGAAACGGGATCACGGCACGTGTAGCTCGGCAGGCAGGATCCTTTTGGCAGTTTTTCATTATCGCTTATTTTCGTATGGACGCCATGACGCAACTCACCCGTGACAGCCTGATGACGCTGGAAGCGTACGCCAAGGTGCGGCCGGATTTCCGTGCCAAGGTGATGGAACACAAGAAAAACCGCTCCGTTACGTTGGGGGGAAACCTGCGGCTCGTCTTCGAAGACGAGCTCACCATCCGCTACCAGGTTCAGGAGATGCTGCGCACCGAGCGCATCTTCGAGGAGGACGACATCCAGAGCGAGCTCGATGCCTACAATCCGCTCATCCCCGACGGCAGCAACTGGAAAGCGACGATGCTGATGGAGTATCCCGACGTCGAGGAGCGCCGGCGCATGCTGGCGAGGCTGATCGGAGTCGAGGACAAGGTGTGGGTCCAGGCCGAAGGGTATGCGCGTGTTTACGCGATTGCCGACGAGGACCTGGAGCGCGAGACCGCCGAGAAGACCTCTTCCGTGCATTTCCTGCGCTTCGAGCTCGACCCGGCCATGGTGCGTGCGCTCAAGGGCGGGGCGCGCCTCGCCGTGGGGGTGGACCACCCCGCGTACCGGGTGGCCATCGACGCGGTCGACCCCGCGGTGCGTGCGTCGCTGGTGGGGGATTTGCAGGGGTAGCGCCGATACGGCAAACTGTCCAGTACGACGCGCGCGGGAGCGATGTGGCCATGCCTGTCGCTGCCGTGCCTTGAGCGTTCCATTGGTGGTGTCGGTTACGGATTCGGGGACGGGCCGCGCATGCTGCAGGAGCGTTTGTTCAAGCAGGTCGAGAGGCGTTTCCAGCGGCTCAAGCTGCCGCTGAAACTGACCCTGTGGGACGGCAAGACCCTGGAGCCGGACGCGCCGGCGCAGGTCGCGCTCAAGGTGCGTACGCCCAAGGCGCTCGCTGCGCTCGCGAATCCCAGCATGGGCAGTCTCGCGCGCTCGTACGTCGAGGAGGAACTCGATCTGGAGGGCGGGGCGCGCGATGCGGTGCGGGTAGCCGAGGCGCTGAGCGGCTACGACAATGCCACGGCGCCAGGCAAGGGCGGTCGCATCCGCGATTGGGTGCGGCATTCACGCCCGTTCGACCGCAAGGCGATTCGCCATCACTACGACATCAACGACGATTTCTTCAGCTTGTGGCTCGACCGTGAGCGCATCTACTCCTGCGCCTACTTCCGGCGGGCAGACGACACGCTGGAAATCGCGCAGCAGCAGAAGCTCGACCACATCTGCAAGAAGCTCGCGTTGCGACCCGGCGAGCGGTTTCTCGACATTGGGTGCGGCTGGGGCGCGCTCGTGATGTGGGCGGCCCGGCACTACCGCGTGCGGGCGACCGGCATCACGCTCTCCGACAACCAGCACGCCTATGCACAACGGCAAATCAGGGAGCGCGGGCTCGACGGGCTGTGTGACGTCCGGCTCATCGACTACCGGGATGTGCCCGAGGATGAGCCGTTCGACAAGATCGCGAGCGTGGGCATGTTCGAGCATGTCGGGCGCAAGAACCTGCCGCTGTACTTTGCCAAGATGGTCCGGCTGCTGCGCCCGGGGGGACTCGCCATGAATCACGGCATCACGCTGAACGCGCTCGGCCAGGGGGAGCTTGGCAGCGATATCGGGCGATTCATCGACGATTACGTCTTCCCCGGCGGCGAGCTGTGCCACATCGCGGACGTGGTGGCGGAAATGTCGGCGCAGGGTCTCGAGTGCTGCGACGTCGAGAGCCTGCGCCCGCATTACGCCAAGACGCTGTGGCAGTGGGTGGACCGGCTGGAGGCGAACCGCGAGGCGGCCGTGGCGCTGGTCGGCGAGAAGGCGTACCGGATCTGGCGCATTTACATGGCGGGATCGGCACATGCCTTTGCGCGCGGCTGGATGTCGATTTATCAGGTGCTCGCCGGCAAAGCGGCGCCGGGCGGCGGCTGCGAGCTGCCGCTGACCAGGGATTATATGTATGGGAATTAGCCGCAAGGCTGTCTTCGCCTTGCTCGCCGGCGCATTGAGCACCTCCGCCGCGGCCCAGTGGTCGGGCTGGGATTACACTTTCGACCGGGAAATCAAGCCCTGGCAGGAGCTGCAGTTGCAGCTGCCGCCCTATCCGGGGCCGGAGACCCTCATCGCGTTCGATGCGGGGGCGGCGACGGCACACCGCTTCTTCGTCGACGAGAAATCGATCTCGTTGGGCGAGGACGGTGTCGTGCGTTACACGCTGGTGATCAAGACCTCCGGCGGCGCGACGAATGTCATGTTCGAGGGCATCCGCTGCGAGACGCGCGAGAAGAAGACGTACGCGCTCGGGCACAGCGACGGGACGTGGGCGCGTGCGCGCAACCCGGACTGGCGCTTTATCGAGCGCCGGGCTTACGACCGGCACTACAACACCCTTTACGACGATATCTTCTGCCGCGGAAAAAATCCGGTGCAGAGTGTGAAGGACATGACGCAGGCCTTGAGGCAGGGCGCGGAACGCGTCCAGAATTAGGCCTGGCGCGGCCGCGACCCGCCGGCTGCTAGATCAGCACCAGGTTGTCGCGGTGGATGAGCTCGGGCTCGTCGACGTAACCGAGCTTTGCTTCGATCTCGTGCGACGGCGTGCGCAGGATGCGGCGGGTTTCGCCTGCACCGTAGTTGATCAGGCCGCGCGCGATCTCGCCGCGCGACGCGTCCAGGCAGCTCACCACCTCGCCGCGCTCGAATTCGCCCGTGACTTCGAATACGCCAATCGGCAGCAGGCTCTTGCCGTCGATCTTCAGTGCCTTGACCGCGCCCGCGTCGAGCACCAGCTGGCCGCGCACCTGGAGGTGATCGGCCAGCCACTGCTTGCGGGCGGCGAGGGTGGCGCGCTGGGCGATCAGCTGCGTGCCGATTCTCTCCCCGCGCGCGAGCCGCATCAGGACATCCGGCTCGTGCCCCGACGCGATCACCGTGTGCGCGCCGCTACGGGCCGCGCGCTTTGCTGCCAGCACCTTGGTCAGCATGCCGCCCAGCCCGATGTGCGTGCCGGCGCCTCCTGCCATCGCCTCGAGCTTGGGATCGCCCGCGTCGGCCTCCTGGATCAAGGTCGCGGTCGGGTCGCGGCGCGGGTCGCGGTTGTAGAGGCCGTTCTGGTCGGTGAGGATGACCAGCACGTCGGCCTCGATCAGGTTGGTGACCATCGCCGCCAGCGTGTCGTTGTCGCCGAAACGGATCTCGTCGATGGCGACCGTGTCGTTTTCGTTGATCACCGGAATGACGCCCAGGCCGAGCAGCGTGCGCAGCGTCGAGCGCGCATTGAGGTAACGCTTGCGGTCGGCGAGGTCCTCGTGGGTGAGCAGGACCTGTGAGGTAAGCAGGTTGTGGCTCCGGAAGCAGGACTCGTAGACCTGGACCAGTCCCATCTGCCCGATCGCGGCGGCGGCCTGCAGCTGATGCAGCGCGTGGGGACGCCGCTTCCAGCCGAGCCGTTGCATGCCTTCCGCGATGGCGCCGCTCGACACAAGCACCACGGCGCGTCCCATGTGGCGCAGCTGCGCGATCTGCTCGGCCCAGCGCGCGAGCGCCGCGTGGTCCAGCCCCTGGCCCTGGTTGGTGACCAGGCCCGAGCCGACCTTGACCACCAGCCGTTTCGCATTTTCCAGAACCGGCTTCACTCAGGAATCCTCTGCACGAGCTGCTTCCCGCGGGAACGCAGCCGCGCGATTGCGCCCGCCTGCGTCGCCGCTCATTGCGCGGCCTTCCTTTTCTTGCGCGCTCCGGGAGCGGATTTTCCGGCGGTACCGCCCCCGGCCTGCCTTATTCTTTTCGCCTGATCCAGTTGTTCCATGATTGCGTAGCAGAGTTCCCGGCAGCCCTCCCCGGTGAGTGCCGAAATGATAAAGCTTTCCCTCTTCCAGCGGAAATTCCGGATGAACCGTCTGATCACCGTGGCGCGCTCGTCCCCGGGCAGCAGGTCGACCTTGTTCAACACCAGCCACCGCGGCTTGCGATAGAGCGCCTCGTCGTACTTGCGCAGCTCCTTCACGATGGCGCGCGCCTCTTTCACCGGATCAACGTTGGCGTCGAGCGGTGCCATATCGACGATGTGGAGCAACAGGCGGGTGCGCTGCAGGTGGCGCAGGAACTGGTGCCCGAGGCCCGAGCCTTCTGCGGCGCCTTCGATGAGGCCCGGGATGTCGGCCACGACGAAGCTCCGATTGACGTCGGTTCGCACGACGCCGAGGTTGGGATGGAGCGTGGTGAATGGGTAGTCGGCGACTTTGGGCCGTGCGGCGGAGACCGCGCGAATGAAAGTGGACTTGCCGGCGTTGGGCATGCCGAGCAGACCGACGTCGGCCAGTACCTTCAGCTCGAGCTTCAATTTGCGCGCTTCGCCCTCGCCACCGCGCGTAAACTGGCGCGGCGCGCGATTGACACTCGACTTGAAGTGCAAGTTGCCCAGGCCGCCGGCGCCGCCCTTGGCGAGGATTGCCTGCTGCTGATCGTGGTCGAGGTCGGCGATCAACTCACCTGTCTCGGCATCGGTGATGACGGTGCCGACCGGCATGCGCAGGCAGATGTCCGGGGCGGCGCGCCCGTAGCAGTCAGAGCCCTGCCCCTTCTCGCCGTTCTTGGCGCGGTGGATGCGGGCATAGCGATAGTCGATCAGCGTATTGATATTGCGGTCGGCCACCGCGTGGATGCTGCCGCCGCGGCCTCCGTCGCCGCCATCCGGCCCGCCGCGCGGCACGTACTTCTCGCGCCGGAAGCTTGCGATCCCGTCCCCGCCCTTGCCGGCGATCACTTCGATGGTGGCTTCGTCGATGAACTTCATGGCCGTTCCGTGAACAGGTGAAGCGGGGAACGAGTGAACGGGCTGCGGCGTCGGCGCACTGCCAGGCTGCGCTGGTTACCGCGGCACACCTTGTCCCGATCCTCGCTCATGCATGCGATTGCTCGCGCACGAACTAAAAAGGCCCTGCCGGATCGGCAGGGCCTTCGGTGACACGACGGCGGGCCTCAGGCCGGAACGATGCTGACGGTGCGGTGGCTCTGCGGGCCCTTCTGCGAAAACTCCACTTTGCCCGTGACCTTCGCGAACAGCGTGTGATCCTTGCCGATGCCGACGTTCACGCCGGGATGAACCTGGGTGCCGCGCTGGCGCACGATGATGCTGCCCGCCGGCACCACTTCTCCGCCATAACACTTCACGCCAAGGCGTTTTGCCTGCGAATCGCGGCCATTGCGCGAGCTGCCGCCTGCTTTCTTGTGTGCCATGATTACGCTCCTTATTCCGCAATGCCGAGGATTTCGATCTCGGTGTAGTTCTGGCGATGCCCCTGCGACTTGCGGTAATGCTTGCGCCGGCGCAGCTTGAAGATGCGTACCTTCTCGCCGCGCCCGTGACCGAGCACCTTCGCCTTGACCGCTGCGCCAGGCACGAGCGGCGCTCCCAGCTTGACGGCCTCGCCGTCTCCAACCATCAACACCTGGTCCAAGACAATCTCCGACCCGATGTCTGCAGGTATCTGTTCTATCTTAAGTTTTTCGCCGGCGCTGACCCGGTACTGCTTGCCGCCGGTTTTTATGACCGCATACATGGACGACCCCGATTGGTAACTCGATGGAAAACCGGGGATTTTACAAAGAAACGCTCCCCCTAGTCAAAATTCTGGTCGAGCGGCGGCGATCGCTCCTGCGGCCGTGTCGGGCACCCCGCACAAGCCGCGCTCGCGAGCCGACGCCTGACCGCGCCCGCGCGCCCCGGACATCCGGCCAAGTACTGGTATCATCAGCGCTTTTTCCTGCCTCCGATGTCAATCGACGCCATCCGCGAGTTCATTGCCGCCGACATGAAGGCGGTGGACGAAGTCATTCGCCGCCGGTTGACCTCCGACGTGGTGCTGATCCGGCAGGTCGCCGAATACATCGTCGGCAGCGGCGGCAAGCGTCTGCGCCCCGCGCTGGTGGTCCTTTCGGCCGGCGCGTTCGGCTACCGGGGCTATCATCATCACGATCTCGCGGCGGTGGTCGAGTTCATCCACACGGCAACCCTGCTGCACGACGACGTGGTCGATGAATCGGCGCTGCGGCGCGGGCGTCCGACCGCGAATTCCCTGTTCGGCAATGCCGCCGCGGTGCTGGTGGGTGACTTCGTTTATTCACGGGCGTTTCAGATGATGGTGGGCGTGAACAACATGCGGGTGCTGCGGGTGCTGGCTGACGCGACCAACGTGATTGCCGAAGGCGAAGTCCTGCAGTTGATGAACTGCGGCAATCCGGAGATCGACGAGGACGGCTACCTGCAGGTGATCCGCTACAAGACCGCGAAGCTGTTCGAGGCGGCGACACGGCTCGGTGCGATCCTCGGGGATGCGCAGCCTGCCGCGGAGAACGCGCTCGCGGCATACGGCATGCACCTCGGCACGGCGTTCCAGCTGATCGACGACGTGCTCGACTATTCGGGCGACCGCGAGAACATCGGCAAGAATGTTGGCGACGACCTTGCCGAGGGCAAGGCGACCCTGCCCCTGATCTACGCGATCAAGCACGGCAGCCCGACGCAAGCGGACGTGATCCGAGGTGCGATCCGGCATGGCGGGCTCACCGAGCTCAACAGCGTGATGGATGCGATCCGGCAGACCGGCGCGCTGGATTATGCCCGGGAACAGGCGCAGCGCGAGTCGCAGACCGCATGCCGCGCGCTCGACGTGCTGCCAAATTCAAAGTGCCGGGAATATTTGTTACAATTGGGCGATTTCGCGGTAACGCGAACGTATTAGCGGCCGCCCGGTAACGGGTGCCGGACGGCAGGGAATGCAATTTGCGCGGCGGGCCCGCGCGATTTTTTTGCCGCCGGCGACGGGCGGTTCGGGCGAAACATCGGGGTGTAGCTCAGCCTGGTAGAGTACTGCGTTCGGGACGCAGGAGTCGGAGGTTCGAATCCTCTCACCCCGACCAATCCTTTCAATCCGCGCCACGCCGGATCCGGCGCTGGCGCTGTCGACCCATCCCTGAGGAGCGCAGTATGGCACGAGTGCCCTATGCCGACGAGACAAGCAGCCCGGAAATCCGGCAGCTTGCCGAGACCATACGTGCTGAGCGCGGCGGGCGCATGCTCAATCTGTACCGGATGCTGCTCGTGAGCCCGCCGGTCGCAGCGGGCTGGCTCAAGCTCTTTACCGCGATACGCCAGCAAACCGCGCTGCCCGCGGCGCAGCGTGAGCTCGCGATCCTCCGCGTGGCGGTGGTCAATGGCGCGCAGTACGAGTATCAGGTGCATGTACCGTTCGCGCTGAAGGAGGGCGTGACCGAGGCTCAGCTTGCCGCCCTTGGCGACTGGCAGAGCTCGGACCTGTTCAGTCCCGCGCAGCGCTCGCTGCTTGCCTATGCCGATGCCATGACGCGCGAGATCCACGTGCCGGCTCCTGTATTCGATGCCTTGCGCGCCCACTTCGATGCGCGGCAGATTGTCGAGCTCACGGCGACCGTCGGGGGCTATAACCTCGTCTCGCGCTTCCTCGAAGCGCTGGAGATCGACCCGGAAGATGCGCAGCCGCGCACCGGGCCGCGCTAGCGGCGGGGCGCCGCAGCGGAGGATTGCCACGCGCCGGTCGCGCGCGGCCCCGATTTGCGGTATTTTCCCAGCCAGACCAACTCGGAACCGGTCGCGATAGCGTGGCGAAAATCCTGGTCATTGTCCTGGGCGTGCTGGTTGCCTACTGGCTGCTGAAGCGCTACCGCACAGGCCTTTCGGGCCGCGAGGAGCGGCGGCAGGACGGTTCCGGCGAGGACATGGTGCGCTGCGTCCGGTGCGGCCTGCATCTGCCGCGAAGCGAAAGCATCGTGGCAGGCAGCGATGTCTTCTGCTGTGCCGAGCACGAGCGGCAGCACCGGCAGGCCGGCGGATAGGCCGCCACCGTCGATCATGGCCCTCGCGCCTCCGAACACCGCGTTACGATGGGCGGCCGACTCGGCGCCGCCTGATGCCGAGTATCCGGCTTCCTACTGGCGCTCGCTGTTCTTCTTCAACGTCTACCGGTTGATCGTATCGGTGGTGCTGCTCGGCATCGTTGCGATCTGGGGCAACTCGCTCGCGTTCGGGTCGCGCGACCTCGTCGTGTTCGTGGTGGCGGCCGGCGGTTACGTGCTGTTCAGCATCGGCTGCTTCGTGCTGACGAAGATCCGGTGGCGGTTCAACCTGCAGCTCACGCTGCAGGTCGCCGCCGACGTGGCGTTCATCGTGACTCTGATCTACGCGAGCAATGGCATCTCCAGCGGGCTCGGCCTGTTGCTGCTCGCCGTTCTCGCTGGCGCAGGGTTGATCAGCCGCGGGCGCCTCACCCTGTTCCATGCCGCGCTGGCCAGCATCGGCGTGCTGCTCGAGCACACGTATGACGTGCTCTACTTCGAGGCGAGCGAAGCGCAGTTCGTGCAGGCCGGGCTGCTGTCAATCGGCTACTTTGCGACCGCCTGGACCGCCCATGCACTCGCGAAGTACACCGTGGCGAGCGAGCAGCTAGCCGCGCAGCGCGAGGTCGACCTCGCCAACATGGCGCAGGTGAACCAGCTCGTGATCCAGGACATGCAGGACGGGGTGCTGGTGGTGGACTCGGGCGGGGCGATCCGCCAGATCAATGCGCGCGCCGAGCGCATGCTGGGCGCGTTGCCCGGGCGGCGGGACGTACGGTTGGGCGAGTACAATCCGGCACTTGCCGTGCGCTTCGACGGCTGGCGCCGTGGTGGCGAGGACACCGGCGCGGCGGGCGATTCGCTCTTCGGCGGCACAGTGAGCGCCCGCTTCGTGCCGATCGGCGCGAGCCGCGTGCTGGGCGCGGTGATCTTTCTCGAGGACTTGTCGCGGGTGCAGGCGCAGGCGAGGCAAATGAAGCTCGCCGCGCTCGGCCGCCTGACGGCGAACATCGCGCACGAGATCCGCAACCCGCTGGGGGCGATCAGCCACGCAACCCAGCTGCTCCAGGAGGAGCCGGCGGCGAACGAAACGGCGGGCCGGTTGCTCACGATCATCTTGGATAATTCGCGGCGTCTCGACCGCATGGTGAACGATGTGCTGCGGCTGAACCGCTCGGACCGCGTGAACCTCGAGGCAATCAAGCTGGTCGCGTTCCTGCAGAATTTTCTGGAGCAGTTCTGCCAGATCGAGAAGATTCGCCCCGAGGTCTTTGCCATCGAGCTTGCCGCCGATCCCGAGGTCGAATTTGACCGCACGCACCTCGACCAGGTGATGTGGAACCTGTGTCGCAACGCGCTGCGACACTGCCGTAACGCCCAGGGGAGCATCCGCATCCGCGTCGGGCAGGACGCCCGCACCGATGCGGTAAAATTGGATGTGGTGGACGACGGGCCGGGGGTGCCGCTCGAGGCGCGCGCCAAGTTGTTCGAGCCGTTCTTCACCGACGCGCCCGGCGGTACCGGGCTGGGCCTCTATATCGCGCGTGAAATGTGCGAAGCCAACGGCGCGACACTCGATTATGTGGCAACGCCGTCAGGAGCGCAGTTCACCATCCTCTGCAGGGGGGGTTGATGTCAACGCCGCAAATTCTCGTGGTCGACGACGAGGCCGATATCCGGGAGCTGCTGGGCATGACGCTCACCCGCATGGGGCTTGAAACGCACTGTGCGGCCAGCACCATCGAGGCCTATGCGCTGCTTTCCCGTAACACCTACGATCTGTGCCTGACGGACATGCGGCTGCGCGACGGTGACGGGCTCGAAGTGCTCGACTACGTGGCGAAGAATCATCCCGGTATTCCGGTCGCGGTGATCACGGCGCACGGCAGCGCGGAGAATGCGGTGGCGGCGCTCAAGGCGGGTGCTTTCGACTACCTCGCGAAGCCCGTATCGCTGGACCAGCTGCGCACGCTGGTGCGCTCGGCGCTTAAACTGCCGCCGGCGAAGGGGCGGTCCGCTGCCGACAGCGCGGAAGCGGCGTCCGATTCGCAGCTGCTGATCGGTAACTCGGCGCTGATGCAGGCGACGCGCCAGCTGATCGACCGGCTCGCGCGCAGCCAGGCGCCGATTCACGTCACGGGCGAGTCCGGCAGCGGCAAGGAGCTGGCCGCTCGGCTCATCCACCTGAAGGGTTCGCGCCGGGAAGGACCGTTCGTGGCGGTCAACTGCGGCGCCATTCCCGAAAACCTGATGGAATCCGAGTTCTTCGGCTACAAGAAGGGTGCGTTTACCGGTGCAGCGGCGGACCGAGACGGGTTCTTCCAGGCGGCGAGCGGCGGCACGCTGTTCCTCGACGAAGTGGCCGACCTGCCCCTGCAGATGCAGGTGAAGCTCTTGCGCGCGATCCAGGAGAAAAAAGTGCGCAAGGTCGGCTCCACCGCAGAGGATCCCGTCGACGTGCGCATCATCAGCGCGACCCACCGCAATCTTGCCGGCGAAGTCAAGAGCGGGAGCTTTCGCCAGGACCTTTATTATCGGCTGAACGTGATCGAGCTCACCATGCCGAACCTGCGGCAGATGCGTGATGACATTCCCCTGCTCGTGGCGGCGATTCTCAAGCGGCAGATGGGCGCCGAAGCGCCCGGCCTGTCGGCGGATGCGCTGCAGGCGCTGCAGGCTTATGACTTTCCCGGCAACGTCCGCGAGCTGGAAAATATCATCGAGCGCGCGCTGGCGCTCACCAGTGGCGGGAAGATCCGGCGCGAGGACCTGCAGCTGGCGCCCGCGCCGGCGCAGCCGCAGCCGGCGGAGGAGGGCGAATCCGTCAACGTGGACGGACTGCCGCTGCAGGAGCGGCTCGATCTGGTCGAGAAAAAGGCCATCCTCGAGGCATTGGAGCGCACGCATTACAACCGTACCGCGGCGGCGAAGCTTCTCGGCATCAGTTTCCGCGCCCTGCGTTACCGCATGGAGCGGCTCGGGATCAAGGACGAATTGGACGCCAAGGGCTGATGCCCGTGAATCGTGGGGTCGACGGGAACAGGAATGAACGGTTCCGGGGGACGGGGGACGGGCCAGGATGAACCAATCCGGGCGGGTGCTTACCGTCACCGATGACGGACTGATCGACGGGGTGCGCTATGTCGCGTCGCCCAACTGGGACGAGCGGCCGGCGGCCACCGCGATCGAGCTCCTGGTCATCCACGCGATCAGCCTGCCGCCGGGCGAGTTTGGTGGCGCCGGCGTGATCCAGCTGTTTACCAACTGCCTCGATCAGACGGCACACCCGTATTACGCGACGATCGCGGGGCTCAAGGTCTCGGCGCATTTCCTGATCCGCCGCGACGGGGAGCTCGTGCAATTCGTGCCGTGCGCCAAGCGCGCCTGGCACGCTGGCGCATCGACGTGGCGCGGTCGCAGCCGCTGCAACGATTTCTCCATCGGCGTGGAGCTCGAAGGGGCGGACGACTGCCTGTTCGAGGACCCGCAGTATGAGCAGCTCGCGGGGCTCACGCGCGCGCTCCGCGAGCGCTATCCCATCGCGGAGATCGTCGGCCATGCGGATGTGGCTCCCGGCCGCAAAACCGATCCGGGCCCGCTTTTCGACTGGGCACATTACCGCAACCTCAGTCGCCTGGCCTGAGGGCCGGTGCCCGGCTGGAACCCGGCGCCAGCCGATTTGCGCGATATTCATCAGTCCAATCAATTGACTATCTGCATTTCCGGCGGCGATCGCCGCAATTCTCAAAAAATCCGGGAAAGCTATTGCGTTCTCGGAATCACGCTACTAGAATTTGTTCAAAAGTAGCTATGGACCACTATATATAGTGGTTAAGGTTTGAGGGGGTAGTGCCCTCGATATTTACAAAAACCTATAACGATCAAGGAGTCAACACATGCAGCTTGTCACCGAGACAGCGCATTCCCAGTCCACCGTCAATCCCAGTCTGAATGATCGCGTCGCGCACGAGGATTCGCCTTACGCGGCGTACAAGGTGATACGCCGCAATGGCGCGGTGGTTGGCTTTGAGCCGGCGAAGATCTCGATTGCCATGACCAAGGCCTTCATCGCGGTGGACGGCGGCCAGGGCGCGGCGAGCGCTCGGGTGCGCGAGCAGGTGGCGACGCTGACGGAGAATGTGATACGCGCCTTGATGCGGCACCAGCCCTCTGGCGGCACCTTTCATATCGAGGATATCCAGGACCAGGTCGAGCTGGCGCTGATGCGCGCGGGCGAGCACAACATTGCGCGCGCCTACGTGCTCTACCGCGAGGAGCGGGCCAGGGAGCGCGCACGGGAGCGGCAGCAGGCTCAGACCGCTCAACCCGTTGCCAAAGCCGGCATCAATGTCACCGAGGCCGGGGTAGCCAAGCCGCTCGATCTGGCGCGTGTCACCGCGCTGGTCGATAGCGCCTGCGAGGGTCTGGGGCGGGAGGTGAACGCCGCGCCGGTGCTCGCCGCCATGGAACGCGACCTGTACGACGGCGTGCCGATGGAGGAGGTGCGCAAGTCGCTGATTCTCGCGGCGCGCGGGCTGATCGAGCAGGACCCCGGCTACAGCTACGTCACGGCGCGGCTGCTGCTGCACTCGCTGCGGCTCGAGACCCTGGGCAAGGAAGCGACCCAGGCGGAGATGGCGACGCGCTATGCGGAATATCTTCCCGAGTTCGTCAAGCAGGGCATCGCGGCGGAACTCCTGGACGAGCGCCTCGGGCAGTACGATCTCAAGTCCCTGGGCGCCGCGCTCGACGCCAACCGCGACCTCAAGTTCACTTATCTCGGCCTGCAGATCCTCTACGACCGCTACTTCCTGCACATCCGCGGCCGGCGCATCGAGTTGCCGCAGATTTTCTTTATGCGCGTGGCGATGGGGCTGGCGCTGAACGAGCCCGAAGGCAGCCGCGAAGCGCGCGCGATCGAGTTCTACAACGTGCTGTCGAGTTTTGACTTTATGAGTTCGACGCCCACGCTGTTCAACTCGGGCACCCGCCGCTCACAGCTCGCAAGCTGCTATCTCACCACAGTGTCGGACGACCTGGACGGCATCTACGAGGCGATCAAGGAGAATGCGCTGCTGCAGAAGTTTGCTGGCGGCCTGGGCAACGACTGGACGCCGGTGCGGGCGCTCGGCTCCCACATCAAGGGCACCAACGGCAAGTCGCAGGGTGTCGTGCCGTTCCTCAAGGTCGTCAACGAAACCGCGGTAGCCGTGAACCAGGGCGGCAAGCGCAAGGGCGCAGTGTGCTCGTATCTGGAGACCTGGCATCTCGACATCGAGGAATTCCTGGAGCTGCGCAAGAACACCGGCGATGACCGCCGCCGCACGCACGACATGAACACCGCCAACTGGGTGCCGGATCTGTTCATGAAGCGCGTCATCGAGAACGGCGAGTGGACGCTGTTCTCGCCCTCGGACGTGCCGGACCTGCACGACAAGTTCGGCAAGAGCTTCGAGAAAGCCTACCTCGAGTACGAGCGTCGCGCCGCGACCGGAGAGCTCAGGCTCTACAAGAAGATCCCGGCGCAGCAGCTGTGGCGCAAGATGCTCACCATGCTGTTCGAGACCGGCCATCCGTGGGTCACCTTCAAGGACCCGTGCAACCTGCGCAGCCCGCAGCAGCACGTGGGCGTGGTGCACAGCTCGAACCTGTGCACCGAGATCACGCTGAACACCGGCCCCGACGAGATCGCGGTGTGCAACCTGGGCTCGGTCAACATGCCGGCGCATCTCGACCTCTCGACCGGCCGCATGGACATGGAGAAGTTGAAGCGTACCGTGGGCACCGCCATGCGCATGCTGGACAATGTGATCGACCTCAATTTCTATTCCGTCAACAAGGCGCGCAACGCGAACTTCAAGCATCGCCCGGTCGGGCTCGGCATCATGGGCTTCCAGGATTGCCTGCACCTGCTGCGCATTCCCTACGGCTCGCAGGCGGCGGTGGAGTTTTCCGACCGCTCGATGGAGGCAATTGCCTATACCGCGTTCTGGGCGTCCACTGACCTTGCCGAGGAGCGCGGCCCGTACTCCACGTTCAAGGGCTCGCTGTGGGAGCGCGGCATCCTGCCGTTCGACACGTTGAAGCTCCTCGCCGAGGAGCGCGGGGGCTACGTCGAGTGCGACCTGTCGGCCACCCTCGACTGGGGTGCGCTCGGCCGTCGCATCAAGCAGGTCGGGATGCGTAATTCGAACTGTCTTGCCATCGCGCCCACGGCAACGATCGCCAACATCACGGGGCTCTCGCAGTGCATCGAGCCGACGTATCAGAACCTCTATGTGAAATCGAACCTTTCGGGCGAGTTCACTGTGGTCAACGAGTTCCTCGTTCGCGACCTGAAGAAGCTGAACCTCTGGGACGAGGTGATGATCGCCGATCTCAAGTACTTCGATGGCTCGCTTGCGAAGATTGACCGCATTCCGCCGGACGTGCGCAACCTCTACGCTACCGCGTTCGAGATCGATTCGAAATGGCTGGTCGAGTGCGCGGCGCGCCGCCAGAAGTGGGTCGACCAGTCGCAATCGCTCAACATCTACATGGCGGGCGCGTCGGGCAAGAAGCTGGATGTGGTCTACAAGCTCGCCTGGCTGCGGGGGCTCAAAACGACGTATTACCTGCGCACGCTCGGGGCAACTTCGGCGGAGAAATCAACTGCAAAAGCCGGGCAGCTCAACGCGGTGCCCGCCGACGGCGGCGTGGCGGGAGCCGAGGCACAGCCGAGCGTGTGCTCGGTCCTGGACCCCGACTGCGAGGCTTGCCAATAGGATGGAATCGAGGATTCGAGATCGACGGTTTGGGATTGAGGTTCGAGGTGTGAGGTGAGGGTTTGCGTTGCGGGGTGACGGCCGATTCACCGATGAAATCCATAAAGAATCGGGCGTCACACCGGCAAGTGTCCACCCACAAGAGCCAATAAAGGAGACTGAACATGCTGCAATTCGAGGAACACAATACCGCCGGCGCCGGCGCGGGCTTTGCCCCGCAGACCGACGGGCGGGCGGGCGCCGGCGACAGCGTCGCTGCGCCCGACATGCGCCGGGTCAACGTTGCGGACAAGCGCGTCATCAACGGCCGCACCGACGTCAATCAGCTGGTGCCGTTCAAGTACAAGTGGGCGTGGGAGAAGTACCTCTCGGCCTGCGCCAACCACTGGATGCCGCAGGAAATCCAGATGAGCCGAGACATCGCGCTGTGGAAGGATCCCAACGGGCTGTCCGAAGACGAGCGCCGCGTCGTCAAACGCAACCTCGGTTTCTTCGTCACCGCGGATTCGCTCGCGGCGAACAATATCGTGCTCGGCACGTATCGTCACATCACGGCGCCGGAATGCCGCCAGTACCTGCTGCGCCAGGCGTTCGAGGAGGCGATCCACACCCATGCTTACCAGTACATCGTCGAGAGCCTGCAGCTCGACGAGGGCGAGGTGTTCAATGCCTATCACGAGATCGGCTCGATCCGCGACAAGGACGAGTTCCTGATCCCGTTCATCGACACGCTGACCGACCCGTCGTTCAAGACCGGCACGCCGGGCAACGACCAGAAGCTCCTGAAGAGCCTGATCGTATTCGCGTGCCTGATGGAAGGCCTGTTCTTCTACGTCGGGTTCACCCAGATCCTGGCGCTGGGTCGCCAGAACAAGATGACCGGCGCCGCTGAGCAATATCAGTACATTCTTCGCGACGAGTCGATGCACTGCAATTTCGGCATCGATCTCATCAATACGATCAAGCTCGAGAACCCGCACCTGTGGACTCCGGAGTTCCGCGAGGAGATCAAGGAGCTCTTCAAGAAGGGGGTCGAGCTCGAGTACCGCTACGCCGAGGACACCATGCCGCGCGGCGTATTGGGATTGAATGCGGCCATGTTCAAGGAGTACCTGCGCTTCATCGCCAACCGCCGCTGTCAGCAGATCGGGCTCGACCCGCTCTACGAGGGGGCCACCAACCCGTTCCCGTGGATGGCGGAGATGATCGACCTCAAGAAGGAGAAGAATTTCTTCGAGACGCGCGTAACCGAGTACCAGACCGGCGGGGCGCTCACCTGGGACTGACCGGCGCCATCCGGGGCAAGCTCGAGCCTTGACCGATGACAGCAGAGTGGGAGGTGCGCTGAATTGGCAGTGAGCCTGAAGTACCGCCGTTACCGCAGCCGCCGGCCGGGCATGCATACCGTCACCGAACTTCGTGCCGAGCGCAACTATACGCTCTGGTTGCGCTTCGACGACGGCCTCGAAGGCCATGTCTATCTCGGCGACCTGGTGTCGACCAACAGCTACCTGGCACTTTCCGATGAGGAGACGTTCAGCCGGGCTGCGATCGATCCCGTGTCGAATGCGGTTATATGGGAAGGCGGAATCAACCTCGATCCGGATGTCTTATACCGTGATCTGGTGAGCAAGGCCGTAGCAGCCTTGCATTGAACTGCAGCAGCGCCGGCGCCGCGAGCGCGACATCGGAGCCGGCGCGGTTCGTGCGGCAGTCGGTTGCCCTGTGCAGTCAGGCGGGGCTGCCGTCGGCAGGACATTGCGCCCCGCGGCGCAGTGCCGTTGGTGACCTTAAATGGAGGTTCGCATGGCTAAAGCCAGGAAGAGAAAGGCCAAGAAGAAAGCAGCTAAGAAAACCGCCAAGAAAAAGAAGAAGAAGCTAGCGCGCGGCAAAGCGACCAGGAAGAAAGCGGCTGCGCGCAAGAGCGCCGCGCGCAAGCCAGCGAGAAAGGCGGCCAAAAAAAAGCCGGCCAAGAAGCCGGCTAAGAAGAAAGCAGCCAAGAAAAAATCCGCTGCCAGGAAAAAGGCTGCACCCAAATCGGCGGCACAGCCCGCTGCGCCGGCAGCACCGGCACCAGCGGCACCCCGTCCGGTTGCAGTACCGGGTGCTTGGCCGTTTCCGATGGGCAATCGGCCCTGACTCACACAATGCCTGCGGTCCGCCTGTCTCCGAGAGGAGTCCGGCGCCACCGCGGGCATTGCGTTTCGCCGCCCTGACAGCAGAGCGCTAACGATACAAAATCTTCCCCCGCCCCGCAACCAGTCCGGTATGTGGTCGCGGGTGGCCCGCCCTGCGCTGTGCCGGGGGCCGTTGCCATAAAGATAATATATATATAAAACATAAAGTTGCGATAGTAGCGTGGCGTACTGCGTGCACGCCCGCGGCGCGCGCGACGAATTGCGGGCAATGACCTAACATGACACTTGCGCGGGTCCCGTGGCGCGGCGGATGGCCAGCCGGGATGTCCGCCTGCTACTGCGAAGAAAGGAGCGATCATGAATGCAAGAAGCTTGGCCTCGGTGTTGGGGCTCGTGCTCGTGGTGGCTGCCGGCGGCGCTGGCGCGCAAACGCCCGGCGTGGTCATCCATTCGGTGAAGGGAGACTTCGACGATGTGAAGGAGCGGGTCGTGATGGCGATCGAGGCCCGCGGAATGGTGCTCAATTACACCGCCAAGATCGGCGACATGCTCGACCGGACCGGCAAGGACATCGGCCGCGACCGTCCGATATACGCCAAGGCCGAACTGCTCGAGTTCTGCAGCTCGAAGCTCTCGCGCGACGCCATGGAGGCCGATGCCCGCAACATCGTCTTCTGCCCCTATGCCATCGCCGTCTATTCGATACACCGGGACCCGAAGAAGGTATACCTCTCCTATCGCAAGCTCGGCTCCATCGGTTCGGGCGAGTCGATCCAGGCGCTGCGCGCCGTCGACCGGATGCTCGCGCAGATCGTGCGCGAGGCGATGCAATAGACACGGGTAAATGGAACGCAGGCGAATCAACGCGTCGAACCTGCGGTCGGTGGCCTATGATCCGGCGAGCCGGGTGCTCGAAATCGAGTTCACTGGGGGCAACGTCATGCGCTATGCCGGCGTGCCGGCGGAAATCCACCGCCGCCTGATGAACGCACCATCGCCGGCCAGCTTCTTCCGGGACAGCATCGAAGAGGATTTTCCCGCGACGCGCGTGCGCTAGCATGGCGCGCTTGACCCGCTTCGAGGGTGGCCGTTAGAGTAGGCGACGGTTCGTTCCAGCCCAACCCGGGCGCGCCCGCGCCCCCGATCAGAGAGGAGAGGATAATGAAGCTTGTTCCCGTGGCACTGCTCAACATACTGTGCGCGCTGGCTCTGGGCGGCGGGGCAGCGACTGCGTTTGCGCAGTCGGATGACTGCAAGCACCGCGGCGAGCTCGACACGCTTTATTGCGACGAGAACAAGGACCTCGTCGCCGACACGCCCAAGGATCCGAAGCGCTGGAAGAATCCCGGCACCCTGGTCTTCACCTATACGCCGGTGGAAGATGCCGCGGTGTACGAAACCGCGTTCAAGCCGTTCCTCGAATACCTGAACAAGTGCACCGGCAAGCGGGTGGTCTATTTCCCGGTCCAATCGAACGCGGCTGAAATCGAGGCGATGCGCGCAGGGCGGCTGCACGTCGGGGGCTTCTCGACCGGCCCCACCGGTTTCGCCGTGAACCTTGCGGGCGCGGTACCGTTCGCGGTGAAGGGCAACGAGAAGGAGCTGCAGGGCTACAACCTGATCATGATCGTGAAGAAGGCGAGCCCGCTCCAGACAATGGGTGACCTGAAGGGCAAGAAGGTCGCGCATACCTCGCCTTCCTCGAATTCGGGCCATCTCGCACCCCAGGTGCTGTTCCCGGGCGAAGGTCTCGTGCCGGACAAGGATTACAAGATCCTGTTCTCGGGCGGGCACGGTCAGTCGGTGAAGGGCGTTGAGTCCGGTGACTACGATGCTGCGCCGGTCGCCTCGGACGTATTCAACCGCATGGCGACGCGCGGCGAGGTCAAGGCCGACGACTTCCGCATCATCTATCGGAGCCCGGTGTTCCCGACCTCGTCGTTCGCCTATGCTCACGATCTCGCGCCGGAATTCGCCAAGCAGCTCACCAAATGCTTTTACGATTTCCGCTTCCCGCCGGAGATGGTGAAGACCTTCGCCGGCGCCGACCGCTTCTTCCCGATCACCTACCAGAAGGACTGGGAAGTGGTGCGCAAGATCGCGGAGGGCACCGGCACGCCTTACAACCGCGCTGCCTACGACAAGGAGTCGGCGCGCGAGGAGGCAGCGCGCAAGAAGAAGCTGGAAGAGAAGGCCAAGAAGAATTGATGGCCGAGGCCCAGCAGCCGGCGGATCCGGGCGCGCCGGCGCTCGAGGTCCGCGGGCTGCGCAAGGAGTACCGGCGCGGCGTGCCGGTCCTGCGTGATATCAGCATCACCTTTGCCAACCGCGGCATCACCGCGGTCATCGGCCCATCCGGGACAGGCAAGTCGACGTTGATCCGCTGCATCAATCGCCTGGTCGAGCCCACGGCGGGCCAAGTCCTGTTCCACGGCCAGGACATCTCGAGGCTGCGCGGCAAGGCGCTGCGCGAGGCACGGCGCAGGATCGGCATGGTGTTCCAGGAATACAACCTCGTCGAGCGCCTGACGGTAATGGAGAACGTGCTTTCCGGGCGTCTCGGCTACGTGCCTCCGCTCAAGGCGTGGCTGCGCAAGTACCCGCAGGCCGATATCAATGCGGCTTTCGAGCTGCTCGACACCGTGGGGCTTACCGAGTATGCCAACCAGCGCGCCGATGCGCTCTCGGGCGGGCAGCGACAGCGCGTCGGCATCGCGCGCGCGGTGATGCAGCAGCCCGAGCTGTTGCTCGCGGACGAGCCGACCTCGTCGCTCGATCCGAAAACCTCGGTCGAGATCATGGAGCTGATGGTCTCGATCGCGGAGCGCCGGCGCATCCCCGTCATTCTCAATATCCACAACGTCCCGCTGGCGAGGCGCTTCGCGACCCACATCATCGGCATGTCGGACGGCAGGATCGTGTACGACGGCACGCCCGATGGCCTCAGCGATGCGCATCTGAAGCAGATCTACGGCGGCGAGGACTGGCTTGAATGACCGTGGGCGGCGAACCGTGACGTGTGACGGAAGGAGGCCGGCATGAGCCCGGCACTGACACAACAGACGAGATCTCCGGCGTTCCTGCCGAACTGGCCGGCGCGCATCGCCTGGTTCGCGCTCGCCGCGTACGCGCTCTACGCGGCCTCCCTGCTGGACGTCACCTGGGAGCGCTTCGTGCTCGGCATCGAGAACGCCATCAAGTTCCTCGGACGCATGATGCCGCCGGAGACCGAGGCGTCCAAGATGCAGCTGATGATGCGCGGGCTGTACGAGACGCTCGAGATCGCGGTCATTTCGTCGGTCCTCGGCATTCTGTTGTCGCTGCCGATCGGGCTCCTGGCCGCCCGCAACCTGATGCCGTACTGGATCACCTGGCCGATGCGGCTCGTGATCGCCCTGTGCCGGTCCTTCCATCAGGTGATCGTGGCGATCATCTTCGTCAAAGCTGTGGGGTTCGGTGCGCTCGCGGGCATCCTCGCTCTGATAGTGGCGTCGATCGGATTCATCGCCAAGCTCCTCGCCGAGGCGATCGAGGAAATCTCGCTGAAGCAGGTCGAGGCGATCCGGGCAACGGGCGCGCCGTTCATGAATGTGATCACCTACGGCGTGATGCCACAGGTGCTCACCCGCTTCGTCGGCTTTGCTACTTACCAGTTCGATTCCAACCTGCGCAATTCCACCATGGTGGGCATCGTCGGGGCGGGCGGCATCGGCGGCACGATGTTCGCGGCATTCCAGAAGTTCGACTACGACTTCCTGCTTTCGATCTTGCTGGCGATCATCGCGCTCATTATGGTGAGCGAGGCGCTGCAGAACCGGATCAAGCGGCTCTACCTGTGACCGAATACCGCGTGCAAAGCTTTTGCGACAGGGTTCACAGGGAACCCGGAGCGTGTCCACGTCGCTTGGCGAACGCTCGACCCCCGTGCCCTAGCCTCGCCCGCTCGGTGCTCTCTGGGTCCCCCGTGGCTGTCTTGGGGTCGTGATCTTGGGAACGACGACGGCCATCGACCGCGAATGGCGGCGCTTCACCCCGAGGGAGCGCCTCGGCCGTTTTGCGCTCTATTTCGGCATCGTCTTCGCGTGCGTGATCTCGTTGCGCACCGTGCAAATCATCCCGGAGTTTCTCTACGATGCCCACGTACAGGTCGCGGATCTGCTCCAACGCATGTGGCCGATCGACTGGGCGCATTATCCCAAGGGCGTGCACGAGGCGCTGATCGAGACGCTGCACATCGCCACGCTGGGGACGATACTTGCCATCGTGATGGCGGTTCCGCTCGGTTTCCTCGCCGCCAACAACGTCACGCCCTGGGCCGGGGTGAATTACTTTGCCAAGCTCATGCTCGTGTCGTCGCGCTCGGTCAATTCGCTGGTTTGGGCGCTGTTGTTCGTCGCGATCTTCGGGCCCGGTGCGTTGGCCGGCACGATGGCGATCGCGTTCCGCTCGATCGGGTTCGTGGGCAAGCTTTTCGGCGAGGCGCTGGAGGAGGCGCGTCCCGGCCCGGTCGAGGCGCTGCGGGCTGCGGGCGCGCCCTGGCAGAGCATTCTGCTGAAGGGCTACTGGCCGCAGGTCGAGCCCGCATTCTGGGGGATCGCGCTGTTTCGCTGGGATATCAGCGTGCGTGAGTCGGCGGTGCTGGGTCTGGTCGGCGCCGGCGGCATCGGCATGGCGATCGACACGGCAATGAATCTGTTCCAGTGGGAGCGCGTCGCGGTGATGCTGGTGGCAATTTTCTTGGTGGTGATCGTCGCCGAGCTTGTTGTCACCTACATCCGCAAGAAGATCATCTAGAATCGGTGATTCCTGATTCCTGATTCCTGATTCCTGATTCGTGAGCGGTGAGCCGTGGCTAGGTTGCCGGTGAGCGCTGCTTCCAGAGCGCCGCAAAGGCGCTGACGGCTGCGTCGACGTCCGCCGCGCCGATGTGGCGATGGGTGACGAAGCGCAGCACCCAGGCATCTGCCGGCGCGACCAGAATCCCCTGGTCGTGCAGGTCTGCGGACCACTGCGCGGCGCGGCGTGCGCTTTTCCGCACATCCACCCGCACGATATTGGTCTCGACCTCGCGCGGGTCGGTCAGGGCTGCATCGATCGCATAGAGTCCCGCGGCAAGCCGCTTGGCGGTTGCGTGGTCCTCCGCCAGCCGACCAACCATGGTCTCGAGGGCGACAATGCCGGCGGCGGCGAGCGGACCCGCCTGCCGCATGTTGCCGCCGACCATGCGGCGGAAGGCGCGGGCGCGCTCGATGAAGGCGCGGGCGCCGCACAGGATGGACCCCACCGGCGCGGACAGCCCTTTCGACACGCAAAACGTGACGGAATCGGCGTACCGTGCGATCTCGGGCGCCTCGACTTCCAGCGCGGTCGCCGCATTGAACAGGCGCGCGCCGTCGAGGTGCACCGGCACTGCGCGCTCGTGCGCCAGGTCGTACACGGCCTTCATGTGCGAAAGCGGAAGAACGGCGCCGCCGGCACGGTTGTGGGTCGTCTCCATGCACACCAGCGCGGTGCCGAAATTCTGCCGCGTCGGCAGGCGCATCGTCTCGCGCAACTCCCCGAGATCCATCGCGCCGCGGCGGCCCGGCAGCCCCCGGTAGAACGCCCCGGCAAGCGCGGTGATGCCGCCCAGCTCGGAATTGAGGATATGCGAGCCCGATTCGAGCAGTACCTCGCCGCCGCGCTGGGTGTGCGCGAGCACGGCGACGAGGTTGGTCATGGTGCCGCTGGGCATGAATGCGCCGGCTTCCTTGCCGGTGCGCTCGGCAGCCAACCCCTCCAGCTTCATGACGGTCGGGTCGCCGTCACGCGAGTCGTCGCCAAGGCTCGCCTCGCGCATTGATTCGAGCATCGCTTCGGTGGGGCGGGTCACGGTGTCGGTGCGCAGATCGATCATGTTGTGCCGTTCCGGTTCGCAATCGGGTGTCATCACGCGGCTGCGCGGATCAAACCCCTGCGGCGAGTATACCGTCGGCGACCTCGCGGAAGCCGGCCCCGCCGCGTCCTTTCGCGAGATAGGCCGGGGCGTGCGCGAGCCGGCTCTCGAAGTCGCGGAGGTTGGCGACCCCGACCGCGTGCGGAAAATGGGCGAACATCGGGCAGTCGTTGGGCGAATCGCCGACGAACACATACGCCGCCCGCTCGGCGGCGAGGTCGACGCCGAAGCATTCCTGCATGAGCCGCTTCGTCATTGTCAGCTTGTCGTAGTGCCCGAACCAGCCGTTGACGTGAATCGAGCTCACCTTGGCGGTGAGCCCGTGCTGCGCCATCAGCGCGACGATGCGCTCGACCGCCGCGTCCGGCAGGCGCGGCACGTCCTCGCAGTAGTCAATCGCGAGGTCGGTCTCGCGGTAATGGTGGTCGGCGGCGATTGCGGATCCCGGCACGGCCCGCAGTATCTCTGCGGCGATCGCCTGCAGGCGGTCGCGGCGTGCGGCGCGGGTCGGGGCATCGTCCACGAACCGGCGCCGCATCACCCGCTGTCCGGGATCGTAATGAAAGTAAAAGGCGCCATTCTCGCCAACCACGCCGTCCACCGGCCACATCCGGGCGATATGATCACACCAGCCGGCCGGCCGACCCGTGATCGGCACCATCAGCAGTCCGGCGCGCTTCAACCGCTCCATGGCCGCGTACGCCTCTGCCGTCAGGCGGCCGTCCGTGGTGAGCGTATCGTCAATGTCGGCAAACACGCCGCGTATCGCGCGCCGGGCATCGAGCCCGAACTCGGACAGGGGGCGCATGCCGGGATGTCCCGAGAGTTGGAAGGTGCTCATGGACACGCCTCATGCGCGGCCGGGGGCACTGGATGCGGGACGAAGCCGAAGCGCCGCGGCACGTTGCGCGCTGCAATCGATGCGACTTTCACGATGGCGCCGCCAAACCTGAGGGCGAGATTCGCCTCGCGATCTTGCGCAACCAGGTCCATCTGCCGCGCCAGCTCATCCTCGGTGAGCGGCTCGCCCGCGGTCCCGGAGAAATAGGGCAGCAGGCGTTCCAGATCATGATCGTGTATCAGACCCACTCCGTGCTCGGTATCGATCAGCGTCGCGCCATTTTCGTCGATCCACGCACCCGACAGCGCGGTCACCGCCGAGCCGGTGTGAGCCTCGAGCGCCAGGGGCGCGCCCTCGGCACTGACAACGCGGTACGCGAATGGCGTGTAGTCGAGCGTGACGAACACCCGCTGCGGGCCGTTCTGGAAGAACCAGCGGCCGCCCCCATCGCGCTCGTAGTTGCGCCCGATGAACGCGCAAACGGCGGGGTTGGCGATGCGGCTGCCCCGGATCAGCCACTGCCCGCGGCGGTCCAGTTGCAGCCAGCCGAAGACCGCGGGGACGTCCGGCCACTTGACGATGCCCCGCAGAACGATGTCGTCCATGGACAGCGATACGGCAGTGAGGCGTGAGGGTTGAAGGATTAGGCGTGAAGGGGATGCCCTCTGCCTCGAGTCGCGGGGGCGAGGGACCGGGTGAGCGGGCTCACGCGTTCACCCATCACTCATTCACTGCTCATCGGCGTGAGCGGTCTTGGCATACTGGGCCGCGAGGTCCTTCTGGACGTTGGGCGGCACGGGCTCGTAGTGTGAGAACTCGACCGTGAACGAGCCCTGGCCCGCCGTAACCGACTTCAGCCGCGCCTGATAGTTGTTGATCTCGGCGAGCGGCACCTGCCCCTTGATCGCGAGCGTGCCGGGAGCCAGGGTGTCGGTGCCGCTGATCTGCCCGCGCTTGGAGGAGATGTCCCCCGCGATATCGCCCATGTTCGTCTCGGGGGCCGTAACCTCGATGGTAACGATCGGCTCGAGCACGATCGGACGCGCCTTCGCGACTGCGTCCATGAAGGCGCGCTTGCCGGCGGAGATGAAGGCGACTTCCTTGGAGTCGACCGCATGATGCTTGCCGTCGTAGACGATGACCCGGACGTCCTGCATCGGATAGCCGGCGACCGGCCCGTTGTCCAGCACCTGGCGCACGCCCTTCTCCACCGCGGGGATGAACTGGCCGGGGATGGTGCCACCCTTCACCTGGTCCACGAACTCGAACCCGGCGCCCCGCTTGAGCGGCTCGACCCGGAGGAACACCTCGCCGAACTGCCCCGCACCGCCGGTCTGCTTCTTGTGGCGGTGATGGCCTTCCGCCTTGGCGGTGATCGTTTCGCGGTACGGGATGCGCGGCGGCTTGGTGGAAACCTCGGCATGATACTGGCTCGCCATCTTGTCGAGGATGTAGCGCATGTGCAGGTCGCCCAGGCCGCTGATCACGGTTTCGTTCACCGCCGCATGATGCTCGACTTTGAAGGTCGGGTCCTCGGCGGCAAGCTTGTGCAGCGCGTCGGAGATGCGCTGCTCGTCGCCGCGACGCTTGGGCTCGATCGCGAGACTGTGCATCGGCGTGGGGAACTCCAGCGGCACGAGATGGATGTGGTCTTCGTCGTGCGAGTCGTGGAGCACGGCGTCGAAGTGAATTTCGTCGACCTTCGCCACCGCGCCCAGATCGCCCGGCACGAGTTCGGTGGTTTCGACGAAGTCCTTGCCCTGCACGAGGAAAAGATGGCCGACCTTGAACGGTTTTCTGCCGTCGCCGATATAGAGCTGCGTGTCCTTCGTAACCGTGCCCTGGTGGATGCGGAAAATGCCGACCTTGCCGACAAAAGGATCGATCACCACCTTGAACACGTGGGCGAGCACGTGCTTTGCGGGATCCGGCTCAGCCTGGATCGGCTGCGCCTTTTCGCCTTCGCCCATGAGGAACTGCTCCGGATTCCCCTCGGTCGGATTGGGCAGCAGCTTCACGATGATATCGAGCAGTTCCGCCACCCCCGCGCCGTTGCGCCCGGACACAAAGCACACCGGAATCAGGTGGCCGTCACGCAGCGCCTGCTCGAATGGCGCGTGCAGCTCGGCAGGCTCGATGTCCCCCTGCTCGAGGTACTTGGCCATCAGTTCCTCGTCGACCTCCACGACCTGATCGATCAGCGCCTGGTGCGCGCTCTCGACCGAGGAGAAGTCACTTTCGCCGGACGGATTGAAGAAGCAGTCGACGACGCGCGCCCCCTTGTCCGCCGGCAGGTTGATCGGCAGGCATTCCTTGCCGAAGGCGGCCTGAATGTTCTCCAGCAGCTGCGGCAGGTCGACGTTCTCGGCATCGATCTTGTTGATGACGATCATGCGGCACAGCTTGCGCTTCTCGATCCACTGCATCATGCGGTGGGTGATCATCTCGATGCCGTTCTGCGCGTTGATCACCAGCGCCGCGGTTTCCACCGCCGGCAACGCCCCGATGGCGCGACCGATGAAGTCGGGCAGGCCCGGGGTGTCGATCAGGTGGATTCGGGTGTCGCCGTGCTGGAAGTGGACGAGGGAGGCATTGAGGGAGTGCAGGTAGGTTTTCTCGAGCGGATCGAAGTCGCAGACCGTCGATCCGCGTTCTACTGTGCCCGCCGCGCCGATCCGGCCCGACTGCGCGAGCAGCGCCTCGGCCAGGGTGGTCTTGCCCGACGCACCATGGCCGACCAGTGCGATGGTGCGGATTGCCTCGGGGGAGAACTTCGGCATCGTGACCTCCTGTGCCCGGTTTTGTACCCTCGCGTGGATACCGTAGCGACGCGCGCGCGCCTGGATCGGGATTGCGGGGATTGATTCGAGTATAAACGCCGCCCCCGGCCGGTTTCAAGCGAGGCGCTTCGGCGTTCTTACGGCAGCGCTGAAAAGTCATATCGACCGCCACCATGGCGCACTACAAAGCACCAAGGCTCTGTTTATACATTGTTCTCGCGCCTTGCTAACGCAACGGCGCGACACCACCCGCACGTGTGCAGAGCGTCCTTAACCCCTTGCGGCCGCCGCGCGCGTTTATATCCGCAGCATCAGGTGGATGCAAACCAAGGAGCCAGTCATGCCCATCAAGAGCCAGATCGCCGCTGGCGCGGTGCTCGCGCTGTTGTCAGCCCCGGCGGCCGCCTTTACGTGGTTGGCAGGCCCGGCAACGAATACCGGGTCCGGGTGCGGAACCGCACCCGGCACGAAATCCTTGCCGTGATCTCGGTCGACGGCGTGAATGCCGTGTCCGGGGAAACCGCGGCTTGGGATCAGACCGGATACGTGCTGTCGCCGTACCAGAGCTACGACATCGCTGGCTGGCGTAAGAGCCTGCAGCGGGTCGCGGCGTTCTTCTTCACCCAGCATGAGAACTCCTACGCCGCGCGAACTGGCCGCCCCGATCACGTCGGCGTCATTGGCGTCGCCATCTTCGCGAAGAAGACCCAACCGGTCCCCGGCATGGCGCGACCGCACGCGCAGCGCGATGAGTCGGCCGACAGCCCGTTCCCCAGCTCGGCTGACGAGCCGGCGAGCGCGGCGGGAGCCGCAGGCCGCAGCGAGCGCGCGGCGGAAAGCGACGCCGCGTCGCGCCCCGCGTCGGCGTCGCAGCCGGAGAACAAGCTTGGTACCGGTCATGGCCGCAACCAATCCGCGCCTGTCACCTATACCAGCTTCGAGCGCGCCAGCCGCGAGCCGCAGGAGGTAATCGCGGTCCACTACGACACCTACCATAACCTGGTTGCGCTGGGCGTGATCCGGGCGCCGCGCATCGCGGTACCGATGCCGTTTCCCGGGCAGTTCGTGCCCGATCCGCGGTGATGCCGATGGGCGCGATCCGTGAGGTCCTCGGCGCGCGGCACGCCGGGTTCGGCCGCAAGCTCATCGCGCATTCCGGTGTTGCGACCGGAAGTCACGAGTCACCCGTCGCGGTTTTCGAGTTACGCCTCACCGCAACGCCCGCCGGGTTGCCCGTACGGGAGCACTCCCGCATACTGGCAACCCGCTATGGCCTGGAGCGCCGACAGCCGCGACGAGGAGCTGATGCTGGGTTATTGCGCTGGCGATGCGGCGGCGTTCGACCTGCTGTATCAGCGCCACCGGGGCGGGCTGTACCGTTACCTCATGCGTCAGTGCCGGCAGGGCGCGGTCGCGGAGGAGCTGTTCCAGGACGTATGGATGAACCTCATCCGTGCGCGCGATGCCTACACGCCGAGCGCCAGGTTCGCCACCTACCTCTACCGCCTCGCGCACAACCGGCTGATCGATCATTACCGTAAGCACGCCGGGCGTGCGATGCTGTCGTACGATGATGACACGGGACTGCAGCTGGACGATCCGCCTGCTCCGCGCGATGCTGAGCCCGACGCCGCCTATGATCTGAAGCGGAAGGCTCGCGCCCTGCTCGAGCTGATCGAGGCGCTGCCGGAAGCGCAGCGCGAAGCGTTCCTGCTGCAACAGGAAGCTGGCCTGTCGGTCGAGGAAATCGCTGCCGCGACGGGCGTTACGCGCGAAACCGCCAAGAGCCGGCTGCGCTACGCCCTCGCAAAGTTGCGGCAGGGTATGGGTGAATGGCAATGAGCGAGCGGGACCGCAACCACATGGGAGCCGATGATCCGGCCGACGCCGGCTTGTCGCACCTGTACCGCCAAGGTGCGCAGGAGGCGCCGCCGCCGCATCTCGATGCCGCAATCCGCGCGGCGGCGCGGCGGGAGGTCGGTGCGGCGCCGCGGCGGGCGGGCACGATCGCCGGGAGCCGCTGGCGGTTGCCCTTCGCGCTTGCGGCGGTGCTGGTGCTGAGCGTGAGCCTGGTCACGCTGATGATGGAAGAGGGCGCCGATGAACTGTCGGCTCCGCCGGCACCAAAGCCCACTGCGCCGGCAGCTGGCGATCGCGCCGCAGGCGCAATCCCCCCGCCAGCAGTCCGCCCGAAAACTGCCCCAACCGAGGAGCTCGAGCGCAAGCGCGAGACGCAGCCCGCAGCGGCGCCACCGGCGCGCGCGCCAGAGGGCGTCGTGCCGGGGCGGGCAGCGAGGCAGGCGGATGAGAAGCGCGACGACCAGGCGCAGCCGAGCACGCCTCCGGCCGAAGCCGCGGCCCGGCCGTTCCCCGCAGCGCCCGCCGCCGGTGTGCCAACGCGACCCCAGGCAGAACCATCGATCCGCGAGCGCGCCGCCGCCCTGGAGCGCGAAAAGCCGGCGCCGCTTGCCCAGCGCGCGCCCGCAGTGCCGGCGGAGAAGGTGATGGCGGAAGAATCCCGGGCAGCAACGGCGGGGGCATTGCGGCGCGAAGTGGCGGCCGACGAAGCGACGCCTCGTGCATCGGTTTCTGGCCTATCAACGGCAGTTGCCCGCCATGTGCAGCAACTGGACGGCGAGCCACCCGATAAGTGGCGCGAGCGCATCGCGCTGCTGCGCCGCGAGGGCAGGATCGCCGAAGCCGACGAGCTTCTGGGCGAGTACCAGCGGCGCTTTCCGGGCCATCCGTTGCCAGCCACCGGGCAGCCATGAGCAAGCGACGGGAAATCGGCACGGAACCCGAGCCGCCGCGCCAGCCCGAGCCGTGGGAATGCTGCCAGAGCGGCTGCGACCCCTGCGTCTACGACCGCTATTGGGAAGATCTGGCGCGCTACGAGCGCGCGCTGGAGGCATGGCGGACCGGGCATCGGCCAACGCACGCCAAATCGAAGGCCGATTGACCAGAAAGTCACCAATACATTGAATGTCATAGGTTTTTCTCCTTGGCGCCGCTTCGGGGACCGGCTGTGCCGTTGCGCGCTTACCGCCTGAACCGGAAATTTGTCTCGGTCTCGTCCCTAGCGCATCGCAGCATGATAGACAATGCACGTATCTTTGCTGTTGACTAATTCATTGTTACTATGTAACAATTAATTAATATTGCGACGCACCATAATTTGTTGCGGGCGCGCCACATGACAGGGTCGAAGTGATTGCTTACCGTCAGGGCGCTCAATAGAATTAGCCAGCCTTTTCGAGCCCGGTACACCACAAGTAGTGGTTTTCGGAGCAGCGCAGTACTAGAGGCTCATCTACTGCAGCACGGCAGGAGCGCCGCCGACAGCCGTAGTCACCGGCCGACGACCGATAGGAGGTTTTGCCATGTCAGCAAAATCGTTTTCCCACCTGCTCCCGTGTCCGGACGCGGAGAAACTGGCCTCATGGGGCCGGGATGCCGTGTCTTTCCTGGTCCTCGCAGCCAGCCTGGCGGCGTTGTTCCTGATCCTCGTTCAGCAGCATGGCCATGCGTTCAAGGGCGCCTACACCCGTGTCCTGCCACCTGCGATATTCAATTCCGCCGCCAAACCGGCGGCTGCACCAGTGCCGGCGATTTCCAGCGCGGAGCAGGAGCGGCAGCGGGTGATCGCCGAGTTCCTTGCCAGACGCTACCGCGTATCGCAGGACGTCGCCCTGAATTTCGTGGATATCGCGCACGCCGCCGGACACCAGATCGGGCTCGATCCGCTGCTGATCCTGGCTGTGATGGCGGTCGAGTCGCGCTTCAATCCGATCGCGGAAAGCGTCGTCGGCGCCAAGGGTCTGATGCAGATCATTCCCAAGTATCACGGCGACAAGCTCCAGGAGTTCGGGGGGGAGAAAGCGGTTTTCGACCCCGCAACCAACATCCTGGTCGGGTCGCAGATCCTGAAGGAATACTTGCGCCGGACGGGTAACCTCAGCACGGCGCTGCAGATGTATGCGGGGGCCCTCAACGACGAACAGGACGTCTATACCGCGCGGGTGATGAGCGAGAAGCAGCGCCTGAAAACCGTGGTCAAACGGAATGCGGTGCGCCAGCCGGAGATGAAGACTGTCTCGGTCAACAGCGCATTGCGGGCCGAAGCGCCGGCCGGCCGATAACGTTCCGCAGCAGCCGGGACACGGGCAGTGCCGAGAATCCGCATTGCGTGGTCCTCGGGCGAAGTGATCGCTGACTTAGAAGATACCCCGACAGCTAAGCGGTTGCTCTCCGCTTTGCCGTGCGACGCCACGGCAAACACCTGGGGCGCGGAGGTCTATTTCAAACTGCCGGTGAACGGCCAGCTCGAGCCCGGGGCGAAACAGGTCGTGGAGCCGGGCACGGTATGCTTCTGGGTCGACGGCGGCGCGCTCGCGCTGCCCTTCGGCCCCACGCCGATATCGAAGGCCGGCGAATGCCGGCTGGTAACCCGCTGCAACGTGCTCGGCCGGATCGCGGGCGACCCGCGCCGGCTTGGGGACGTGCGCGATGGCGATGCGATCCGGGTCGAGGCATTGTAGCCCCCGCCTGCGCGCACCTCAGCCGGTCCCGCCCTGCCGCAATGCCGGCAGCCAAAGCGCGAGCTTCTCGATGACGTCGCCCGGTTCGCGATACGGGACCAGGCGCACCTGCTGCGGAAACTCGACGGCGAGCTGCAGAATATTGGTCAAGTTCACGCGCCGGCGCGCCGCGTCGGCGGCAAAAAATCCCCACACCGGCTTGCCGGCATGTACAAAGCGCATGACGTTGATGCCCGAGCCGATTCCCGCCTCGTCAAAGCAGTAAATCGCCGCCTGCGCCGCGTCGCGAAATTGTGCGTCCCGCTCGACCACGAACCTGGCGAGCGCCTGATCGTTGCCGATTCCGGGGTGAGCGGCACGATACACCGGCCAGTCGGGATCGTAATTCTCGATCGGCTCGCAGATCCTGTGCGCGAGCCCCGCGGCGCTGAGACCCGGGAAGCGCGGACGATAGTAGCGGTAGCGCGTGTCGAAGCCGAGGCCCGACTCCTCGAGCCAGAGCATTACCAGCGCCTTGAAGTCGCGGGTCGCCTGGCCCGCGAACATGCCCGCGCCGCTGACATACGTTGCGATCACGGCTGCGGCGTGGATGAGGCCGCCCCGCGCGGGAGGACGAAGCAGCCAGGCGCGGGACCATTCACAACTTGTGCGCCCCGATCATCAGGCGCTGGTACACCGAATAGCGTTCTCCCACACCCTCGTCGGTCGGCTCCCGCCTCACCGTGATCCAGACGTCGGCCGGGAAGCCGGCTGCGAGATCGGCGGTGTACGCGCATTCGTCGTCGGCCGCGGCGCGCGCGGCCTCCGCGCTGGGCGCGCCGAGCTCATCGAGGAAATGACGCACCAGCGCCTCACGCACTGCTGCGTAGGTTTGCTCGTCGATCTCCACTACCTCGGCGATCGTGCAGCGGCGGGATGAGCCGGCGGCAACGAAAGTGCTGTCGCAATGGCACGGCGCGCGGCGGTGGCCGCGCGCGAGGTCGCATACGGCGTAGCCGCCGGACACCACCCATTCGCCATCCTCCGCGGCACCACCCTCTGCGGCGTAGATGCGGCCGTCGGAATCGTCGAGCCGCACGGCCTTCAGGAACTTCACGCGCGCACCCGGGTCGGGATCATGCGCCTACTATAATGGAACCCGCGGCACCCTGCTGCGCGACCGAGGAGAGCACCATGGCGGAGAAGGGCCCTAGCGGCGACTGGTTCGAGTTCATGCAGAAGATGTGGAATCCCACGTCCTATCCCATGCCGGGGATGTTCACGCCGACCGTCAACATCGAGGAAATTGACAAGAAGCTAAATGAGCTGAAGAACGTCGAAACCTGGCTGACCATGAACATCGGCTTCGTGCAGATGACGATCAAGACGCTTGAAATGCAGAAAATGGCGCTGGAGTCGCTGAAAGCGGGTGCGCCCAAAGACAAGCCGCAGAAAGACGCCCCCGAAGGCGGTTCCGGCAAGTCCTCCTGATCCCGCCGCGGGCGCTATCCGGCAAGCGTTGCCGGATCGAAGAATGGACGGTCGCCCCGGATCTGGGTGCGATGCATCAGGCGCCGGGCGTCCGGGTCGAAGGCGTCGCGCCGGTGCATGGTGCAGCGGTTGTCCCACATCACCAGGTCGTTGGCTTTCCACTTCTGATGCCAGGCGAAGTCGGGCTTGGCTGCGTGTTCCCAGAGCCGCGTCAGCAGATCCTCGCTCTCGTCGAGCGGTAGTCCGACGACATAGGCATTGCGGCGCCGGCCGAGGAATAGCGCGTTCCGGCGGGTTGCGGGATGCGTGCGGACGATCGGGTGCACCGCGCCCGGCGCTTCGCGCGGATCGGTGACCTCGTTGAAGCCGCGGCGCAGCTCACCCGCGCTATTGCGGCTCGAGTCATGCTTGCATTGCCTGCCGGCGATCCCGCGCTTCAGCTCGGGCGGCAAGGTCTCATACGCGAGATACATGTTGGAGAATCCGGTGTCTCCGCCCGCCGGCGGCACCTCCAGCGAGTAGAGCAGGCTGCCGATCGGGCAGCGCTCGTTGTACGACATGTCGGTGTGCCACTCGGCCTCGTAATGCCCGAGGTTGCCGATCGGCTTGCCGTCGACCTTGATGTTCGACATCACGGTGATTTCCGGGAACGGGTCGTGCTCGGCGTCGCCGGTCGCGTGCACCGGCGCGCGGTCGAGCTCGCCGAAGCGCCGGCCGAACGCGAGCAGCGCAGGGTCGGTGAGATGCTGGTCGCGGAATCGCAGCACCAGGTGCTCGTGCCACGCCGCTTCGATGCGGGCGAAAGCGGCGTCCGTGATCGGCCGCGACAGATCGACGCCGCGGATGTCGGCGCCCAGCGCCGCACCGACCGGCACGACCTCAAGCTCGACTTTCTCAACGGTGTCCATGCGCGTCTCCTTGCACCCGGCATGCTACTGTGCATCGACGCCTGCTTCAAGGCGGCTCGTCGGCGTGTCCGGATCACGGACCCGGTTGCGGCGCGCGGGGGTGCGAATCCGCGCGCGTCGCCGCATAATAGGCCTGCATTCCCACCGAAGGAGACGATTATGGCGACGATCATCCGCAAGACCGCTTATTTCAGCATGCCGGTTCCCAACCGCGCCGGGCAAGGCGCGCAGCTCCTCGATGCGCTCGCCGAGCACGGCGTGAACCTGCTGGCGTTCACCGGCTTTCCGACGTCGGGACGCGCGCAGGTCGATTTCGTGCCGTACGATGTCGCGAAATTCACGCGCGCGGCGCGCAAGCTGAAGTTGAAGATCGGCAAGAAGAAGACGGTGTTCCTCGCGCAGGGCGACGACAAGCCCGGTGCGATCGCGAAGATCTGCGACAAGCTCGCCCAGGCGCGCATCAACATGGTGGCGATGGACGCGGTCGCTGCGGGCAAGGGCCGCTTCGGCGCGATCTTCTGGGTGAAGCCGAAGGCGGTGGCGAAGGCCGCGCGCGTGTTGCGCGCGCGGTAGGCCAGGACCGGATTTAGCCGCCGATCCGGTTGCGCAGCAGGCCGAGGTCCACGATCTCGGTCTCGAGCACGTCGCCCGGCCGCATGAACTCGGGCGGGTTGCGCGCGTGCCCGACCCCCGCCGGGGTGCCGGTGAGTATGATGTCGCCCGGCTCGAGCGTAAGGCCGGCCGAGAGCTCGGCGATGATGCGCGGGATCTTGAAGTACATGTGCCGCGTGTTGGAATTCTGCTTCACCACGCCGTTCACCCGGCAGGCGATATCGAGACTTTGCGGATCGCGCACCTCGTCGGCCGTGGCGATCCACGGCCCCATCGGGCAGTGCCCGTCGAGGCTCTTGCCCTTGAACCATTGCTGGCCGTGCCGGCGCTGCACTTCGCGCGCCGACACGTCGTTGGCGACCATGTAGCCGAAGATGTGCTTCAGCGCTTCGGCTTCGGTGATGTTCTTTCCGCCCTTGCCGATGACCACCGCGAGCTCCACTTCCCAGTCGAGCTTCTCGGTCACCCCGGCGTGGGCGGGAACGTCGCCGTAGGGACTGTTCACGGTGGTTGGCGTCTTGGTGAAAAAGGCCGGATGCGCGGGCATCTCCTGCACGTGCGGACGCGCCTTCGCACCTTCCTCGAAATGCTCCAGATAGTTCCAGCCGACACAGAACAGGTTCTTGCGCGGGCGCGGAATCGGCGCATGCAGCGCGACCCGCTCGAGCCGGTGGTGCGATGCCTTGAGGCCCGCCACCGCCTTTCTGGCCGCGCTGATGCCGCCGCGCCCCGCGGCGATCAGTTCGACCATGTCGGCGGGCGAAAAAGGCAGGGCGATGCGGGCTTTCTTTGCCGCGCGCTCGAGATCGATCACGCCGCCGTCGCCGCCGATGACCCCGAGTCTTGCCGGCTGGCGCCGCGTCTCGGAATAGGTAACGAGTCGCATCCTGTTCTTCTCTCCCTGAGGTTTGGCCCGGTGCGGCGGCGATCAGTGCCGGCGCTTGAATTTCTCGGTCGCCTTGACCAGCTCCGCGCAGATTCCCGGCTCCCACGCGGAGTGGCCGGCGTCGGGCACCACGACGTATTCGACCTCCGGCCAGGCGCGATGCACGTCGTCGGCGGAGACGATCGGGCAGACTGCATCGTAACGGCCCTGCACGATCACGCCCGGAATGCGGCGGACGCGCCCGATGTTTTCGAGCAGCGAATTCTCCGGCAGGAAGATGTCGTGGCTGAAGTAATGCGCTTCGATGCGCGCGAGACCCAGGGCGACCACGTCGCCGGCGAAATACGCGACCGTCTCCGGGCTCGGCAGGAGCGTCGAGCACGAGCCCTCGTAGATGCTCCACGCGCGTGCGGCCGGCATGTGAACCCTGGGATCGGGATCCGTGAGCCGGCGGTAGTAGGCGGCGAGCAGGTCGCCGCGCTCGGCCTCGGGAATCGCCCCGGCGAAGCTGTGCCAGGCCTCGGGAAACAGATTTTTCAGGCCGTAGAGGAACCAGTCGATCTCGCTCCTGCGGCAGAGGAAGATGCCGCGCAGGACGAGGCCGCTGCAGCGCGCCGGGTGGGCCTCGCTATACGCGAGTGCGAGCGTGCTGCCCCACGAGCCGCCGAAGACGAGCCAGCGCTCGATGCCGAGGTGCGCGCGCAGGCGCTCGACGTCGTCGATGAGATGGGGAGTGGTGTTGTCGCGGATCTCCCCGAGCGGGGTCGAGCGCCCGGCGCCGCGCTGGTCGAAGATCACGACGCGGTAATGCGCGGGGTCGAAGAATCGCCGGTGCGCGGGTGCGGCACCCGCGCCAGGGCCGCCGTGCAGGAATACGACCGGGCTGCCTTGCGGATTACCCGACTGCTCCCAGTACATGCGGTGCAGTCCGTCCAGCTCGAGCATGCCCGTGCTGTACGGTTCGATCTCGGGATAGAGCTCGGCGCGGACGCCGGCGGAGATATCGGCCATGGTGCGTGCAGGAGAAAGCAGGCGGGAACATTATCACAAAGCCGCGCGTCGTTGTAACAGCGTCCCGTCCCCGCGGCACCCGGACAGTCGGCACGTTGTATCGCGCACGACGCCGCGGGGCGGGCGGTCGATGCCATGCGGTATAATTTGCCTGAACCGGCGGTTTGGTTTCCAGCCCGACCGGGCATGCCTTTCCGCGTCCGCCCCAACTTCAGACGATGCCCCGCTAAACTATGGAAGACCCACTGCGCAAAGCCGCGCTCGAATACCATCGCCTGCCCGTCGCGGGCAAGATCGCGGTCACCCCGACCAAGGGGCTGGTCAACCAGCGCGATCTCGCGCTCGCTTATACGCCCGGTGTCGCCAAGGTGTGCGAGGCGATTGCGGCCGACCCGGCCGAAGCGCGCACGCTGACCGCGCGCGGCAACCTGGTCGCGGTGATTACCAACGGCACCGCGGTGCTGGGGCTGGGCGCGATCGGGCCGCTCGCCGCGAAGCCGGTGATGGAAGGCAAAGGCGTGCTGTTCAAGAAGTTCGCCGGCATCGACGTCTTCGACATCGAGGTGAACGAGCGCGATCCGGACAAGCTGGTCGATATCATCGCGGCGCTCGAGCCCACGTTCGGCGGCATCAATCTCGAGGACATCAAGGCCCCCGAGTGCTTTGTGGTCGAGCGCAAGCTGCGCAGCCGTATGAACATACCGGTGTTCCATGACGACCAGCACGGCACCGCGATCACCGTCGCCGCCGCCTTCGTCAACGGGCTGAAGGTGGTGGGCAAGGATATCGGCAAGGTGAAGCTCGTGGTCTCGGGCGCGGGCGCCGCCGCGCTTGCCTGCCTCGACCTGCTCGTCAAGATGGGGCTTGCGAAGTCCAACATCGTGGTGACCGACATCAAGGGCGTCGTCTACAAGGGCCGCAAGGAGGAGATGGACCCCGACAAGGAGCAGTACGCGGTCGAAACCAAGGCGCGCAAGCTCGGCGAGGTGATCGACGGCGCCGACGTGTTCCTCGGTCTTTCGGCCGGCGGCGTGCTCAAGCCCGACATGGTGAAGAAGATGGCCGACCGGCCGCTGATCCTCGCGCTCGCGAATCCCGAGCCCGAGATCCTGCCGGATGTGGCGAAAGCGGTGCGCCCGGATGCGGTGATCGCCACCGGGCGTTCCGACTATCCGAACCAGGTCAACAACGTGCTGTGCTTCCCGTTCATCTTCCGGGGCGCACTGGACATCGGGGCGACCACGATCACCACCGAGATGGAGCTCGCCGCGGTCAACGCGATCGCCGAGCTCGCGCAGGCCGAGCAGTCGGACATCGTTGCCATGGCCTACGGCGAGCAGCATCTGAAATTCGGCGCCGACTATCTCATTCCCAAGCCCTTCGATCCGCGGCTGATCGGCAAGGTTGCGCCCGCGGTGGCGAAGGCGGGCATGGAAAGCGGCGTCGCGACGCGCCCGATCGGGGACCTGGAGGCCTACCGCCGGCGGCTGAATCAGTTCAACTATCAATCCGGCCTGATCATGAAGCCGGTGATCGACGCGGCCCGGCAGGCGCCCAAGCGCATCGTCTATGCCGAGGGCGAGGACGAGCGCGTGCTGCGCGCGGCCCAGGTCGTGATCGACGAAGGCATGGGACGGCCGATATTGATCGGGCGGCCGGAAGTCGTGCAGATGCGCATCGAGCGGCTCGGGCTGCGGCTGAAGCGCGGTGAGCATTTCGATCTCGTCGACCCTGGCGACGATCCCCGCTACCGCGAATACTGGACCGCGTACCACCGGCTCACCGAACGGCGCGGGGTAACCCCCGAAATGGCCAAGCTCGACATGCGACGGCGCCCGACGGTGATCGGGGCGATGCTCATGCGCCAGGGCGAGGCCGACTGTATGCTGTGCGGGGCCGTGGGCAAGTACCAGAGCCACCTGCGCTATATCGACCGCGTGCTCGGCCTGCGCGCCGGGGTGAAGAACTACGCGGCGATGAACATGCTGATCCTGCCGCGGCGCACGATCTTCATCTGCGACACCTACGTGAATTTCGATCCCAGCGCCGAGCAGATCGCGGAGATGACGATACTTGCCGCCGAGGAGGTCAGCCGCTTCGGCATCCATCCCAAGGTCGCGCTGCTGTCGCACTCGAGCTTCGGCGCCGCGGACACGCCAACCGCGCTCAAGATGCGCGAGGCGCTGGGACTGGTGCTGAAGGCGGCGCCCAATCTCGAGGTCGAGGGCGAAATGCACGGCGATGCCGCGATCTCCGAGGAGATCCGTGCCCGGCAGTTTCCCAATTCGCGCCTGAAGGGCGAGGCCAATCTCCTGATCATGCCGACGCTGGACGCGGCCAACATCGCGTTCAATCTCCTGAAGACTGCGGCCGGGGACGGCATCACCGTCGGCCCGATCCTGCTCGGTGGGGCGAAGCCGGCGCAGATCGTGACGCTGTCGGCCACGGTGCGGCGCATCGTCAACATGACGGCATTGACCATAGTCGATGCCGGAGCGGAGCGCGGAGAGCAGAAGGTGCTTCTTTAGTCGAAGTGCGTGACGAGTGACGAGTGACGAGTGACGAGTGACGCGTGACGAGTCAACAGTCACCGGCGGATGACTGGAATTTTGCGGCTGTTTTCTGAAGGAGCGGCTGAGATGGGCAAGGGCGTACGGATCGAGCACGACACCATGGGCGGCATCGAGGTGCCGGATGACAAGCTGTGGGGGGCGCAGACGCAAAGGAGCCTCCATCACTTTCATTTCCCCGGCGAGACGATGCCGATGGAAGTCGTGCACGCGCAGGTCCTGGTGAAGAAGGCGTCGGCCGCGGTGAACGTGGCGCTGCGCGTGCTCGACGGGAAGAAGGGCGCGGCAATCATCAAGGCGGCTGACGAGGCGCTCGCCGGCAAGCTCGACGGGCATTTCCCCCTCGTCGTGTGGCAGACCGGCTCCGGCACGCAGACCAACATGAACGTGAACGAGGTGCTCGCCAACCGCGCCTCCGAGTTGATGGGCGGCAGCCGCGGCGAGAAGCGCTCGGTGCATCCCAACGACGACGTCAACAAGGGACAGTCCTCGAACGATACGTTCCCCACCGCGATGCATGTCGCGGCGGTAATCGCCCTCGAGAAAAAACTCAAGCCTGCGGTCGCGAGGCTGCGCGCGACGCTCGACCGCAAGGCGAAGCAGTTCAGTGACATCGTCAAGATCGGCCGCACGCACCTGCAGGATGCGACGCCGCTCACGCTGGGGCAGGAGTTCTCCGGTTACGTCGCGCAGCTCGAGCATGGCCTGAAGCACATCGACGGTGCGCTGCCGCATCTTTGCGAGCTCGCGCTCGGCGGCACGGCGGTCGGCACCGGACTCAATGCGCATCCGGAATTTGCGGTGAAGGTGGCGGCGGAGCTGAAGAAGCTCAGCGGGTTGCCGTTTGTCACCGCGCCCAACAAGTTTGAGGCGCTTGGCTCCTGCGACGGCGTGGTTCACGCGCACGGCGCGTTGAAGACGCTCGCCGCCTCGCTCATGAAGATCGCCAATGACGTGCGGTGGCTCGCGAGCGGGCCCCGCTCGGGCATCGGCGAGCTCACGATTCCGGAGAACGAGCCCGGCAGCTCGATCATGCCGGGCAAGGTGAACCCGACGCAGTCGGAGTCGATGACGATGGTCTGCTGCCAGGTGTTTGGCAACGACGTCGCGATCAACCTGGGCGGCGCCTCGGGCAACTTCGAGCTGAACGTGTTCCGCCCCATGGTGATTCGCAACTTCCTGCATAGCGCGAACCTGCTCGCGCACGCCTGCGAGAACTTCGACGAGCACTGCGCGGTCGGCATCGAGCCCAATGCCGAGCGCATCGGGCAGTTGATGCGCGATTCACTGATGCTGGTCACGGCCCTGAATCCCCACATCGGCTACGAGAAGGCGGCGGCGATTGCCAAGAACGCGCACAAGAAGGGCATCACGCTCAAGGAATCGGCGCTCGCGCTGGGCCACGTCACCGCGGAGCAGTTCGACCAGTGGGTGCGGCCGGAGGACATGGTGGGCACGAAGGTGAAGCCGCGCGGCAAGAAACGTTGATTCTGCCGCCACGGCCGGTAGAAAGACGATTTAGCCGCCAAGAGCGCCAAGGAAAACAAGAGAAACCGAAACAAACCAATAATCAAACTCGAAGCAATAGCGCTCACACCTGGAGTCAGGCGTGCCGAGAGTCATGAAGGTGCAGTAGTTCGTTTCTTGTCTTAATCTGATCTTCCTTGGCGGCCTTGGCGGCTAATACGGGTCTTTGCGAACTTGGCTAAGCGTATCGCAGTGGTTACCGGCGGCAACCGCGGCATCGGCCTCGAGGTCTGCCGCCAGCTCGCTCGCCGCGATGACCTGCGCGTGGTGCTAACCAGCCGCAACGAGCGCAAGGGCCGTGCAGCGGTGAAAAAACTCGCGGGCGAGGGGCTCGAGGTCGATTTCTTTCGCGTCGACGTCACCGATGCGGCCACGGTCGGCGCGCTGGCCCGCTGGCTCGAGGACCACCATCGCCGCTGCGATGTGCTCGTCAACAACGCCGGCGTGATGCTTGATCCGCGCGGCTCGCGCGCGCTCGACGCGAAGCCGGAGACCTTCCGCGAGACGCTCGAAGTCAATTTCCTGGGGCCCCTGCGGCTTGCGCAGGCGCTGGTGCCGCTCATGAAGCGCAACCGCTACGGGCGCATCGTCAATCTTGCGAGCGGGCTCGGGCAGCTTGCCGAGATGGGCGCCGGCACCCCGGCCTATCGCACCTCCAAAGCCGCAGTGAATACGCTCACGCGCATGCTCGCCGCGGAGCTCGAGGGCAGCGGTATCCTCGTCAACTCCCTGTGCCCGGGCTGGGTGCGCACCGACATGGGCGGATCGCAGGCGCCACGCACGGTGGAACAGGGTGCCGATACCGCCGTGTGGCTCGCAACGCTCCCGGCCGACGGCCCGACCGGCGGCTTCTTCCGCGACCGCAAGCCGATGGCGTGGTAAGACGGGCGCGGGGGCAATCCTGATGGTCGCGCGGGCACTCGTCGCTTTTCTTGCGCTGCCCGGTGTCTTCGCCCTGGCAGTGCCGTGGGCGATCGCCGCGCTCGATCCGTGGCGCGGCAGCGGCTGGCCGCCCGGCGTCATGATGGCGAGTCTCGGTCTCGCCCTGCTGCTGTGGTGCGTGCGCGATTTCTACGTCGCCGGCAGGGGAACCCTCGCGCCGTGGGACCCGCCGCGGGCGCTGGTCGTTATCGGGCTCTACCGCCACGTGCGCAATCCGATGTATCTCGCGGTGCTGACGCTGGTCGGCGGGTGGATGCTCGCCACGGGATCACCGTTGACCGGGGTCTATCTCCTTGCGCTCGCCGTGGCATTCCATTTGCGCGTCGTCCGGCACGAGGAGCCTTGGCTCGCGCAGCAATTCGGCCCGAGGTGGGACGCGTACCGTGCGCGGGTCCCGCGCTGGATTCCCGGTCTTGCCCGCGGGCACGAATAGCGCGCGGGACTGGGCGCTAGGCATGGCCGAGGGTGCGACGGCTTGATGCCATGCGCCAGACCCAGACCGCCAGCAGGGCCACGCCCGCCGCGGCGAGGCCGTAGGCGGCCCGGTAGCCCGGCCCGTCGACGAGGTAGCTGATGGCGTAGACGCCGACGCCCTGCCCGAGAAACAGCGAGAAGGCAAAACCCGACATCGCCATGCCGCGCGCCTTGGGGGCGAGCTCGGTCGACCGCAGCTGCAGCGTGCTGTGCATGGTGAAAAACCCCATGCCGACTAGCGCCAGCGCCGGGATGAATACCGGCCACGCGGGTGCGAGCGCGAGAACGCCGTAGCT
>JBFKNN010000002.1:0-59325 GCA_041629335.1 Burkholderiales bacterium | reverse complement strand
AGTCTACCGGCTCCACTGTGGTGCTAAGGGTAGACCGCATCACCAATCATTCAACCGGCGGACACTCGGGGACGCTGCGATTGGAGTTGTGGGCGTTCGCGACGCCCTACAATGGCACGAGCCAGCAGGGATACAGGCTGGCAAGCTATACGTTGAACCCGCTGAGCGGCGGCTATCATTACCCCAACCTATCGACGGGCTCGATTGCCTTTACTCGTCCTGCGACCGGCACATGGCACATTGCCTTGCTGCTCATGGAGTACGATGGCGCACGCTACGTGACGATCGACTGGTTGCTGAGCTCGGCGGGACAGGTCATGTCGTGTTCCGGAGGCACCTGCACAACCTCGACGCCAGCGAGCAGTACGCCGGGCACCACGACCCCTGCTGCGGCAAGCGTTTCCACCAACCGGTCGACCTATACGGTCAACGCCGGCGAATCACTGGTATTGTCGGCGAATCTCCAGGCGGGCTCGGCCGCGGGAAGTCTGGCCGATATCTACGTTCAGGTCCAGATCGAAGGCGGGACGCCGTACTATCTTGGGCCGAACCTGCAGTGGGGGCCGGGGGCAACGCCGATTCTCGCCGGCTTTCGCCTCGCCGACGTTGCGGCACCCAGTTTCTACAGCGTGCCGCTATCCGGGGTGCCCGCCGGAAGTTATCAGTTTGCGATCAACGTGGTGCGGGCGGGCACGAATCCATCGAGCACTACCAATCGAATCGCACACGGCACCACGACGACGAAGCTTAACGCCGCTCCGTCACTGCCGGGATCGCGTGTAGTATTCAACCCGCCAGCCGTCCTGGGTCCAGCGGTGGTGGGAACGCCGTTCCAGTTCGACTTCTACCCATACGCGTCGGGCGGCTCGGCGCCCTATTACTTTACCCTCGGCACGGCCGGCGGGTTCCCGCCAATCGGGCTGATCCTCGCGCCGAACGGCGTGCTAAGCGGCACGCCTTCGATTCAAAGCAACACCTCGTTCGTCGTTTGCGCCGTGGATCTTGGGGGCAATCAAAGCTGTACGACCGTCACGCTGAATGCCGAGCCACGCCCGGCGTCAGGTGGATCGCTCACCGGAACCTGGAGCGGCAACTGGACACGCCCGGTGAGCGGGCTGTGCGATTACGAGACAAGCGCCCTCACCTGGACGCTCACCCAGACGGGCAGCACCGTCACCGGGAGCTATCAGCGCCGCGTGACGGCGATCGATTCCTATGGCATCTGCCCGGATCCGGTGGGCGCGACCTTCTCGGGCAGCCTGGTGAACGGCGTGGTCAGCGGCAACTCGCTGACGATATACACCAGCGGCGGCACGCGGTTTGCCGGGACGTTCGACGCATCCACTATCACCGGCACCGGCGGTAGCAGCCTCGGTAGCGGCGCATTCACGCTCAACAGGCAATAGGCGGAGCGGAGGAAGAGTGGCGTCAGTGTAAGATTTTCGTAACCTGAAAAAGTTACTGCGACCCTGAAGTTGCCTCTTCGAGCATCCGGAGTCGAGTTACCGGTGCAGCAGCTCGGCTGACATCAACGGAATCAATCGAGTGTGACCCCATCGATTGGTCAGTAAAGAACCGACAAGGTGACGTAACGCGAGCGCTGCACGGCTTGGGTCGGCGTGCAATGGCTGCGGCAGGCGGGAACGGCGGAAATGCGCGGGATCGATTCTTCTGTCGATCGCCCCGGGGCGCGGATCGGTCAGCCGCCGCCGAGATCGATGTTGTCGAGGGAGTTGTCGCGCGGGGAGTCTGCGGCTTCTTTCGCTTTGGGGGCCGGACTGACCGCCATTTCGACGTAGCCCTGGTCTATCAGGGATTGCAGACCGATCTCGATTTCGGCGGTCCCGCCGAGTTTTTCGACGAGCTCGTCCACGGTCTTGCGGCCGTCGGCCATGATGAGGAGCGCACGCACCTTTACCGGTAATCCGTGCGCGCGGGATTTTATTTCCTCGATACCCTTCCCGGTCTTCGCCAGCACTGCGCCGCGATCCATCTCGCCCTCCGGCCGGATTGCCGGCCGATACTCGGTTCGACGGATCGAGTCTACATGCTGACTGCCTGGTTGTCCGTGAAGAAAATCACTTGTGACGCGGCAACGGGCAGGGTGATCTGCCGCCCGAAGACGGACACTGGCCTGATGGGCAACTTCGAGCCCGTACCGGGCGCGGCTTTAGCGCACCGATTGGACATGGTGTCATGGCGACGCAGCCGCGGCGGGACGAAGCGAGACGGTGTTAGGCGGTGCGAGGCGGTGCGCTAAAGCCGCACCCTACGGTAAAAAACCCGTCCCGCGTCACTTGCCCGGAATCACCGGCAGTAGCAAGAACGCCTCCCGCCCCGCGCCGCAATGCAGCGTCACCTTGCCGCCGAACACCTCCACCGGACGGTCGGTGGGATCGTCGTGCACGAACGGCCCGCAGCCGCGCATCGGGTTTTTCATGTTCGACAGCGTCGCGGCCTCGCCCCCGTACTCGTAGTCCTTGCCGCGGATGGTGAGCGCGATGCGCCAGCCCGCCGGCACGACGATGCAGGTCGGCCAGATCTCCACGTCGAGTTCGTAGACCTCGCCGGGTTTGAGCGGCTGCTTCTCGTCGTGCGTGTGATACGGGCGGTACGGCAGGGTGAGCTTCGGATCGAGCTTGCGGTGCGAGGCGCGCAGCCACCCCTGTGCGATCGGGGTGTGCGGGTCGAGCGCGCCCTGGAACACGAGCTCCTTGCCCTGCGGATCGAACACCCGCAGCACGGCGAAGATGTCGGCGTCGGCGGTGGAGGAGGAAAGGAAGAGCTTCAGTGCCGAGGGGCCGGTGATCTCGGTCGGCTGCTCGAGCGGCGGCGTGGAGAAGGTGACGCCATCGCCCATCGCGTCGTAGCTCACCGGCGCGTCGGCCTCCGGCGGCTTCACTGACAGAGACTTGCTGCGAGGGTCGAGGTAGTAGCGTGTCCACTGCGTGCGGGCGAGCGGCCACTCGTTCTCGTGGCGCTCGACGAACTTCTCGCCCGGGTGCCGCACCTTGAGCGTGACGCGCGGCTGCTTGTCCCAGCCGTTCTGCTCGCCCTTGAGGAAGTAGTCGAAGAAGCGTTTCTGGAGCCTGACGCCCCAGTCGGTGTAGAACGGCGCCCAGTGCGAGCCGCCGTGCACTTCCAGCCATTTCTCGCGCGAGGCCGCGCGCACGAACCCCTCGAAATTGCCGCGCGGATGCAGGCCCTGGCCGCCCCAGTTGGCCGCCGACAGCAGCGGCACGGTGATCTTCGAGAGATCGGCGGTGCGCTGGCGATAGTAGTCGTCGTTGGCGAGCGGATGCTCGAGCACGCCTACCCACATGTCGGCGCGGTTCTTCGCGAGCTCCTCTTCGGGCAGCGTTTCCGGCCCGCATACCAGCTCGCCGGTAACGCGGCTCTTCGGCCCGCGCTCGCCGCGGCCGTGCTGCACCGTCTTCACCTGCATCTCCTGCCAGTTCTTGCGGAAGGTGCAGGCGATGCCGCCGTGGCGCACCGAATCGCGGTAATAATCCACCCACCCTTCCCAGACACAGATCGCGGCCAGATGCGGCGGATTGAGCGCCGCGGCGCGCCACTGGCTGCTCGCGTAGTACGAGATCCCGTTGAGCCCCACCTTGCCGTCGCACCACGACTGCTTAGCGACCCACTCGATGCAGTTGGCGAAGTCGCGGTTTTCGCGCGCGTTGTTGTGATTGAGGTAGCCTGGAGAGCGCCCCGCGCCGCGCGAATCCACGCGCACGCAGGCGTAACCGTCGGGCACCCACTTCTCCGGATCGGCCACTTCCCAGTTGGCGTACTGGTTGGTGGTGCCGCTGACGGCGTCGGGGTTGTCGCGCGCCATGATGTCCCAGGCGGTCTTGTAGCCCTCCTGGAACGCGAGCCCCTTGCCATACGGGCCGTAACTCACCAGCGCCGGGTAGCGCCCGGGGGTGATCGGGCGGAATACGTCGGCGCGGAGCACCAGGCCGTCGTCCATGGTGACCGGCACGTCCCAGTCGATGCGCATGCCGTCGCGAACTTCGCTCTTGTAGGTGCTCATAGCGGAGGTGAGTGATGAGTGATGAGTGATGAAGTGCCGCGCCCGCTCCTCCCCGGCAGCCGGGCGATGCGTTCGCGGTGATGCCGTCAGCGGTTGAGCTTCTCGTCGAACCAGTTCCACATGTCGGCGACGACCAGCGTCAGATAATCGCGCTGGCAGTGCTGGGCCCCGCCTTCCTCGGCGGTGTAGACGCGGAAGGTCTTGTCCTTGGAGCCGCACGCGTCGAACTGCTTCTGCGCGTCGGCCAAGGGTATCTGCTCATCGTCGGCGCCGTGCACGAGCAGGAACGGGCAGCGCATCTTCTGCATCACGCCGTCGAGCTTGTACGGCTCGAGCGCCTTCAATGCCGCGTCCAGCGAATCGACGCCCAGAATCCACATGATGTGGTGGCCCGGGACGGAAAGGGAGGTCTTGAAGGAAGCATCGATGCGCTTCTTCCACGTGGCGTAGTAGTCCCACTGCGCGCCCCACGCGATGCACGCCGCGAAGCGCGGCTCCATCGCCGCGCAGCGAGGGGCGTAGTAGCCGCCCAGGCTGATCGCGACGACCCCGATCTTCTTCGGGTCGACGTCGCTGCGTTTCTCGAGGAAGTCGACGCAGGCGCTGCCGGCGGCCTCGTAATCGTGCCGCAGAACGTAGCCGCGGAAGCGGATCGCCTCGCCGGTGCCCGGGCCGTCCATCACCAGGCACGAGATACCGCGTTTGATCAGATCGGAGACGCCCCGGACGAACTGGATCTCCTTGGTGACGTCGAGCCCGTCGAAGAACACCACGCAGGGTGCGCGCTTCGACTTCGCGTTCTGAGCGTGCACGAAGTAGCCCGGGAGACTGCCGTTCTCGTACGGCACTTCGACGACTTCGATCCTCAAGTCGGTGAGAGCGGCGTGGCGATGGAAGCACTTCACGCCCCGCCGGTAGATGTCGAGCCCGGTCTCATCCTTCGGAGTGCGGAAACGCTCGGCCATCTGGTAGTAATTGCACGCGCGCAGATAGGCGTGCGCGGCCGCGTAGCGGTGCCCCGCCTTGTCCCACTTCTCGGCATAGGCGCGCACGCCGTCGGCGACTTTGGCGCACGCGTCGAACCAGGCCGCGTCGTCGTTGGCCGCCTTGCCCTTCAGCATGCGGCCGATCTTGTGCAGCTCGCCGATCTCGGCGCCGCCATAAGCGACGCTGCCCAGCATGTTGATGAACGCGGCCGACCAGCGGTAGTTGCCGGGAAAGTACATGAAGTAGGCGGGGTCTTTTTGCTCTGGCATTCTTGGTTCCAAATCTGTGATTAGCGATTGGCGATTAGCGATTAGCGATTAGCGATTAGCGATTGGCGATTGGCGATTAGCGAGTGGCGATTAGCGATTGGCGATTAGCGATTGGCGAGCCGTCCCCCGTCATTCCTCCATACCCTTCATTGTTTAGGAATGCCGGCTTTCTTCGCCACGTCTGCCCACTTTTCGGTCTCGGCGCGCATGAACGTGGCGAACTCACCGGGGCCGTCGCCCGCCACCTCGTAGCCGACATCCTGGAGCTGCTTGCGCACGGCCGGGTCCGTGAGCGGCTTGGCGAGCACGGCGTGCAGGCGCTCGATCACCGCGGGCGGGGTGCCGGCCGGCGCGAGGATGCCGTTCCAGTTGTAGCTGGAAAATCCCTTGACGCCCTGCTCGGCGGCGGTCGCGATCTCCGGCAGCAGCGGCGAGCGCTCGGCCGCGGTGACCGCAAGGGCGCGCAGCTTGCCCGCGCGCACGTGCGGGGTGGCCTGGAATATCTGCACGTAGGCAAAATCGATGTTCCCGGCGAGCAGATCGATGAGATAGAGCGCCGCGCCCTTGTACGGCACCATGTTCATCTTGATTCCTGCCATTGTGGAGAAGAGCTCGGTGCCGAGGTGGCCGACGGTGCCGATCCCGGGTGTCGCGTAGTTGATCTTGTCCGGATTCGCCCTCGCCAGCGCGATGAAATCCCGCAGGCCCTTGACCGGCACGCTGGGGTGCGCGCACATGCAGCTTGCGCTGCGCGCGATCAACGTGATCGGCGCAAAGTCCTTCGACGGATCGTAGTTGAGCTGCTTGCGCACGCTCGGCGCGATGGTGAGCGGCCCCGGATTGCCCCCGAGCAGCGTGTAGCCGTCGGGCGCGGCCTTGGCCGCGGCTTCAGTGCCGATCACCCCGCCCGCCCCGCCGCGGTTGTCGACGATCACCTGCTGGCCGAGTGCGGCAGTGATCTGCTGCCCCGCCCAGCGCGAATGCGTGTCGGTAGGGCCACCCGCGGCAAACGGCACGATGATGCGGATCGGCTTCACCGGATAGGACTGGGCCGCGGCGCCGTGGGCGGCGACGAGCGCGAGCAGCAGGGCCTGCAGGGCTGGAACGAGGCGCATGATGGGTCTCCCCTACTTTGACAAACGGCGATTGCGAATCGGGCCGTGTTTCGTGCTGACGATAGTCGGCGCCCCGGGCCGTGTCAATCACGCCGGTGTCGATCTGGTAAACTCACAGGCTCCTTTTTCAAATCACGACAGCGCCAGACCGGGGGAAGCAATGCCTGCCAGCAAGAGAAAATCGACGAAGTCCACAAAGCGGAAATACTCCGACATCCTGTACGAGGTGAAGGACCAGGTCGCGTGGGTGACCATCAACCGCCCGCGCGTGCTCAACGCGTTTCGCGAGCAGACGCTGGATCAGATCATCGAGGCGCTCAAGTCCACGCGCGAGGATCCCTCGATCGTGTGCGCGGTGGTGACCGGCGCCGGCGACAAGGCGTTCTCCGCAGGCGGCGACTTCTACGCGATGAAGCGGCTCAATTTCACCAATGCCTACATGTGGAACGACCGCATGCTGGGTCTCGCGATGACGATCCGCGGCCTGCCGATCCCGGTGATCGCGATGGTCAACGGCTGGTGCATGGGCGGCGGCCACGAGCTCGCCCTGTGGTGCGATCTCGTGATCGCTTCCGAGAATGCCGTGCTGGGCCAGACCGGCGCAAAAGTCGGCGCGTGTCCCACCGTGGGGGCGACCCAGTACATTCCCCGCATCATCGGCGAGCGCCTGGCGCGCGAAATGATCTTCTGCGCGCGCCGCTTCACCGCGCGGGAGGCGGTCGAGGTCGGGCTCATCAACAAGTGCGTGCCGCAAGAAGACCTGCTCAAGGAAACGCTCAAGTGGTGCAAGACCATGAAGGGCCACAGTGCACTCACCATCCGCATGACCAAGAAGTCGCTCAACTTCGAGTCCGACAACCTGTACTCGTCTTGGCAGCACGGCATGGAGCTGCTGGCGCACGTGTGGGGCTCGGAGGAGGCGAAGGAGGGCATGGACGCGTTCCTCGCCGGGCGCAAGCCGAACTTCCAGAAGTTCCGCCTGCGCGACAAGCGCGAGCTCGCGCGGTATATCGACGGCTGCGAGCGGGATCTCAACGCGCCACCGTCGATGCGCCGCAAGCGTTGATTCGTACCGAACCCGCAAACAGCTTTTCCTTCAGGAGACGGGATGGCCGCTGACAGCAACGACGGCGCGCTTGAGGGCATACGCGTTCTCGATCTCACGCGCATCCTCGCCGGCCCGCTATGCACGATGATGCTGGGCGACATGGGCGCGGACGTGGTCAAGGTCGAGCCGGTGGGCACCGGCGACGATACCCGCACGTGGGGGCCGCCGTTCGCCAACGGCGAATCGGCCTATTACCTCGGGGTGAACCGCAACAAGCGCTCGATCACGCTCAACATGGCGGCGAAGCCGGGCCAGGAGATTCTCGCGCAGCTCATCCGCAAGAGCGACGTGGTGGTCGAGAATTTCAAGGTCGGCACCCTCGAAAAATGGGGCTTCGGCAACGATTGGCTCGAGACCAACGCGCCGCGCGTCATCCGCTGCTCGATCACCGGTTACGGCTCGACCGGCCCCAAGGCGAAGCTTCCCGGCTACGACTTCATCCTGCAGGCCGAATCGGGGCTGATGAGCATCTGCGGCGAGGCCGATGGCACGCCGATGAAGTACGGCGTCGCCATCGTTGATATTTGCACCGGCATGCTCGCGTGCAATTCGATTCTCGCCGCATTGAACGCGCGCCACCGCACCGGGCGCGGCCAGCATGTCGAGGTGTCGCTGTTCGATTCGAGCCTGGCGATGCTCGCCAACGTCGCGTCCAACTACCTCGTCTCCGGCAAGGACGCGCGGCGCTTCGGCAACGGGCATCCCAATATCGTGCCCTACACCGCGTACCCGACGCGGGACGACATGATCGCGGTCTCCGTCGGGAACGACGCGCAGTTCGGCAAGTTCGCGGCGGCGCTCGGCCGGCCCGAGTGGGCGACCGATCCGCGCTACGTCAAGAACTCGAACCGTATCGCGAACCGTGAGGCGCTGGATGACATGGTTGCTGGCGTGCTCAAGGAGCAGGGCGCCGAAGCCTGGCTCGCGAAGCTCACCGCAGCCGGCATTCCTTGCGGGCGCATCAACAGCGTGGCGCAGGCGCTCAACGCCGAGCACACCGCGGCGCGCGAGATGGTGCGCACCGTCAAGCACCCGACGGCGGGCGACCTGAAGATGGTCGGCATTCCGTTCCGTTTCAGCGCGACACCGGCGGCGGTGCGCCGCGCGCCACCGACGCTCGGCCAGCACACCGAGCAGGTGCTGCGCGAGGACCTGGAGCTCTCCGACGGGCGCGTTGCGGAACTGCGCGCGCAGAAAGTCATCTGATTGCCGGGCATAGCCTGGCGGCATGGCAGCAATGCCGGGATGGGCTCTTGTCGCGCCCGCGCGGATGGAGCAGATTTGCGGCGATAAGCCGCTCGGCGCGCCCGCGCGCCGGACCACAATCTGAGGAGGTTCTTTCATGGCGCGTCTCGCCGATCTCGGCCAATGGGAGCGCGAGCTGCTGCTCGACATGTTGAAGGAAATTCCGGGCTTCAATCTCACGGGCTCGCCCTGGGTCTCGGGGCTTCCGCTCAACCGCCGGCGCGTGGCGCTCGTGACTACCGCGGGAATCCACCGCGCAAGCGATCCGCCTTACGCCGACGGCGCGGCGGCGAACGACTATCGCGTGATCCCGGGCGACGCGCGCGCGGAGGAGCTCGTGATGAGCCATCTCTCGTCCAATTTCGACCGCACCGGATTCCAGCAGGACGCCAACGTCGTGTTTCCCATCGACCGCATGCGCGAGCTCGCGGCCGAGGGCGCGGTGGGCTCGCTCGCGGATTTCCACTATGCGGTAATGGGTGCCGCGCGCGTGCCGGGCCTCGAGCCCACCGCGCGCCGCATGGCCGGAATGCTCAAGCGCGACAGGGTCGATGCGGTATTGCTGACGCCGGTCTGACCACGCTGCACGTGCACCGTGGGTGCGCTGGCGAAGTGGCTTGAGCAGGAGGGCATCGCGACAACACAGATCTCGCTCGTGCGCGAGCACAGCGAAGCGATCATGCCGCCGCGCACCTTGTGGGTGCCTTTCATACTTGGACGCCCGCTGGGCGTTCCGGGCGACGCTGCCTTCCAGCGGCGGGTCGTGCTCGCGGCATTGAGACTGCTCGAAGCGCCGGCCGGTCCCGTGCTCGAGGACTATCCGGAAGACGCGCCCGCCGTTGCGCCCGAGGAGGTGCAAGGGTTCGCCTGCCCGGTGAGCTTCAGCCGCCCGGTCGCCGGCGACGGGCTCGCCGCGGCGGTCGGGAAAGAAGTGGCTGAGCTTGCGCCTTGGTACGAGCTGGCGCGCAACCGGCGCGAGCGCACGACCGCCACGCTGAGCGGTCTTGCGCCCGCTGCGGCCGCAAAATTCATCACCGATTTCATCGCCGACCCCGCCACGCCGAGCTACAACCAGGCACTGGAGGTGGTGCTGGCGCTGCGCCTCGCCACCCAGGACCTAAAGGCTTATTATCTGGAAGCAGTGACGGCGCAGCCGGGCGCGGGCGCCGCGCTCGATGCGAACCGGTGGTTCTGGCATGAGACGGCCGCGGGACGCGCCTACCTCGAATTGCGTGAGGCATGCCTGAAAAGCCGCGACGAGGCAGTGCGCCGCTTCGGCGCGCGCAGCCTGATTCCGCTGGCCGTCGCGCCACGCCCGGGCGGGGTCGCGTAAGCCGGTCACAAAGGGGAGCACATGAAAGGAATAGCCGTATCGCTTCTGGCCGCGGCCCTGGCCGGCCTGGCGGCGACACCGTCGGCCGCGCAAAACTACCCTAACCGGCCGATCCGGTTTCTCGTCCCGTTCCCGCCGGGCGGCGCCAACGATATCGTCGCCCGGCTGGTCGGCCCCAAGCTGACCGAGAAGCTCGGCCAGCAGGTCGTGGTCGACAACCGGCCCGGCGCCTCCGGCGGCATCGCGCTCGAAATCGCGGCGCGCGCGCAGCCGGACGGGCACACGCTGCTCGTGGGCAACAATACCTCGAGCGCGCTCGTGCCGGTGCTGTACGCGGGCCGCATCAAGGTCGATGCGGTGAAGGAGCTCACCGGAATCTCGCTCCTCGCCGCCATTCCCCACGTGTTGATCACCAGTGCCAAGCTGCCGCCGAACACGTTCGACGAGTTGATCGCCTATGCGAAGGCGAGGCCGGGGCAGCTGAACTACACGGCACCGCTTGGCGGCCATCCGCACCTCGACATGCTTGCGCTGCTGGCGGCCACGGGCGTGAACATGGTGCACCTGCCGTCGAAAGGCGCGGGAGAGACGATCCCCTCGCTCCTGCGCGGCGAGGCGCACGTCTCGAACACGACCGTCGCCTCCGTGATCGGACTGATCCGCTCGGGGCAGCTCAAGGCCCACGCGGTCGCCGCCGATGCCCGCATCCCGGAACTGGCGGCTGTGCCGACTTTCGCCGAGGTGGGGTTGAAGGGCGTGGGCAGCATCAACTGGGTCGGGCTGTTCGCCCCCGCGAAGACGCCGCGCGCCATCATCGGCAAACTGCATGCGACCATCGTCGAGGTCCTGGGCGAGCCGGAGCTCAAGGAAACGTACGCGAAGCGCCTGGTGCCGCTCGCGGTGAGCGCGTCGCCAGCCGAGTTCAACGCTTTCGTGCAGGCCGAGATGAACCGCTGGGTGAAGATCGTCAAGGACAACAACGTGCGGCTGGACTGACCCGCAACCGGCCGCCAACCGACGAGGCAGTCTCATGATCACCGGATTGAGCCACATTTCCATCGTCGTGCCGAGCCTGGATGCCGCTGCAAGGCGCCTGAAGGACGTCTACGGCCTCGAGCTGGGCGAGGTGAAGGTGAACGAGCAGCAGGGCGTTCGCCTGGGCTATGTTGACCTCGGCAACGCGAAGATCGAGCTGATGGAGCCATCGCGCCCCGATTCGCCGGTCTCGAAATTCCTCGAGCGCAATCCCCGCGGCGGGATCCATCATTTCTGCCTGGCGGTCGACAGCGTGGATGCGACCGGTGAAGCGATCGCCGGCAGGGGCGCCCGGGTGCTGGGTGGCGGCAAGCCGCAACACAACGTCCACGGCGGACGCATCGCGTTCGTGCACCCGAAGGACTTTCTCGGCGCGCTGGTCGAGCTCGAGGAACACGGCAGCTGACGCGCTGATGGGCCTGGCGCCTGGTCAATGTGTTGGAGGGCTCCGAGCCCGTGTGCCGGCAAGCAGGAGCATCGAATACGTCAGATGACCGGCTGGCCGGATGCGCCAGGCCGGCATTCAAACACCACAGGGAGGATAACAACATGCTTCGTCTGACTCGCTTTCTCGTATTCGCGCTGCTCGCCGCGAGCACCGCCGCGCATGCCGCGCAGCCGCAAGCCTACCCGGCCCGGCCGATCCGGCTGGTGATCCCGTTCGCGCCCGGCGGCGCCACCGACATCATCGCGCGCGTGCTCGAGCCCCGGCTCACAAAGCGCCTCGGCCAGCAGATCGTGGTCGACAACCGCTCCGGCGCCGCCGGCAACATCGCCGTCGAGATCGTCGCGCAGGCTCAGCCCGACGGCTATACGCTGCTGGTCGGGAACATCAGCACCAACTCGATCAATCCGATTTTGTTCGCGAAGCGGATGAAGGTGAGCGCGGTGAAGGATCTCACCGGCGTTACCAAGCTGGTGGCGATCCCCAATTTCATACTCGGCAGCCCGAAGCTTCCGGCGAGGACCCTCAAGGAGGCGCTCGATTACGCCCGGCAGCGCCAGGGACAGCTCAACTACCAGGCGCCGCTGGGCTCGTATTCCCACCTGGACATGCTCGCGCTCACTGCGGCGGCGGGCGTGAAAATGGTGCATCTGCCGTCGAAAGGGGCGGGCGAGACACTGCCCGCGCTCATTCGCGGGGACATACACATCACCGAGTCGAATGTCGCGTCCAACATCGGCGCGGTGCGCGCCGGACAGATCAAGGCGTTCGCGGTGACTGCGGACCAGCGGCTGGCCGACCTGCCCGACGTGCCGACAATGGCCGAAGCCGGCTACCCCGGCATCGGCAGCCTCAACTGGAACGGAATTTTCGCGCCGGCGCGTACCCCCAAGCCGATCGTCACCAGGCTGCACGCCGAGATCGTCGCGGCCATGAACGAGCTCGAGGCCGACGGGCAGCTGGCCAAGCGCGCGATTCCGATCAGCCTGAGCGCTTCGCCCGCCGAGTTCAACGCCTACGTGCTGTCCGAGATGAAGCGCTGGGAGAAGATCATCAAGGACAACGATGTGCGGATTGATTAGCATTCCGAGTGACGCGTGACGAGTGACGAGTGACGAGTGAGAAGTGACAAGTGAGGAGAGAAATGGCTGACACCGCCATACCGCTGCGCATATCGACGCAGAAACTGGAGGCGTTCATCGCCCGCGCCATGGCAGCGGTCGACATGCCCGCCGCCGATGCGAAAGTGATCGCCGAGCTCATGACCCGCGCCGACGTGCAGGGCTCGGAAGGCCACGGCATTTTCCGCCTGCCGCAGTATATCCGCCGCATCAAGGGCGGCGCGGTCAACGTGCGGCCCACGGTCAAGGTCGCGCGCGAAGCGGCCGGCATGGCGCTCGTCGACGGCGATAACGGCATGGGCCACGTCGTGATGCGCTTCGCCACCGAAAAGGCGATCGAGAAGGCAAAGACCGCGGGCGTGGCGTGGGTCGGCGTCAAGTGGAGCAATCACGCCGGCCCGGCCTCGCTCTACGCCGGCATGCCGCTGGCGCACGACATGATCGGGCTCTACCTGGCGGTCGGCAACGCCAACCACCTGCCGCCGTGGGGCGGGATCGACATGCTGCTCTCGACCAATCCGATCGCGGTGGCGTTGCCCGCCGGAGACGAGCCGCCGATCATCCTCGACATGGCGACCACGGTTGCGGCCTACGGCAAGGTCAAGACCAAGGCGCAGCGCGGCGAGACGATGCCCGAAGGCTGGATGATCGACCGCCAGGGCAGGCCACTTACCGATCCCCGGCGTTCCAACGAGGGCTTTCTGCTGCCGATCGGCGGCTACAAGGGATACGGCCTGGCGCTGGTCTTCGGTCTGCTCGCCGGGACGCTGAACGGGGCGGCGATGGGCAGGGACGTGGTCGATTTCAACGCCGATGACACGACGCCGACCAACACCGGGCACGTCATTGTCGCGATCAATATCGCGGCGTTCCAGCCGGTCGCGGAATTCAAGCAAAGCGTCGACGCGCTGATCCGCGACATCCGCGGCGGCAAGCGCCTGCCAGGCGTGGATGCGATCCGCCTGCCGGGGGAGGGCAGCCACAGGGCGCGCGCCGACCGGCTGAAGAACGGCATTCCGCTGCCGCCGGCGCTGGCGGACGCGCTTGCGAAACTCGCTGCCGAGCTGAAGATCGCGCCGCTCGGCTAATGGTCGAGCCGCGTGACTGGTGGCCGGTGATCGGCAATCCGTGATTCGACCAAGGGAGTACCTGGTGCTTTTGACGCTTCACCGGTAACGGATCACGCTTCTTCGAATGTTGCGCATGCTGTTCTGGCTCACGCTGGCGGCCGCGGTCGCCGCGCTGCTGTGGTACATGGTCAAGATGCCGGGCGCATCCTTTTCCGGTGCGCCGCCGGCGCTGACTGCGGAAGAGACCCGCCTCGCCGACGATCTGCGGCGTCACGTCGAAGCGATCGGCAGCCGTGAGCACAACATTTTCAACTTCTCCGAGCTGGAAGCCGCGGCGCAGTACATCGAGCGCACGCTCGCCGGATTCGGCTATCGTGTCGAGGCGCAGCGTTTCCCGGCGGCGACCGGCGAGGTGCGCAACATCGAGGTCGAGGTCGAGGGCGCGGTGCAGGGGGGCGAGATCGTGCTGGTCGGCGCGCACTACGACTCTGTCGTCGGCGCGCCCGGGGCGAACGACAACGGCTCGGGGGTCGCCGCGGTGCTGGAGCTGGCGCGGCTGCTGAAGGACGCGCGCCCCGCCCGCACGCTGCGCTTCGTGCTGTTCGTCAACGAAGAGCCGCCGTTCTTTCAGACCGACGCGATGGGCAGCCGCCGCTACGTCTGGCGTGCGCGCGAGCGGGGCGAGCGCTTCGCGGCGATGTTCTCGATCGAGACCATCGGGTATTACTCGGACCGTCCGGGCAGCCAGCGCTATCCGTTTCCGCTGGGGCTGTTCTATCCGAGCACCGGCAATTTCATCGCCTTCGTGTCGAACTTCGCCTCGCGCGGGCTGCTGCACGAGGCAATCGGCGCGTTTCGACGCCACGCGGCTTTTCCGTCCGAGGGCGTGGCGGCGCCGTCGTTCATTCCCGGCGTGGACTGGTCGGACCACTGGTCGTTCTGGCAAGCGGGCTGGCCGGCCGTGATGGTGACCGACACCGCGTTGTACCGCTATCCGCATTATCATGCGCCGAGCGATACGCCGGACAAGGTCGATTACGTGCGCCTTGCGCGTGTAACGATGGCCCTGGCGGCGATGGTGCGGGATCTGGCGCGCGCACCAGGGAAAACCGACTGAACATCGGGTCGAAGCCGCGTGCTTCATCGTGCCGGGCGCGTCAAGTGTCGGGATGAAGCGACAAGCGCGCTTCCGGCCGCTCGGCAGCAGGCATGCAACCGGCTGATTCTCCTTCGCAAATTCGCGCTGCAGCGGGATGTGGGGTCGATCACTGGCGACGGGAACAAGCTCCGTCCCAGCCTTACTAAACCAATACGGTTATCATGGTGCCTGCCCGTGCCGGAAGTCGCGCTGCCGCGCGGCGATCGGCCGCGACACAGGCATTCGCTGAAAGAACGAAGGAATCCGGGATGAAGACATTCATGCGCGCCATCACCCTGTCCGGCCTGCTTGTCGCATGCGCCGTGCAGGCGGCGGAGACGCCGCCAGACGCGCTGGTCAGGCAGACCGTCGATGAAGTCATGGCGGTGATCAAGCAGAGCAAGGACAAGCGCACGCTCCACGACCTTGCCGAGAAGAAAGTACTGCCGAAATTCGATTTCCGGGAGATGACCATACTCGCGGTCGGCAAGCACTGGCGCCAGGCAAGCGAGGCGCAGCGCAAGGCGCTGGAGAACGGGTTCCGGTCACTGCTGGTGAGCACCTATACCACCGCGCTATCGCAATCCACCAGCTCCGAGTACACCGTCGAGGTGAAGCCGGTCGAGCTGAAGCCCGGCGAGAAGGATGTGACGGTGCGCACCCTGGTGACGCAGTCCGGACGCAAGCCGATCCCCATCGACTACCGCATGACGCTCACTTCCGGCGGGTGGAAGGTGTACGACGTCGTGGTCGAGAACCTGAGCCTCGTCACCAATTACCGCAGCTCGTTCAACTCCGAGATCAGCCGCTCGGGTATCGACGGCCTGATCAAGACCATCGAGACCAAGAACCAGAGGCTCGCGGAAAGCTGAGGCGCCGCACGCGCGCCGCGCGCAGGGCATGCGGCTCACCCGCCGGAGCGTGACATCGGTCACACATCGGCTGTGCCTGCCACGTCTGCCATTGTCACAGTCCGATATTCGGGGCTACTCTCGTGCGATGCGCTTCCGCTATCCGCGCTCGTTCCTCAAGCTCCTTGCGGTCGGGTTCACGCTGATCGCGCTGCCGCTCATCTTCGCGCTGGTCAACAACGCCATCTCGATCGACCAGCTCGCCAATCGCAGCCAGCAGGCGGTCCACCAGGCGGTGCAGGCGATTCAGAGCAGCCGGCGGCTCGCCGAGCTCATCACGGCGATGGAGCGCAGCGCGCGGCAGATGGTGATCCTCGACGATCCGGCGGTGCTCGAGACCTACGTGCTCAACCGCAAGCAGTTTCTTGAGACGGCGGCCGAGTTCGCGACGCTGCCCTTCGATGGCGAGCAGCGGCAGGCGCTCGATGCGATCCTGCGCGAGGAGGCCGAGATCTTCGCGGTGCTGTCGCGCGTCAAGGCGAAGCCCAGGCAGCTGCGCTCGGCGGTGGCGGGCTTCGCGAGCCTCGCTGATCGCGCCCGCGCGATGAGCGTGCGCAGCAACCAGCTGATCGAGCGCGAGGTGGACGCGATGCAGGCCACCGCGGCGCGGGCGCAGCAGATCACTTTCTGGCAGCTCCTCGCGCTCGTTCCCATGGTGGCGTTCCTGGTGGTCGGCTTCACCCTCCTCATCACGCGCCCGATCCGTGAGATCGATGCGGCGATCCGCCGGCTCGGCGGCGGGGACCTCGACGCGGCGGTGCGCGTCACGGGCCCCGAGGACCTGCAAGTCCTGGGCGAGCGCCTCGACTGGATGCGCCAGCGGCTCGCGGATCTCGAGCAGCAGAAAAACCGTTTCCTGCGGCAGATGTCGCACGAGCTGAAGACGCCGCTCACGGCGCTGCGCGAGGGCGCAGAGCTGCTCTCCGACGAGGTGGTGGGCAAGCTCACAGCCGAGCAGCGGGAAATCGCCGAAATCCTGCGCCACAACAGTATAGAATTGCAGAAGCTGATCGAGGACCTGCTCGGCTACGGCGCGAGCCGGTTCCACCGGACCGCGCTGGAGCTCAGGCCGGTCTCCGTGCACAAGGTAATCGAAAGCGTCGCTGCCGATCAGAAGCTCGCGCTGCGCGCGAGAAACCTCGGGCTGAAGGTCGAAGCTGACGACTGCACGCTCGCCGCCGATGTCGAAAAACTGCGGGTCATGCTGGACAATCTGATGTCGAACGCGATCAAGTTTTCGCCGCCGGGCGGAACGATCACGATAGCGGCGCGCGCCGACGGCGCGCAGCTCACGCTGGACGTCGCGGACGAAGGGCCGGGTATTCCGCCTGCCGATCGCGTCCGGGTTTTCGATCCTTTCTATCAGGGTGCGCAGCCCGAGGGTGGTCGCGTCAAGGGCACCGGCATCGGGCTGTCGGTGGTGCGGGAGTATGCGGCGGCCCACGGCGGTGCGGCGGCAGTGGTGGATGACGGCCGCCGCCGCGGCGCGCGCGTGCGCGTGACGCTGCCGCTCCGGCACGACAAGGGAAGCATGGCGGCATGAGAGCGGCCGCCGCATTGACGGGAGTTGCGCTCGCGCTTGCGGGCTGCGGGGTGCTGGGTCCGTTCGAGACGCAGGAGCCCGCACCCTGGGTCCAGGCGGAACGCCCGCAGCCGGCGACCAATACCGAGAGCCTGCTGCTCTATTTTCAGCACATCAAGAGGATGCCCACTGCCGAGCTCGGCCGGGAGCACGACGCCGCGCGGCGCGCCTACACGCGAGGACGCTCGGATTTCAACCGCGTGCGGCTCGCCATGGTGCTGTCGGTGCCCAACACGGCGGTCAACGATGACACGCAGGCGCTCGAGCTGCTCGAGCCGCTGATAAAAAACTCCCGGGCGGCGCTGCACAGCCTTGCCCTGCTGATGGGCACCTACCTGCAGGAGCAGCGGCGGCTGGACGGCAGCGTGCAGGGCCTGCAGCGGAAACTCGATGAGTTGAAGTCCCTGGAGCGCAGCCTGATCGAGCGCGAGCGCGGAGGCGCGGCCCGATGACGGACGCGTTGCGCAATTCGGTCCTGGTGGTCGACGACGATCCGGACTTGCTGCGGTTGATGCAGATCCGGCTCAACTCGGCGGGATACGCCGTTACCACGGCGGAGAGCGCGGAGCAGGCGCTCGCGCACTTTGCCGTGGCGCGCCCGCAGCTGGTGGTGACCGATCTCAAGATGGGTGGCATGGACGGCGTCGCGCTGTTCGATGCGATCCATGCCGAGAATCCGGCGCTGCCGGTGATCATTCTCACGGCACACGGCACGATTCCCGATGCGGTGGCGGCGGTCAAGCGCGGCGTCTTCGGCTATCTCACCAAGCCATTCGATGCAAAAGCCCTGCTCGCCGAGATCGAGCGCGCGTTCGCGGCGGCGGGCGCTGCGCCAGCCGGTGCCGAAGCCGGGCCGGATCAGGCGTGGCGCCGCGACCTCATCACCCGCAACCCTGGCATGGAGGACGTGCTGGCAAAGGCGCGGCTGGTGGCCGACGGCGATGCGAGCGTTTTCATCTACGGCGAGTCGGGCACCGGCAAGGAGCTTCTCGCGCGCGCGATCCACAGCGCGAGCCCGCGCCGCGAGCATCCTTTCGTCGCCATCAACTGCGGTGCGATTCCGGAACAGCTGCTCGAGTCGGAGCTCTTCGGCCACGTCAAGGGCGCGTTCACCGGAGCCGTGCGCGACCACAAGGGCCTGTTCCAGACCGCGGACAAAGGCACGCTGCTGCTCGACGAGATCGGCGACATGCCGGTCGCCCTGCAGGTCAAGCTGCTCCGCGTGCTGCAGGACCGCCAGGTGCGCCCGGTGGGCTCGTCTCAGGACCAACCCGTCGATGTGCGGGTGATATCCGCCACGCACCGCAATCTCGATGCTGAGATGGCCGCCGGCAACTTTCGCGAGGACCTGTTCTACCGCCTGAACGTGGTTGCGCTGCGACTGCCCTCGCTCGCGGAGCGGCGCGACGACATACCGCTGCTCGCGAACCACTTTCTCCAGCAGCTTGCCGGCAAGTACCGGAAGACCATCAACGGATTTGCGCCCGAGGCGATCGATCTCATGCTGCGGGCGTCGTGGCCGGGCAATATCCGCCAGCTCTACAACGTGGTCGAGCAGTCGGTCGCGCTGTGCGCGGCGCCGCTGATTCCCGCCTCATGGGTGCAGCAGGCGATCCAGCGCCAGGCGAGCGAGTTTGCGTCGTTCGAGGACGCGCGCAGGAAATTCGAGCGCGACTACCTCGCGCAGCTTCTGCGCATCACCGAGGGCAACGTGTCGCAGGCGGCGCGGCTCGCCAAGCGCAATCGCACCGAGTTCTACAAGCTGCTCGCGCGGCATCAGCTGGATCCCAAACTCTTCAAATTCCGTTAAAGCGGACCGCACCGCGGCCGATTTAACTGCGCGCGTTCGACCGCCCTGGAAACGGCCGGATAGGGCAAACGGCTTGTGCCGACGGCCGTTCAACGCGCGCTTTCTGTCTCGTCCGGAAGCATCTTCACACCGTGCCAGCGCACGGGCGTGCAGGCCGAGCGGCGCCCCGCTGCCGTGCGCCTTGACTTGCGTCGGCTGACGATGGGTTGCCGATGCGCGCCCAGCGTCGCTCTGTCGCCCCGCTGAGACAGAAAAACACCAGTTAAATCATATGGATAAATCAGAATGGGCGGCTCTTGTTGCCCGGTAGCGACAGGCGTTACCCGGCGCAGAATGTAACCAATTGATAACATGAGACAATTGTGTAGGCATGGGAGTTGCTCGCAGGTCTGTGGACACGCTGCGCGGCGGCCACGCGCGCAACCACAAAGGAGCATGCCATGCGGAACACGCAAGCACTCAACACTGCCGAGACGGGCAGCCAGAAGAGCAGTCTCCTTTATCCGACGATGCTCGTCGCGGCAATTGCCGTGATCATCTTTAGCGTGATCGGCATCGCCGCCATGACGGGCCTCATGTCGAGTGCGAACTCGAAAAGCGAACCTCGACCCACGGCCTCGCCCGCCAAGGCCGGGGCAAGGACGGGTCCCGCCGCGTTGCCGGCCAGGGCTGCCGCGGCAGCCGTCAGCCCCGCTGTCGCGGTCGGGGTTTGTGCCGACTGCGGCGTGGTGAATTCTATCCGCGCGCTCGAGGCCCAAGCACCGCCGAGCGGGCTCGGTGCCGTGGCGGGCGGCGTCGTCGGCGGCATTCTCGGCAATCAGGTCGGGCGCGGCGGCGGTCGCACGGCGATGACGGTCGTTGGTGCCGGTGCCGGGGCCTACGCCGGCAACGAGATCGAGAAGAATATGAAACAGGGCGTCACCTTCGAGATCCGCGTGCGCATGGAAGACGGCAGCTTCCGCACGTTCTTCGAACGCTCGCAGCCCGCGGTTTCCGTCGGCCAGAAGGTGCGGATCACCGCCGACGGAATCGTTGCCGGCTGACCTCGAAGCCTTGCTTCCGCGGCGCGTCGGCCGACAAAGGCAGCGCAACTCCGCAGACGCGGGTGTGGCGATGCTCCGCGCCCGGGTCTTCTGCGGCGCATATTCAAGAGGGAGGTCATGTGAACAAGCTGGCTCATGGGCGCATCAAGCGCGTCGCTGCGGAATTTCGCGGTGACGAGGCGATCGAAATCGAGTTGCTTGAGGTGAGGCTGCGCCTGGGCGACATCGCGCGCACGCGGCTCGAAGCGGATACACAGCTCATCCGTCTCGCATTCAAGGCGTTGACGCGCTCGATCGACGACTACTGCGCCAAGACCGGTTCACGATACCCGCCCTACCGTGCGCTCCGGAGTTTCCTTGCCGGCGAGCCGGCACTGGAGAGCGAGGCAGAGGATCCACGAATCGTGAGCATCACGAAGTAAAATCACCGGCTGGCGGTCCGTCCGGCAGCCAACACGCGCGTGTTGCATGGATTCGGGCCGGTGACGAGGGGCTGAAGATGAACAGGGGCTTATCACGACTGGCGCTGGCTGCGGTGGCCACTGCGCTCATTCCGGGCTGCGGCGGACTCAAGCCGCCGCCGCGCGAGGTCAACCTCGCCGGCTACTCGGCCGAGTTCAAGCAGGGCTACGCCGACGGCTGTGAAAGCGCGCGCTCGCTCCTGTCGCGCAAGGACCAGGACCGTTACCGCGACGAGGTCGATTACATGATGGGCTGGAACGACGGCCACAGCATCTGCGGCCGGCGCCGCTGAAAGCCGGGTCGACCGGATCAAGAAAGTCGCTTCGGAAATGCTGGTGGTCGTACCGCCGAAATCACGCTGATACCGCCTGTTTCCGCCAGACCGCCGCGATCGCGGCTCAGCCTTGCACGCGGGTGATGCGCACCACCTCGGGCACCCGCCTCAGACCGCGCATGATCTGCGCGAGATGCAGGCGGTTCGCCACCTGCAGCGTGAAGTGCATATCGGTGTAGCTGCCGCCGTCCTCGGGATTTACCACGACGTTCTGGATGTTGGAGCCCGCCTCGGCGATTTCCGCCGCCACCCGGGCGAGCACCCCGCGCTGGTTTGCCACCACCAGCTTGATGCTGACCTCGAACAGCTTCTTGGTGTCCGGGCCCCAGGCGACGTCGATCTGGCGGTCGGGGTCGGTGCGCGTCTTGGCGACGACCGCGCAGTCATGGGTATGGATCACCATCCCCTGGCCCTTGCTGACCAGGCCGATGATGGGGTCGCCGGGAATCGGCTTGCAGCACTTTGCGAACTGGACCGCGATGCCCTCGGAGCCCCGGATAATGACGGTGCCGAGGGACTGAGACTCGCTGTCGGCCGGCTCGCCCACGGAGAGCAGCTGGCGCGCGACTACCACGCCCAGGCGTTTGCCGAGCCCGATGTCCGAGAGAACGTCCTGGCGCGACTTGCCGCTCGAGTCCCGCACCAGCTTGTCCCACTGCGGCTCGGTGACACCGGCCAGGCTCGAGCCGAACGTGCCGAGCGCCTGGTTGAGCAGGCGCTCCCCGAGCTGCACCGACTCCTGGTAGTGCATGGTCTTCAGGAAGTGGCGGATGTGCGAGCGCGCCTTGCCGGTGATGACAAAATTGAGCCACAGCGGGTTGGGCCGCGCATGCGCGGCGGTGATGATCTCCACCCGGTCGCCATTGCGGAGCTCGGTGCGGAGCGGCATCAGCTCCTGGTTGATCTTGACCGCGACACAACGGTTGCCGATGTCGGTGTGCACCGCGTAGGCGAAGTCGACGCCGGTGGCGCCGCGTGGCAGCGCCAGGATCTGCCCCTTGGGCGTGAACACGTAGACCTCGTCCGGGAAGAGATCAACCTTCAGGTGCTCCAGGAACTCGATCGAGTCGCCCGACTCGGACTGCATCTCGAGCAGGCTCTGCAGCCACTGGTGGGTCTTCTTCTGCAGGTCGGAGAACGTGGTGTCGGAGCTCTTGTACAGCCAGTGTGACGCGACGCCCGCCTCGGCGATCTTGTGCATCTCGGCGGTGCGTATCTGCACTTCAATCGGCGCGCCGAACGGGCCGAAGAGCCGGGTGTGCAGGGACTGGTAGCCGTTCGCCTTGGGAATGGCAATGTAGTCCTTGAACTTGCCCGGAATCGGTTTGAACAGTCCGTGCAGGGCGCCGAGCGCGATATAGCACGCGTGCACGTCCTTGACGATGATGCGGAACGCGAACACGTCCAGCACCTGCGCGAAAGTGAGCTGTTTCTCGCGCATCTTGCGATAGATCGAGTAGAGGTGCTTCTGGCGGCCGTGCACTTCCGCATCGAGCTTGTTGTCCTTGAGCCGCTTCTTGATCGACTCCATCACTTTTCCCACCACCTCGCGGCGATTACCACGCGCGGATTTGACCGCCTTGGAGAGCACGCGGTAGCGGTCGGGATAGAGATGCTTGAACGAGAGGTCCTCGAGCTCCTGGTAGATCGCGTTCAGCCCCAGGCGGTTGGCGATCGGCGCATAGATGTCGAGCGTCTCCCGCGCGATGCGCCGGCGCTTGACCGGCTCGACCGCGTCGAGGGTGCGCATGTTGTGCAGCCGGTCGGCGAGCTTGATCAGAATGACGCGCACGTCGCGCGCCATTGCAAGCAGCATCTTGCGGAAATTCTCGGCCTGCGCCTTCTCCTGCGTCTCGAATTCGATCTTGTCGAGCTTGGAGAGACCGTCGACCAGCTCGGCGACCGACTTGCCGAAGTTGCGGCTGATCTCGGTCTTGGTGACCGAGGTGTCCTCCATCACGTCGTGCAGCAGCGCCGCGGTCAGCGCCTGCGAGTCGAGGTGCCACTGCGCGAGGATGCTCGCCACCGCGAGCGGGTGTGAAATGTAGGGCTCGCCCGACTGCCGAAACTGGCCCTGGTGGGCGGCTTCGCTGAACTGGTAGGCCGACTCGAGCTGCGACAGGTCCTCCGGCTTCAGGTAGCCGGACCATTCCTTGAACAGCGTGGCGGCTTCACCCATGGGGGCCGGGGAACCTCAAGGATGAAGGATGAAGGATGAAGGATGAAGGATGAAAGGGGCCCGGTGCGGACAATCGGGACAGCCGCCGCGCGGGTTCCCGAGAGGTCCTTCATCCTTCCGCCTTCCGCCTTCCGCCTTCATCCTTTGTTTCTCAGGGCTGCGCCTTGTTGAGGATCTCGGGGCCGTACTTCGCGGCGGCCAGCTCGCGCAGCGCGATCACGGTCGGCTTGTCGCGGTTCGGTTCGAGCATCGGCTGTGCGCCGTTGGTGATTTGCCGCGCGCGATAAGTCGCCGCGAGCGACATCTCGAAGCGGTTGGGGATGTTTTTCAGACAGTCGTCGACGGTGATGCGTGCCATGGGTTACCTCTGTTACTTCAATCGGTTGATCAAATCCGCATGGCGGGCAAGCTGGCGGAGCGACTTAAGCCTTTCCGCCCTGAAAATGCTCAACAGCTCCTGCGCCGCGCGGTTAAACTCTTCATTAATAATAACATAATCGAACTCCCCGACATGGCTGATCTCCTCGCGCGCGTTGGCTAGGCGCTGGGCGATCACCTCCGGCCGGTCCTGGCCGCGCCCCGTCAGTCGTGCTTCGAGGGCGGCGAGGGAGGGAGGCAGGACGAACACGCTCACCGCCGCCGGTTCGAGCCTGCGGATCTGCGCTGCGCCCTGCCAGTCGATTTCGAGCACGATGTCGTGGCCCTCGGCGACCTGCGCCGCGACCCACTTCTGTCCGGTGCCGTAACGGTTGCCGTGCACCAGGGCGTGCTCGAGGAACTCCCCGCGCTTGACCATCTGCTCGAACGCCGCACCGGATACGAAATGGTACTCGCGCCCGTCGGCTTCGCCCGGGCGCGGGCTGCGGGTGGTGTACGAGACGGACTTGCGCACCTGGGGGTCGGCCGCGAGCAATGCCGCAACCAGGCTCGTCTTGCCGGCGCCGGAGGGCGCGCTGACGATGAAGAGGCTACCGCTCATTGCTGGAACTGCGTGACGAGTGAAGAGTGACGAGCCGCACTTCGAGAGTGCCGGGCCATGACCCGCAGATCAGGCGCTCTCGCCGGCATTTCGCTGCCTGGATGACAGAACTGCTCATGCGTCTACGCGCTCCCTCACCTCGTCACCCGTCACTCTTCACGCAGTTCGGCTATTCGATGTTCTGGATCTGTTCGCGCATCTGCTCGATCAGAAGCTTCAGTTCCATCGCTGTCTGTGTCACCCCGATGTCGGCCGATTTGGAGCCCAGCGTGTTGGCTTCGCGATTGAGCTCCTGCATCAGGAAATCCAGCCGCTTGCCCGCGGCGCCGCCATCGCGCACGATGCGTCTCAGCTCGGTGATGTGGGCAGTGAGCCGGGTGAGCTCCTCGTCGACGTCGATCTTGTTGGCGAACAGCGCCACTTCCTGCCGGATGCGCTCCTCGTCGGCGCCCGCCATCGCCTCGCGCAGGCGCTGGGTCAGTTTTTCCTGATATGCCGCGAGCAGCTTCGGCATGCGCGGCGCGACTTCCCCGACCAGCTTCTCCATGGCGCTTGCGCGATCTTCGAGCAAGGTCTTCAGCTTTTCCCCCTCGCGCGCGCGCGAGGCGTTGAAATCCTCGAGCGCCGCCGTCAGCAGCTCGAGGCAGGCGGCTTTCAGCTCGTCCGTGGGCAGCGTATCCGAACCCAGCATGCCGGGCCAGCGCAGGATGTCCGCCACGCGCAGGTTCGAGGCGGAAGGAAAAGCGATGCGAATCTTGGTGTCGAGCTGCATCACCTGCTGCAGCAGCGCCTCGTCAAGCTCTGGCGTCCGTCGGGCGGCGGCGAGCGGACTGAACTGAACGCGGCATTCCACCTTTCCGCGCACGACCCTCGTCGACAGCAGCTCGCGCAACTGCGGCTCGACGCTGCGCAGCTCGTCGGGAAGGCGGAACTGGATGTCGAGATAGCGATGGTTGACCGAGCGAACCTCGAGGTTGAGCGCGCCATAGGCGAACTCGCGCGCCGCCGCCGCGTAGCCGGTCATGCTGTAAATTGCGCTCACGGTCGCCTTATAATTCCGTTTTGCACACTAAACTGGAACGATAGCATGACCACGCGTCCGAGCGGAAGAAAGCCCGATGAACTGCGCAAGCTGCAGATCACGCGGCGCTATACGCGCCACGCCGAAGGCTCGGTGCTGATCGAGTGCGGCCATACCAAAGTCATATGCACTGCGAGCGTGCTGGACAAGCAGCCGCCGCACCTGAAGGGAACGACCCGGGGCTGGGTGACCGCGGAGTACGGCATGCTGCCGCGCTCGACGAACACCCGCTCCGACCGCGAGGCGGCGCGCGGCAAGCAGTCGGGCCGGACCCAGGAGATTCAGCGGCTGATTGGGCGGGCGCTGCGATCGGTGGTCGATCTCGGCGGGCTGGGCGAGCGTACGATCCACGTCGACTGCGACGTCATCGAGGCCGACGGCGGCACCCGTACCGCGGCGATCACCGGCGGGTACGTTGCGCTGCACGACGCGGTGCGGCTGCTGCTCGACAAGCAGCTGATCGCCGCGACACCGCTGCGGGATCATGTGGCGGCGGTCTCGGTCGGCGTGTTCGAGGGCACGCCGGTGCTCGATCTCGACTACATCGAGGACTTCCGCTGCGACACCGACATGAACGTGGTGATGACGGGCGGCGGCGGGCTGGTCGAGGTGCAGGGAACGGCCGAAGGGGCGCCATTCACGCGTGCGGAGCTCGATGCGATGCTCAATCTCGCCGAGCGCGGCATCCGGCGGCTGGTCGCCGCGCAGAAGCAGGCGTTGAATGATTAGCCGCCAAGAGCGCCAAGAGCGCAGGAAAACGAACGAACCTGGCAAGGCGATCCGCGATAATTCGAAGCGGCGTGGCGCGGGCTGCATGCGACCGTTCAAACTTGGCGTTCTTGGCGACCTTGGCGGCAAGACGGGTTTTGATTGTGATTCCTGACGTTCTCGAACCAAACTCTGCGGCGACGCTCTCGACGTGAAGAAACTCGTTCTCGCCTCCAGCAACCCCGGCAAGCTGCGCGAATTCCGCCAGATGCTGTCGCTGCTCGGCATGGAGATCGTGCCGCAGGCGGAGCTTGGCATCACCGATGCCGAAGAGCCGCACGCCACGTTCGTCGAGAACGCGCTCGCGAAAGCGCGGCACGCGAGCCGCCACGCTGCATTGCCTGCGTTTGCCGACGACTCGGGGATTTGCGCCGCGGCGCTGGACGGGGAGCCTGGAGTGCACTCGGCGCGCTTCGCGGGGCTCGTGCCCGGAGCGTCGGGGGCTGCGCGCGACGACCAGGACCGGCGCAACAATGAGAAGCTGATCGCGCTCCTGAGGGGCAAGACCGACCGGCGCGCGCATTATTACTGCGTTATCGTCCTGGTGCGCCATGCCGAGGACCCGGAACCGCTGATCGCCGAGGGCCGCTGGCACGGCGAGCTGATCGACACGCCGCGCGGCAGCGGCGGCTTCGGCTACGATCCGTACTTCCTCTTGCCCGGTCTCGGCCGCACGGCGGCGGAGCTCTCTCCGGATGAGAAGAACGGGGCGAGTCACCGCGGCCAGGCGCTTGCACAGCTCGTCATGCGGCTGCGCGAGCGCGCAACGGGCGATGCATGATGGGCAATGGAATGACGATCGGGCCCGGCATGGTTCAGGCATCACCCGTTACCCGTTGCGCAGCGCCGCGGTTTGCGGCGCTGCCGCCGCTCGCGCTCTATATCCATATTCCGTGGTGCGCAAGAAAATGCCCCTACTGTGACTTCAATTCCCACGAAGCGCGCGGCGCGATACCGGAGGACGATTACGTTGCGGCGCTCGTGGCCGACCTCGAGGCGGCACTGCCGCTCGCGTGGGGGCGCAGGGTCTGCACGGTCTTTATCGGCGGCGGCACGCCGAGCGTGTTCTCGGCAAGGAGCATAGACGCGATCCTTGCCGCGGTGCGCGCGCGCCTGCCGCTCGCAGCCGATGCCGAGATCACGCTGGAGGCGAACCCCGGGACGGTCGAGGCAGGGAAATTCCGCGACTTCCGCGCCGCGGGTGTGAATCGCCTCTCGATCGGCATCCAGAGCTTCAATCCGCGGCTGCTGAAGGCGATCGGGCGCATCCACGACGACAACGAGGCGCGGCGCGCAGTGGCCATCGCGCAGTCGAGCTTCGACAACATCAATCTCGATCTGATGTACGCGCTGCCGGGCCAGACGCTCGACGAGGCGCGCGCCGACATCGATGCGGCAATCGCATGCGCGCCGCAGCACGTCTCCGCATACCATTTGACGCTGGAGCCCAACACCTACTTCCATCGCTACCCGCCGCAGCTGCCGGATGACGAGACGGGCGCCGAGATGCAAATCGCGCTCGAGAGCGCGCTCGCGGCGGCGGGCTACGAGCACTATGAAACATCCGCCTTCGCAAGGCGGACTGAACGCGCGCTGGCGCAAGGATCGGTTGGCGGTTTGCCCGTCACTCGTCACTCGTCACCCGTCACCGGGCGCAGCGCTCGCTGCGCGCACAACGTCAACTACTGGACCTTTGGCGACTATCTGGGCATCGGCGCGGGCGCGCACAGCAAGCTTTCATTGCGCGACCGCATCGTGCGTCAGGTGCGCTACCGTCAGCCCGCCCAGTACATGAAAAGCGCGGTCGAGGGCGCCGCGGTCCAGCAGGAGCAGCCGGTCGACGCACGGGAGGTCGGGTTCGAGTTCATGATGAACGCGCTGCGGCTCAATGACGGTTTCGACCTGAGCCTGTTCGAGGAACGGACGGGCGTGCCGCTCAATGCGGTGCTGCGGGGGCTTGCCGAGGCCGAGCGCCGGGGTCTCATCGCGCGCGATCACCGGCGGGTCGTGCCCACGCGCAGGGGGCAGCGCTTTCTCAATGATTTGCTGCAGATTTTCCTGGTGCCCGGGGACGCGGGCGCGCGCCCGGCGGCACCCGGGTTCTCGTGACGCGCCGACGGCGGTTGCTTTTCCCAAGCCCGGCTATAGAATAGCCCGCGCTCAACGGGTGCGTTGACGCGGGGGTGCGCTCTTCACCGGCGCCCCCTCTGGGATTTCAACAGGATCAAAGGACGCAAGACCAGAACACGGCACCGCCGGACGCGCTCGCGCCCCGCTGATGTCCAAATTCATCGAATCAAAAAGGGAAGGAGTGGTGCAAATGAGGCATTTCAAGGGAGGCATTGCCTGTGTAGTCGCCGCCGCCGCGCTGGCCGGGAGCGTCGCGCAGGCTCAGACCTATCCGGCCAAGCCGGTGAAGTTCGTCGTCACCTATCCGGCGGGCGGCAGCTCCGACGCCATGGCGCGGATTATTGGCATGGAACTGACCCGGATGTGGGGCCAGCAGGTGCTGGTCGATTCCCGGCCCGGTGCGGCGGGCGCGGTCGGGATGGAATACGCCGCCAAGCAGCCGGCTGACGGCTACACGTTCCTGCTCGGCAATTTCGGGCCGGTGACGGCCAACCCGCTGCTGAACAAGGTGAAGTACAACGTGGCAAAGGATTTCGTGCCGGTGTCCCAGATCACGCGCGCGGCCAACATCCTCGTGGTGCCGGTGACGCTGCCGGTGAAGAACGTGAAGGGGCTGGTGGCGCTGGCCAAGGCCCGCCCCGGCGAGTTGACTTACGGCACGAGCGGCGCGGGCAGCATGTCGCACCTGTCGGGCGAGATGTTCAAGCGCCTCGCCGGCGTCGATATCGTCACCGTGCCCTATCAGGGTGGCGTGTACTCGATCGCCGCAGTGCAGGGCGGCCATATCATGATGATGTTCTCCGACGCGCAGCCGGTGATGTCCAACATCAGAGCAGGCAAGCTGCGCGCGCTGGCGGTGACCAGCGAGCAGCGCACGCCGTTCACGCCTGAGCTGCCGACGCTGGCCGAGGAGGGCATCCAGGGATTCGCTGCGTCCAACTGGTGGGGCATCCTGTTCCCTGCGGGTGTGCCCAAGCCCATGATCGACAAGGTCGCCGCAGATCTGGCCAGGGCGCTGGTGGCCCCGGAGGTGAAGGAGAAACTGGGCAATCTCGGCGTGGAGGCGGTGTCGAGCACGCCGGAGCAATTCGCGGCGTTCATCGCCAGCGAGAACCAGCGCTGGGGCAAGCTGATCAAGGAAGCCGGAATCGGCGGCGTTCAGTAGGCGCCCGCTCGTTCCGGGAAACGGCAGCCCGCGGGCTGCCGTTTTCTTTTCCGCCCCGGCTCGCGGCCGATTGCCTCAGCGCTTGCGGAACACGATGTCCCAGACGCCGTGGCCGAGCCTGAGCCCGCGGCTCTCGAACTTCGTCTGCGGCCGGTAGTCCGGGCGCGGGGCGAAGCCCGGCGCGGTGTTCGCCAGCAGGGGCTCGGCCGCGAGGACGGCGAGGATCTGCTCCGCATAGTCGAACCAGTCGGTCGCGACGTGCAGGTACGCGCCCGGCTTGAGACGCGAGGCGAGCAGCGCAACGAACGGCGCCTGGATCAGCCGCCGCTTGTGGTGGCGCTTCTTGGGCCACGGGTCGGGGAAAAAGATGTGCGCGCCGTCGAGCGTCGCGGGCGCCAGCATGTGCGCGAGCACCTCGACGGCATCGTGCTGGATCACGCGCACGTTGGTGAGCCCGACCTCGTCGATGCGCTTGAGCAGGCTGCCCACGCCCGGCGTGTGGACCTCTATTCCAAGATAGTCGTTTTCGGGATGCGCCGCAGCAATCCGGGCGGTCGTCTCCCCCATCCCGAAGCCGATCTCGAGGAACCTGGGCGCCTTGCGGCCGAAGGGCTGATCGAGATCGAGCGCGCTTGCGCTGAATGGAATGCCAAAACGCGGGAGCAACGACTCGCAGGCACGGCGTTGCGCCGCGGTGACGCGACCCTGGCGCAGGACGTAGCTTCGGATCGGTCGGTGTTGAGCGGTCATGACGTGACAGGGCCGGAATAGCGCGGCGGCCGCGCCGCGGATTGTCGCAGATTTACAGTGGGGAATACAGGCAGCCGCGTGCCACCGTACCGATGAATCGGGGGACGCGACGTGACGCGCCTGGTTTGAAGTCGCCCGGTAAAAAGGGTATGTTACGCGGCAAACGCCGCCGAGGAGGGCAGCATACTGTCGCTCGTCAAACGCACGCTGCTGCAGCCGGAGCTGGCGAAAATCCTACGCCAGGCCCGCCCGGCTTTTCTCGTTCTCGTCATCGGCATCGCTGCGTCACTCGTCGCCTGGTGGTTTACCCACCAGCAGGTGAACGCGCAGGCGTCGCGCGGTTTCCAAGCCGACGTCGCACGCGCCGTCGATGCCATTGATCGGCAGATCAAGGACAACATCGACCACCTGTTCGGACTGAGGGGCTTTCTGCTGGCATCGGAGCGGGTGAGGCGAAAGGATTTCCAGGTTTACGTGTCGAGCCTGGGCGTGGAGCGGGGTGCCGCGGGATTGCGGCTGGTGTCTTATGCGCCCCTGGTTCGGAGCGCAAGAAAGCGGGAGTTCGAAATCCGCGTCCGCAGCGATCTTAGCGTCGATCCCGCAGGGTATCCGGAATTCGCGGTCCGGCCTCCGGGCGAGCGAGACGAGTATGTGGTGGTCGAGTTCATCGAGCCGATGGCCGAAAACCGGACGGCGCTCGGCCTGGATCTCATTGCCGATCCTGTGCGGCGTGCCGAGATCGACCGCGCGCGCGACAGCGGTGAGCCGGTGGCCTCCGCGCCGTTCGCGGCGTCGGTCGACCCCAGCCAGATCTCTTTCGCAGTGCGCATTGCGATCTACCGGCCGGGGTTCCCGGTGGGCACGGTCGAGCAGCGGCGGGCGGCATTCGATGGCATCGTTGCGGTAGTAATGCACATGCGTGAGCTGGTGGCGAACGTGCTCGGCAAGCAGATCGGCGTCGATTTCAACTTGGTCATCCACGACATCGGATCATCCGCCGCAAGCTCGTCCGAGCTGGCGCCGCAGCTGCTATTCGACAGCCGGCCCCAGGCGGGGACTGACGGCGACGATGCCGAGGGTCAATTGCAGGTTGCCACGCTGCAGGTCGCCGGACGTCAGTGGCGGCTCACCTTCAGCATGCCCGCGGCCGCGTTCGGAGCGGAGCAGGCGTTGCCGATGGTGGTGTTTGTCGCGGGGCTGCTGACGAGCTTGCTGCTGTTCTGGCTCATCTGGATGCTCACGATATCGCGCGAGCGCGCCCTCAAGCTGGCGGACCAGGCGACCGCCGTGCGCGCGGCCGAGGGGCTGCGCGAGCAGCTGCGCTTCATCCAGCAACTGATCGAGAGCGTGCCGCAGCCGATCTTCTTCAAGGACGACCAGGGCCGCTATCTCGGTGTGAACAAGGCGTGGGAACGATTCTTCGGCATTTCGCGCGAGCAGTTCATCGGCAAGACGGTCTTCGAGCTGTACCCCGAGAACCAGCAACTGGCGCGGCGCCACCACGCGATGGATCAGGAACTGTTCGCGCGCCCGGGCAGCCAGTCTTACGAAGCGTCCATCATCGCGGCCGACAACACCGTCCACCACACCATTTACAACAAGGCCACCTTTACCAGCGCGGAGGGCCGGGTTGCCGGTCTGATCGGCGCGATCACCGACATCACCGGGCTGAAAGAGGCCGAAGCGGCGTTGCGCGAGAGCGAGGAGCGGTTCCGCGACCTGACCGAGCTCTCCTCGGACTGGTACTGGGAGCAGGATGACAAGTTCCGCGTAACCCAGCTCTCTTCCAAGATGCAGCAGTTCGACCTCGACCCCGCAGAGGACATCGGCCGGCGGCGATGGGAATTCTCGCGCCTTGCCACGCCGGAGTCCCAATGGGTGTCGCACAAGGCCGACCTCGAGGCGCACCGGCCGTTCGCCGATTTCGAATTCCGGCGCTACGACCTGAAGGGCAGTCTGCGCACGATCAGCGTTAGCGGGCGGCCGATCTATGACGAGCAGGGCCGATTCAACGGGTACCGCGGCACCGGCCGCGACGTCACCGAGCAGAAGCAGGTCGAGGAGCGCATCCAGCACATGGCGCATTACGATGCACTGACCGACCTGCCGAACCGGGCACTGCTCTACGACCGCGTCAGGCAGGGCATTGCGCAGGCGCAGCGCAGCGGCCGGCCGACCGCCGTCCTCTTCATCGACCTCGACCGCTTCAAGAACGTCAACGATTCGCTCGGGCACCCGGCCGGCGACCGCCTGCTGCGCGTCGTCGCGGAGCGTCTCGTTGCATGCACGCGCGGCACGGACACGGTGTCGCGGCTCGGCGGAGATGAGTTCGTGGTGGTGCTGACCGACCTCGCTCAACTGGCGGACTGCGGCATAGTGGCGCAGAAGATCCTGGCATCGCTGTCGCAGCCAGCCGAGATCGACGGCCACGAACTGCACGTGACGCCCAGCATTGGCATCTGCGCGTACCCGGAGGACGGGTCGGACGTCGAGACGCTGATGCGCAACGCGGACGCCGCGATGTATCACGCCAAGGAGATGGGCCGCAACAACTACCAGTTCTTCACCCGGGAGATGAACGCTGCGGCGTACCAGCGGCTGGCGCTCGAACGCGACTTGCGCCACGCCCTGGAGCGGGAGGAATTCGTCTTGCACTACCAGCCGCAGCTCGACCTCCAAACGGGGGAGATCGTCGCCGTCGAGGCCCTGATCCGGTGGCGCCATCCGCAGCGCGGACTGGTCGCGCCGGGAGAATTCATCCGGGCAGCGGAGGAAAACGGCCTGATCAACCCGATCGGCGAGTGGGTGCTGCGCGCGGCCTGCACCCAGGCGCATGATTGGCAGCGCCGCGGTCACCCGCGCCTTCAGGTGGCTGTCAATTTCTCACCGCAGCAGTTCCGCCGCGAGGGCCTGGCGAACTCGGTGGCGCGGGTCCTGGAGCATACGCACCTGCCGGCAGAGAGCCTCGAGCTGGAGATTACCGAGAGCCTCATCATCCAGCATGCCGACGAGACGGTGGACAAGGTCTCCACGCTGAGCGACCTGGGGGTCCACCTCTCGATCGACGATTTCGGCACCGGCTACTCGAGCTTGAGCTACCTCAAGCGTTTCCCGATCGACAAGCTGAAGATCGATCAGTCGTTTGTCCGCGACATCACTATAGATGCGGACGACGCGGCGATCGTTACCGCCATCGTCGCCATGGCGCACAGCCTTGGGCTGCTGGTGGTCGCGGAAGGCGTCGAGACGGCGGAACAGCTGGCGTTCCTCAAGCGGCTGGGCTGCGACCGCGCGCAGGGATATTACTTCAGCCGGCCGCTGCCGGCGGACGATCTGTTCAATCTGTTGGGCGAGTGGAAGTCGCAGGCTCACACATTCGCGGCGTAAAAATAAAATCGAACCGCCAAGACCGCCAAGAAAAACGGAACAAGAATTAGAACAAAGCCAAGAACGGACCAAAACCATTAACAAACCGGAACCTCCCGGGCAGGGTAGATGCAGACACGCCGAGGTTAATAAAGGTTTGGCTCTTGGTTCTTAGTGGAATTTGATTTTCTTGGCGTCTTGGCGGTTCAGTTCTTTTCGTTACGCGTACTCAGGGCTTGGTGATCAAACCCGTGGTCGGCGAGCTGGGCGACGCGGAGTACAGCTTTTTCGGCATGCGGCCTGCGAGGAACGCCTCGCGGCCGGCTTCCACCGCCTTGCGCATGGCCGAGGCCATCAGCACCGGATTCTCGGCCCCCGCGATGGCCGTGTTCATGAGGACGCCGTCGCAGCCGAGTTCCATCGCGATCGCCGCATCGGACGCAGTGCCGACACCGGCATCCACCAGCACCGGTACCTTCGCGTGCTCGATGATGATCTCGAGGTTCCAGGGATTCAGGATCCCCATGCCGGAGCCGATCAGCGAGGCAAGCGGCATCACCGCGACGCAGCCGATGGCCTCCAGCTCGCGGGCGATGATCGGGTCGTCGGAGGTATACACCATGACCTTGAACCCTTCCTTGACCAGGGTCCGGGCTGCGTTCAACGTCTCGACCACGTTCGGGTACAGGCTCCGGGGATCGCCCAGGACCTCGAGCTTGACGAGCTCGTGCCCGTCCAGCAGCTCACGGGCCAGGCGCAGCGTGCGCACCGCGTCGTCCGCCGTATAACAGCCCGCCGTATTCGGCAGCAGCGTGTACTTCGACGGCGGCACGTAATCGAGCAGGCTCGGCTCGCCGGCATTCTGGCCGATATTGGTGCGGCGGATGGCGACGGTGACGATCTGCGCGCCGCTCGCCTCTATCGCGGCCTTGGTTTCCGCGAAATCCTTGTACTTGCCGGTGCCGACCAGCAGCCGCGATGCATAAGACTTGCCGGCGATGACCAGCGCGTCGAGGTTTTCATGAGGTTTCATAAGGACAGGGCTCGGGATCCAGAATTAAGCGAGTAGCGCCGTACATCCTACCAGTCACCGGTGGTCGGCCACAGTTCGTCGAGCAATCAACCTCCGCCGACCGCCACCACGATCTCGAGCCGGTCGCCGTCGGCGAGCATCTGCTCGGGAAAGCGGCTGCGCGGCACGATCTCGCCGTTGCGCTCGAGCGCGACGCGCTTGCCCGCGAGCTCGAGTCGGTCGATCAGCTCGGCGCAATTGAGCGGCGGGTTGAACGTCCGGGCTTCACCATTCACAACGATGGAGATCACGGGTTCCGATACGAGAGTATGCCAGGGAAAATTGTTGCAGCTATGGCGCCACATGGCAATACTTGCAATGGCCATGCGCAACCGCTGCGAAAGACTGATGATACTCCGCAGGCGGTTGTTGATAAAGATCATGATTTTGGCCCGGCATACGTCGTACCATCTACCGGACTGCTGGAACACCCTCGACCATGACCCATCCGCTTGACCGCCATCACCTCTCGCCCCTGTTCGAGCCGGCTTCGGTGGCGGTCGTCGGCGCGAGCGAAACACCCGGCTCGATCGGCGCCATATTGATCGAGAACATGCTGGCCGCGCCTTACCGCGGCGCGCTGTACGCGGTCAACCCGCGCTACGGGAAGGTGCGCGGGGTGCCGTGCTTTCCGAGCGTGGCCAAGGTCCCTGAGCGGCTCGATCTGGCGGTGATTGCGACGCCGCCGCAAACGATCCCCGATCTCGTTGAAGAATGCGGCAAGGCAGGCGTGCGGACGATCGTGATCATCACCGCCGGCTTCTCGGAGACGGGCGCCGTCGGCGCGAAGCTCGAGCGCGCGCTGCTCGAGAACGCGCGCCGCTACCGCGTGCGCGTGATCGGCCCCAACTGCCTCGGTGTGATGCGGCCGGAACTCGGCATGAACGCCACGTTTGCGCGCGGCGGCGCAGTGGCCGGAACGCTGGGGCTCATTTCGCAGTCCGGCGCGGTCTGCACCGCGATGCTCGACTGGGCGCGGCCGCACCGCATCGGTTTCTCCAGCGTCGTCTCGCTCGGCGGGTCGACCGACGTCGATTTCGGCGAGATCATCGATTACATGGTGAACGATCCGCGCACCGAGCATATCCTTCTTTACATCGAGGGCGTGCGCGACGCGCGGCGCTTCGTCTCCAGCCTGCGCGCCGCGGCCCGCGTGAAGCCGGTGATCCTGTTGAAAGTCGGCCGGCAGCCGTCCGGATCGCGCGCGGCCGTCTCGCACACCGGGGCGATCGTGGGCTCGGACGACGTTTTCGATGCTGTCGTCAAACGCGCCGGCGTGGTGAGGGTCGCGACTATCGGCCAGCTGGTTGCTGCGGCGCAGGCGCTCGCCTCGCACGTGCGGCCGCAGGGCGACCGGCTCGCCGTGGTGACCAACGGCGGTGGCCCGGGCGTGATGGCGGCGGATCGGGCGGCCGACTTGGGCATCCCGCTCGCCGAGCTGTCCACCGCGACGATCGAAGCGCTGAAGGGCGCGCTGCCGGCCAACTGGTCGCACGGCAATCCGGTCGATCTGATCGGCGACGCGGATGCGGAGCGTTATCGCGCCGCGGTGAGCGCATGCCTGCGCGATCCGGGCGTGGACGGGGTGCTGGTCATGCTCACCCCGCAGGCGATGACCGAGCCGTCGGCTGCCGCGGCGGCGGTCATCGAAGCCGCCCGCGGCCAGAGCAAGCCGGTGCTCGCGTGCTGGATGGGAGAAGCCCAGGTTGCGGAGGGCCGCAAGCGCTTCATCGAGGCCGGCATTCCGGTGTTTCGCACACCGGAGCCTGCGGTCGAGATGTTTGCGCACGTGTCTTCCTTCTACCGCAACCAGCGCGCCCTGTTGCAGACGCCGGGACCGCTGTCGGACGAGGCGCCGCCCGACCTCGATACGGCGCGCCTCATCATCGAAGCTGCGCTGGGGGAACGGCGCAAGGTGCTGGGGGAGATGGAGTCCAAGGCGCTGCTCTCGGCTTTTCGCATTCCCGTCGCGCGCACCGTGGTCGCGCGTTCCGCGCACGAGGCGATGCTGTTGGCCGGCGAGATCGGCTATCCGGTGGCGATGAAGATCGACTCGCCGGACGTGACCCACAAGACCGACGTCGGGGGCGTGCGGCTCAATCTCAACAACGCGCAGGCCGCGCGCGCGGCGTACGATGAGATCGTTGCGAGCGTCACGCGCGCAAAGCCGGATGCGCGGGTCAACGGCATTGCGGTGCAGCCGATGGTCGTGCGCCCGAATGGCCGCGAGCTGATGATCGGCGTCGTGCGCGATCCGGTGTTCGGGCCGGCGATCACCTTCGGCGCGGGCGGTGTCGAGGTGGAGGTGCACCGCGACCGCGCCGTCGCGCTTCCGCCGCTCAACGGATTTCTCGTGGCCGACATGATTCGCGGCACCAAGGTATCGAAGCTCCTTGGCGCGTTCCGCGCCCTGCCGCCGGTCAACATGGCGGCGCTCGAATCCGTGCTGCTGCGGGTGTCGGCGATGGTCTGCGAGCTGCCGCAGATCGAGGAGCTCGACATCAATCCGCTCATTGTCGACGAGGACGGCGCTGTTGCGGCGGACGCCCGCGTCGTCGTCGGGCGCCATGTGTCGCTGCGCGGCGCTTACGGCCACATGGCGATCCATCCCTATCCCGCGCAGCTGGTGAGCACCTGGTACCCGGCCGGGGGGCCACAGGTGACGATTCGCCCGATCCGGCCCGAGGATGCCCGCATCGAGCACGAGTTCGTGCGCGGCCTGTCGGCCGAAAGCCGCTATTTCCGCTTCATGGACGCGCTGCGCGAACTGACGCCGATGATGCTCGTGCGCTTCACGCAGATCGATTACGACCGCGAGATGGCATTCATCGGCACCGTCGAGCGCGACGGCGGCGAGGCCGAGATCGGTGTTTGCCGCTATATCACCAATCCGGACGGCGAGACTTGCGAGTTCGCGATCGTGGTCTCGGACGAATGGCAGCGCCGCGGGCTGGGCAGGAAGCTCATGATCCAGCTGATCGACGTGGCGAAGGCGCGCGGGCTCAAGGCGATGGTCGGCCACATCCTGGCGGCGAACCACAGCATGCTCGCGCTGTGCGAGGCGCTCGGCTTTGCCGTTTCCCCCGACCCCGATGACCCGAAGGTGAAGCGCGCGCGGCTCGTGCTGAACGAACGGTGAGTCGCGCCCGGTAGCGCGCGCCGCCTCACCAGGTGTAGCCGAGTCCCAGCAGCCACGTGGTGTCGGTCGATTTGCTGCCGGGCGTGGGCTGCTTCTCCCAGTCGAGATTGACCTGCATGCTGGCATTCAGGCTGTTCGTGAGAGGCACGCGAACGCCGGTGCGGGTGCGCAGCGTCAGCTCGCCGGTCTCATCCAGATTCCAGAAGCCGTCCTGGTCATGAAAGAATTCGGCTCGCTCCGGGATCACCCAATGTGAAAGCTTTATGCCCCAGCCAAGAGCCGGAAAGGTTTCGTTCTTGCCCTGGAAGCGGTTCACCGTCACCAGGTCCGGGCCGGCACGCACCGAGAGATCGGTGCGCTCGGTATCGAGCAGCTGCAGCCCGTAGCCGCCCCCTGCGGTGGTCCGCAGCGCGACATCCTTGAAGCGGTCGCGCTCGCCCGAGCCGCGAAGATACCAGAACGTGTCCGCGTCGAGGAAACGATCGTAGTTGGCCTGTCCCAGCACGCTCGAGGCGGTCTTCACATCGCCTTCCTTTACGCGGTTGAATTTTCCGCTCAGCGTGTAGCGGTAGTCCGCGGCACGCTCGGTGAACTCCCCGTCGCCGTAGATGCGGTCGGTCACGGTGTTGCCGCGCTGGAAGTTGCCGGCGAGATTGATCCTGCCTTTGCGCTTTACGCCGCCCGGCGGCTTCGCTGCGGGCGCCTGGCTTGCTGCGACCTTGGCTGGCGGCGCGGCAGCTTCCGCCTTGGCGGATTCCATGCCGGCCGCGTCTTCCGTGGCGGCGGACGCGACAGCGTTGCGCGGTATCCGGATCTTGCCCGCGTACTTCGTTTCGATGATCACCGATTCATCGTCGAGCGTGAGGATTCGCCCGCTCAGCCGGTCACCGTTCTTGAGCGTCACCTGGTCGGCCGCAGCGCCGCCAGCGAGCGCGAACACGCCCGAGAAGATAATCAAGCAATACAACAGCCTTCGATCCGTCATCGATTTGCTCCCATTGGAAAATCGCGCGGTCAACCTGCCCGCGCGTAGATATTCAGGAATTGGCGCGCTGAGAAGGGGATTGCCCGCGCGCCGTGCAGCCGGCTGTGCCGGTCTGGTTATGGGACCAACAGCAGTGGGGGTTGGTTCATGCCAATCAGCGTGCGTTTCGGATCGCGAAACGCGGCGTTCGTGCGGCTGCTAGAACCGGAACGCGCCCTGAATGCCGAGGAGAATCTTGCGTTCCGGCGCGGGCTCGTAGAAGCGCCCGTTGCCATCGGCGACGATGACCGATCCGATGTAACGGCGGTCGGCGACATTGTCGATGCGAATGAACTCGCTCACGGTCCATCCATTTCCACGCTGCTCGAAGCCGGCCCGGAGATTCCAGACGGTGTAGCCTGCCGCCCACTCGCTGTTGGCGTCGTTAACGTAGACCTTGCCGTTGCGCCGGGCCTCGACGCCTGCGTGGAATCCGCTCGCTGCGTGGCGCCAGGCAAGCTCGCCGTACAGGGTCGACGGCGGCACGCCCGGCAGGCGGTTGCCTGCGGGCACGGTGGCGGCCGGCGAGCCGCTGGTGAACGGCTGATCAAAACGCGCGTCGAGCAGGGTGTAGGCGAGGACGGCTTCGAAGCCGCGCGCGAAGCGGTTCTCCCACGCGACTTCCACGCCTTCGCGCCGCGTGCTCGCCGCGTTCTTGAAATCCGTGCGGCCGCCGGTCGAGCTGTTGACGACGATCTCCTCGGCGACGTCGATGCGAAATACGGCGACGTTGACCCTGCCCGCTGCGCCGATCAGAGCCTTGAGACCCAGCTCGCGATGCCTGCTGTTCGACGGGCGCAGCGCGAAGTTGAGCCCGGTCGCGCCGCCCGGCCGGTACGCGAGCTCCGAGAACGTGGGTGTCTCGAATCCCTTGCCGTAGTTGGCGTAGACGTTGACCGCCGGACTAAGCCTGAACACGACGCCGAATGCCGGCGTGGTGCGGACAAAGTCGAGCGCGCCGCTGTCGTCGGGATTGGCGCCAACGACGAAGAAGTCCCGGGACTCGAATTCGACGCGGCTGTGGCGCAGGCCGCCCAGCACCGACCAGCGCGGTGCAATCTGCCACTCGGCCTGCGCGTAGAAATCGGTGCTGGTGACGACGTTGTCTTCGTCTCGCCGCAGCGCGCCGGCGACGCCGAAGTTGTTGACGAAGCCCCGGCGGCGCTCCGCCATGCGGTCGTAGTCGACCCCGACACTCACGCTCGCCGGCCCGCTGCCGAGGCTCGTGCTGCGCGTGACGCGCAGGCCGGCGCCGCCGAAGCCGCGGTCGAGATCGACCACGCCGCCGGAGCTCAGTCCTGCGGAGCCGGTGAAGGCAAGAAACTGGGTGACTTGGCGGTCGCCGGCATAGGCGCGTGCGTTGAACGTGTCGCGCGGCGACAAGGCGAGCTCGTAGGTGACGCCGAGCTGTGCCTGGCTCACGCTCTTGCGCGTGTTGAACCTCAATGCGACGGGGTCTGTCTGGCGCGGATTGCGCGCGACCTGCGCGGCGGTGAGCCCGAGCGGGTCTTGCGTTTCCGGTTGGTCGAGCGCGTTGAGAACGACGGTCAGCGTCCCGCCGCCGCCGGTGCCGATCTTGAACTTGCTGTTCAGATGGTCGCGCCGCGCCGCGCTGTGGTCGCGATAACCGTCGGTCTCGAAGCGCGACGCATCGACGAGGTAGTTGACGCGCCCGCTGGTGCCGCCCAGTTGCACATCCGCCTTGCTGGTGCCGTAGCTGCCCGCGCTCAGCTGGCCGCTGAGCGTCGGCTCGGCGGGGCCGTCGGCGGTGAAAACCTGAATCACGCCGCCCGCCGCATTGCCGTAGAGGCTGGCGAACGGGCCGCGCAGCACCTCGATGCGTTGCGCGGAGGACAGATTGAACGACGCGGCCTGGCCCTGGCCGTCGGGCATCGTCGCCGGAATGCCGTCGGCAATCAGCCGCAGGCCGCGCACGCCGAAGCTTGCGCGCGCGCCGAATCCGCGCGAGGAGATCTGCAGATCCTGCGCGTAGTTCTGGCGATTCTGGACGACGACGCCGGGAACGCGGTTCAACGCCTCGGAGAGATCGACCTGCGGATTCGCTTCACGGATCGTGCGTTGATCGACGGTGTCGATCGATACCGGCAAGTCGAAGCTTTCCCGCTCGACGCGGGTGGCGCTGACGGTTACCTCGGGCAGCCTGACCGGTGGTGTGCTCTGGGCGAGCACCGTCGGCGCAATAACAAGCGAGGCGTAAACGCAGGCGATTAGGTGTTTCCGTGCCATGTCGACAGTCAGTACACCCTCTTCGGCTGTTCGCTTCCGGTGCTCACTCTTTCGTCTTCGGGCGGAAGCGCGAGAGGAAATGCGCCATCGCTGCGATCTCCGCGTCGGAAACGCCGTAGAGCGCGGCGCTCATCTGTGTGTCGATGCTGGGCGGCGGACTATCGCGGAACGCGATCATGATGGAGACCAGGTACTCCTCGCGCTGCCCGGCGAGGCGGGGGATCTGCTGCTGCCCGCGATAATCCTTCAGATGGCAGATGCCGCAGCGGTGCTTCACCGCGAGCTGCCACCCGCGCTCGACGAGCGCCGCGTCGGTCTTGCCCGGAGTCGGCCGAGCCGGCAGCGCGGTGAAGTGGGTCGCGATGGCGGTGATTTCCTTGTCGGTCATGCCGCGCACGACGTTCTGCATGACCGCGCCGCCGCGCAGTCCCTCACGTGTGAGCACGAGCTGAGTCTCGAGAAACAACTTCGGCTGCCCGGCGATCGACGGAACACCGGACGTTTGCGAGTTCCCGTCCTCGCCGTGGCAGGCTGCGCAGCCCTTGAGCCGCTCCGCGAGCGGCGCTGGCGGCTGCGCAAGAGCGGGGGCGGAGAAAACAAGAAGGGCGGCGAGCAAGGCCCGCCGCCCTGCGGCATGCGTCAAGGCGGCTACTTCTTCTTCATCGGGCCGGCGAAGCTCACGCGGTAGATCGCCCCGAGCTGCTCGTCGGAAACGAGCAGCGCGCCATCCGGCATCTGCAGGATGTAGGCCGGACGGCCCCAGAAGGCATTCTCCTTCTCGTCGAGGAACCCGGTCAGGAACGGCGTCACCTTGGCGCTCTTGCCGTCGGCAGCAATCCTGACGTTGACCACGTCGTAGCCGAACTTCTGCGTGCGGTTCCACGAGCCCTTGCGGGCGATGAACAGCGTGTCCTTGTAATCCGCGGGGAACATGCCGCCGGTGTAGAACTTGGTGCCCAATGCGGAGGCGTGCGGTCCCAGGAGCGCGACCGGCTTGGTCACGCCCTTGCACGGGTCCGGCTTCTTGATGTCGACGTCGGCAATGCCTTCCGCATGGCAGTACGGGTAGCCGAAGAACTCTTTGCCCGGCTTGGTCAGGCGGTTCAGCTCCTCCTGCGGGCCTTGGTCGCCCATCCAGTCGCGGCCCTGGTCGACGAACCAGAACTCGCCGGTCTTGGGATGCCAGTCGAAGCCGAGCGAGTTGCGTATGCCGCGCGCAATCACCTCCATGCCCGAGCCGTCCGCGTTGTAGCGGCGGATCTGCGCGTACTCCTCGGTCGGCTCGCAGATATTGCACGGCGCGCCGAACGGCACGTAGAGCTTCTTGTCGGGGCCGAAAGTGATGTACTTCCAGTTGTGGTGCTGCAGCGGCGGCAGGTTGAACTTGTCTGTCAGGTCGACCGGCTGCGCGGCGGGGTTGTCCTCGATGCCGTCGAAGCGCAGCACCTTGTTGATCGCCATGACGTAGAGCGAGCCGCCGTGGAATGCGACGCCCGCGGGCTGCACGAGCTTGTCGACAACGACTCGCGCCTCGCGCGCATTGCCCTTGTCGGTGACCTCGTACACGCGGCCGATGGCGCGCGTGCCAACGTAGATCTTGCCTTTGTCGCCGCGCGCCATCGCGCGCCCGCCGGGAATCCCCGTGGCCCAGATCTCGACCTTGAAGCCGGCCGGGACCTTGAGCTTGTCGATCGGGATCTCGCTGGCCGCGGTCTCCGTCATTTTGCCCGCGTGCGGCGCGAGCTTGGAGCCTTCCATCGCCGGCGGCTTGCCCTGATGCCAGGCTGGCGGCGGCTTGGGCGCGGCCGCGGGCTGCTGCTGCGCGTGTGCGGTGAATGTGGTCAGAAGAAATGCGCCTGCAACGAGCCAGGACGCGGTGCCGCCGTAGGAAGCGGTGGTGGTTTGCGCGAGCATGGTGATTTCTCCCAAGTGTGACGCTGTTCAGTTAAACCGTCCGACTTCGACGCCGGGACCGTTGCGGGACCGGCTTGTTCTGATTATGAAGGGCAGTCTAACAAGGCCCCGGCGCCTTGAAAAGGCGCGGCCGCAGTGCCGCCTCATCGGCCTTACGTGCACGAGGACTAATTCGGTCAGTCGGGCGATTTCGGCGGTCCGGGGCCGTGTAGCGGCGGCGGCCACATTCCCTTCACCCGCCCTGTCGGGCCCGCGATCTCGTGTTCGTGTGAAAAAAGGTAGAATTGAACCTCGCGCGGGTGTAGTTCAATGGTAGAACGGCAGCTTCCCAAGCTGCATACGAGGGTTCGATTCCCTTCACCCGCTCCAATCCGAAACCGGCTTCAGCGAGGCCTGTTTCGGATTGCGACGGGGGTGCAATCGAACCCACAGCGGGTTCGACAATCAAAGGTCCTGTGGACGTTTGATTGGACGCCGGAACGGCATTTTGTTCCGGCGGTCCGGAGCCGCGTTGCGGCGACGGATGGACGGATCGCAGAGGCAATGCGAGTCGGCCACATTCCCTCCACCCGCTCCACCCCTTGTCACCGACCCCTGCCATGAAAATACTCAAGTACGCACTCATCACGCTGGGCATTCTGGTTCTGCTGATCGGCGGCGTCCTGGCCTATATCGCCGCGACCTTCGATCCCAACGAGTACAAGCCGCAAATCGTGAGAGCGGTGAAGGAGCACACCCAGCGCGATCTCAAGCTGGAAGGCGATATCAAGCTGGCGCTCTTTCCCAGCATCGGTATGCGGCTCGGCAAGGCGGCATTATCCGAGCGCGACGCCAAGGCGCAGTTTGCGGCAGTGACGGACCTCAAGGTGGTAGTGAAGCTCGTGCCCCTGCTGTCGCGGCAGGTAGTGGTCGACGCGATCGAGGTGAAGGGCCTGCGCGCCAATCTGGTGCGCTTCAAGGACGGCAAGACCAATTTCGACGATCTCGCTGGCGCGGATGCCAAGCCCGCGGCGAGAAGCGGTGCGCCCGGGGTGCCGCTCAAGATCGACATCGACCACGTGCTGATCGAGGATTCGGCGTTTACGTTTACCGACCAGGCAGCAGGCGCCCGCTACGAGCTGTCGAAGCTCAATCTCAAGACCGGCCGCATTGCGAGCGGCGTGCCGACCAGTCTCGATGTCGCGGTCGCGCTGCAGGCGGACAAGCCGAAGCTCAACGTGGAGGCCAAGGCGAAGGCGCGTGCGCTGATTGACCTGGAGAAACAGCGCTACGCGCTCGAGGGGCTGGATGTTGCGGCAACAGGAGCGGTCGCGGGGATGACCAACCTCGCGCTCAATGCCAAGGGCGACGTTGCGCTGCGGCCTGCGGCGCAGGAGCTTTCCGCCTCCAAGCTTACCGTGACACTTACCGGCAAGCCGGCGGCAAGCGACTTGAGCGTCAAGTTCGAGATCCCGCGGCTCAACGTCAGCAAGGAGACGGTGAGCGGGGAGAAAGTCGCGCTCGAGGCCACGTTGAACGAGAAAAGCCGCAAGCTCGTCGCCAAAGTCGAGCTCTCCGCATTAACGGGCAATGCCGCGGCGTTCAAGGCGGCGGCGCTGACGGCCGATGTCGATCTGCAGCAGGACGGGACCGCGGTCAAAGCCAAGCTTTCCAGCCCCGCGGCCGGAAGCCTCGACAAGCAGCGCTTCGAGCTCTCCAAGCTCGCGGCGAACTTCACGGTCAATCACCCGCAGCTGCCGAAGAAGCCGCTGCAAGCGAGCTTGAACGGCGCGGTCGATGTCGATTGGGCCAAGCAGACCGCGAGCACCACCTTCGCCACGAAAATCGACGAGAGCACCATCAAGGGCAGGGCGGGCCTCGCCCGGTTCGACCCGCCGTCCTATACCTTTGACCTCGATGTCGACCAGCTCGACGCCGATCGCTATCTGCCGAAAGCGGATACCAAGGCGAAACAGCCCGAGCAGCCGATCGACCTTGCTGCGTTAAAGGGCCTCAACGCCAACGGCAGCGTGAGAATCGGCTCGCTCAAAATGTCGAACGTGAAGGCGTCCAACGTGCGGCTCGACATCAGGGCGGCGAACGGCAAGCTCGACGTGAGCCCGATGTCCGCCAATTTGTACCAGGGGTCGCTCGCGGGCGCGCTCGCCGTCAATGCGCAGGCGAGCCCGGTGTTCGGCATCCGGCAGAAGCTCGCCGGAGTGAGCGTCGGCCCGTTGCTCAAGGACCTCGCCGACAACGACTCGCTCGAGGGCAAGGGCACGGTCGCGCTGGATGTTACCGCCCGGGGAAACACGGTGTCCGCGATCAAAAAGTCGCTCAACGGCACGGCGGTGGTGAATCTTGCCGACGGCGCGATCAAAGGGATCAACGTGGCGCAGTCGATCCGCGGCGCGAAGGCGAAGCTCGGCACGTTGCAGGGAGAGCAGGTGCAGGAGTCGGACAAGGCGCAGAAGACCGACTTCTCCGAGCTCAAGGCGACTTTCAACATCCGGGACGGCGTTGCCCGAAACGACGATCTGACGATGATGTCGCCGTTGCTGCGCGTGGGCGGCGCCGGCGACATCAACCTCGGCGAAGACAAGCTCGACTACCTGGTGAAGGCCACCATCGTGGGAACGACCAAGGGGCAGGGCGGACGCAGCGCCGACGATCTGGCGGGACTGACGGTGCCGGTGAAGGTGAGCGGCCCGCTCGCTGCGCCGGCGTACCGGCTCGATTTCACCGCGGTCGTCACGGATTCCGTCAAACAGAGGGTCGAGCAGACCGTGCGGAGCAGGATCGAAGAACGGCTCGGCGGCGCAGCGCAGGACGCCCCCAAAGACGGGACCAAGCCTGATCCGGCGGGTGGGGCCGTCGACCTCCTGAAAGGCCTGCTCAGGCGTTAGAATCGCGCGGGTGAGCGGGCGGGCAGGTAAATCAGCGAAAACAAAGACGCGGTCGCGCGGTTTCGCGGCGCGGCTTGTCGCCTGGCAGCAGCGCGAGGGTCGGCACGATCTGCCGTGGCAGGCGACGCGCGAGCCGTATGCGGTCTGGGTGTCCGAGATCATGCTGCAGCAGACGCAGGTCGCGACGGTGATCCCGTACTATCGGCGCTTCATGGCGCGCTTTCCGGACGTGAGGACGCTCGCCGCTGCCGCCCTCGACGAGGTCCTGACTCACTGGAGCGGGCTCGGCTACTACTCGCGCGCGCGCAACCTCCACCGCGCCGCGCAGGCGATCGTGAACGATTATGGGGGCCGTTTCCCGCGGGATGTCGAGGCCGTGCTGGCGCTGCCTGGCATCGGCCGCTCGACTGCCGCGGCAATCTGCGTCTTCGCGTTCCGGCAGCGGCACGCGATACTCGACGGCAATGTGAAGCGTGTGCTGGCACGGCACTTCGGCATTGCCGGATATCCCGGAGACAAACGCGTGGCCGACGCGCTCTGGCGCAAGGCCGCACGGCTGCTCCCGGTGCGGGCGATCGCGGCCTATACGCAAGGCCTGATGGATCTTGGCGCCGGCGTGTGCACCCGGGCGCGGCCGCGCTGCGCAATGTGTCCGGTGAGCGCGAGCTGTGTCGCCCGCCGCCGCGGGCTCACCGCCGAGTTGCCTGCGCGCAGGCCGAGAAAGGCGCTACCGCACCGTAAGACCGTGATGCTGGTGCTGCGACGAGCGGGGGAGATCCTGCTCGAGAAGCGGCCCGCCGCGGGCATCTGGGGCGGGCTGTGGTGTTTCCCGGAGGTGGCGGCGGGGGAGGACATCGCGGCCCTGTGCACCCGCCGCTTCGGGGCGCAGGTGAGCGCGCTCGCGCCCTTGCCCCTGCTGGAGCACGGCTTTACGCATTTCCGGCTGAGCATTCTGCCGCAACCGCTGCGTGTCACCCGTCTCGCCCCGCGCGCCGCGGAACCCGGCTGCATCTGGCTCACGCCGGAAGACGCCCGGCGCGCCGCAGTGCCGGTTCCGGTGCGGCGCATCTTGGACGGTCTGTAGCGGCGGGCCCGCGCGGCGGACTACGAACTACCACAATTCGACGGTTCCGCCCCGTTCCTGGATTCTCTCGGCGCGCGCCTGGATGTAGCGCTGAAAGCTGGGCTGCTCGCGGTATGCGCCGCTTGCTACGTAATCGAAGCTGGAGGCGAAGTGGAACGGCCGCAGGTACGCCTCGATACGGAAGACTTCTTTGCCCCCGGTGTCGAAGAAGACGACCGAAGGCGTATACGCGATTTGCAGTGCGTCCGCCCACCCGGCCTCGGCAAACGACCGGCCGCCGGGCGTCACGACCGGCTGCGTGCCGTGCAGGTCGAGGCGCACGACGTCGAACTGTTCAATCAACGCGAGCAGCGCCGGATCCTTGAACGCGGACGCATGCATCTCGTCGCACGCGGCGCAGTGCCGCTGCTCGAACAGGACTGCAAGCGGCTTCCCGCCGTGGCGGCGAGTGCGGTCGAGTCTGTACGGTGGTGTCAGGAAGAAGGCCTGCTGGTGCAGCCTGCCGCTGTCGGATTCCCTGACGTTGCGCTTGAGGTAATCGGCAAAGGCGATCTTGCCGTCGTTCCCGCCGGCGACGTAGTCGAGCGCCGCGCGGAACTTGTGCGGCGGGTAATACCCGTTGAGGCGCAGCGCGACCCCGCCTTTCTCGTCGAGAAACAGCATGGTCGGCGTGAACTGGACGTTCATGAACGCGGCGAACGCCTTTTCGCTGCGCACCTTGCCATCGATCCAGGTCACCTCGCGGTCGCCCCAGATGTTTATCGCAAGGGCGTCGAAATGCCGGCGCGTCTTGTCGACGATGTCCTTCTGCGTGAAGTTGACGGCCATCAGCCGGCGGCAATAAGGGCAACCGTCCTGGCCGAAGTACACCATGAGCCGCTTGTTCGCTCTCGCGGCGTCGCGGATATCTTCGCGGAAATCGAGAAAGCTCAACTGGAACCAGCCCGGAATCTCGATCGCATTCGGGCTGGGGTTGAGCGTTTGGGCGGCAGCGCACGCGCTGGCGAGCGCGAACGTGGCCGCGATGAGGAGTCCGATCCCGCGCATAATCCAACACCCTGTCAGGATTGCGGTTTTTCCCGACACTGGTGCATCATTGACCAGTATAGAAACCTCTGAGCCGGGTGCCAAGGGTTAAGATGAAGAATTGGGACGAGATCAAGGCATGGCGCGTCAGGCAGCGCGAGGCGCTGATTGCACGGCGCGAGGCGCTGAGCGAAGTCGAGCGCGCGCAATTAAATGAGCAGATAACGGCCCGGCTCGAGCAGGGGTTCTCCATGCTGTCGCATGCCGTGGTGGGCCTGTGCTGGCCGTACCGGGGCGAGTTCGACGGGCGTTTCGTGGCGCGCCGCTGGCGCGAGCAGGGAGCGATCACGGCGCTTCCCGAAGTCCCCGGCAAGGCGCAGCCGCTCATCTTCCGCAAATGGTGGCCTGGGGCGCCAATGCGCGCCGGTGTCTATGGCATTCCCGTGCCCGATGCCACCGAAATCTTAGTCCCCGACGCGGTGCTCGCTCCCATGAACGCGTTCGACGAGCACGGCTACCGCATCGGTTACGGCGGCGGCTACTTCGATCGCACGCTGGCGCTGCTGCGGCCGCTCCCGCTCGCCATCGGCGTGAGCTTCGAGATGCTGCGGGTCGAGACCATATATCCGCAGCCGCACGACGTGCCGATGGACTTCGTCGTGACCGAGGCGGCGATTTACCGGAGAGACTCCGGCGGTCTGGTGCCGCTGGATGCGGGGCAGGCGGAGGAACGGGCTCGACAGCTCATGGCCGAGCGCGGTTTGCCGCGGGCGGCACGCCTCGCTGCCCGCCGCGAATACGCATCGCCGGCGTGTTACGCGCACGAGTTCCCGGGCTACTTCGACGGCAAGAAAGACCGTCGCTGACAGGTTAGCCGCCGGGGCGCTAGCCGATGAGCCCGTTCTGGGCCAACACCTCGTGCAGGACGCGCGAGCGCTCGCCGGCATCATGCATTTCGAGCAATGCCTGACGTTTGACCGCGTCGATCGGGAGGATCTCGGCCAGCCGGTACGCAACCCACGCGGCATCCTCGAGCCTGAGCGGCGAGGGAAAGTTGGACGCGCCGGCTTTCTCGATCACGAGCTCGAGGATCTTCCGGCAGCCCGGATCGGCCGCCGCCGGCGCTTCTTCCGGCAGGGCCTCGACCATCGCGGAGATCAATCCGTTGGCGGCAACGGCGGTCTCGACGATGCGGAAGCGCTCGCGGCCGTGCGCCAGCAGCTGGAACACGCCGAGTTGGGGCATGTCCCAGTCCGCGATCGTCGCGGCGCAACCGACGGTCTGCGGCAGCGCCGGCGCGCCCACCTCGCGTCCCTCGCGGATCAGGCACACGCCGAAGGGCGAATCATCGCGCAGGCAGGCCTTGGTCATTTCGATGTAGCGCTGCTCGAATACCTTGAGCGGCAGCAGGCCGCCGGGGAAGAGCACGGTATGCAGCGGGAAGATCGGGAGTTCGCGGGGGAGAGTGGTGGCCATAACACCTTGCGACAGCGGGATTTGCGGAAGGTGCCCCGGAATCGGCGCGTCCCGCGCGGCAGGAAAGAGGCCCGGGTAAGCGTCCGGCAGTGCTGCCTCAGGCGAGTTCCCGGTGCCTGACCAGCACCTCGCTGTGCTCGCGGAACAGCGCTGCCAGCGCTTCGACGAAGTAGACCGAACGATGCCTTCCGCCCGTGCAGCCGATGGCTACCGTGAAATAGCTGCGGTTGTCGCGGTCGAAAGCCGGCAGCCAGCGAGCGACGAAACGCCGGATATCCTCGAGCATCTCCGCCGAGTTGGGCTGCGCGCGCAGGAATTCGATGACCGCCTCGTCCTTGCCGGTCAACGGCCGCAGGCGGGGGTCGTAGTGCGGATTGGGCAGGCAACGGACGTCGAAAACCAGGTCGGCGTCGAGCGGCACGCCGTTCTTGTATCCGAAGGACTGGAACAGCACCGTCGGCCCCGCGCGCTTGAGACTTACGAAGTCCCTGACCCAGCCGCGCAGCGCGTTCGGACTGAGATCGCTCGTGTCGACCCGCTGCGCGAGGTCGCGCACGTCGGCGAGCAGCTCGCGCTCGCGGGCGATGCACTCACGCAGCGTCAGCGCGCCATCCGAGAGCGGATGGCGCCGGCGCGTCTCGGAAAAGCGCTTGATCAGCGTATCGGTCTTGGCGTCGAGGAAGAGAACTCGAACGTCCTCGCCGGCACTCTGGAGCGCGGCAATATGCCCAGGCAGTGTTTCCAGGGTGCGGCCGCTGCGCACATCGATGCTGAGCGCCACCCGCTCGGATTCGCCGGTTTTGAGAAAACCGATCAGCTCGGGGACCAGCTTCGCCGGCAGGTTGTCGACGCAGTAGAACCCGGTGTCTTCGAGCACGTTGAGTGCAACGCTCTTGCCCGAGCCCGACAGGCCGGAGACGATGATCAGCTGCATGCGGCCCGCGCGTGGCGGTTGGAGGCGGAACGGTGAAGGGCAAGCAAGCGCCGAAACTTACTGCGCCGCACTCTCCACGATTCGCCAGTCATCATTTACGTCCTGTCATTTTTCATCTGTGCGGCCTGGCGCGAGATGAATTCCTGCGTGCTGTCGATGCCGCGCAGCTGGAGCACGTAATTGCGGACCGCCGCCTCGATCAGCACGGCGATATTGCGGCCGGCGGCCACGGGTATTGTCACCTCGCGGATGTCGACGCCCATGATTCTCTCCGTGCCCGGCTTCAGTGGCAGCCGCTCCATGAGCGACAGGTCCTGCCCTGCCGGGCGCTCGAGGCGCACGATCAGTTTCAGGTTCTTGCGCGGCCGCAGCGCCGCCTCGCCGAAGATGGTGCGGATATTGAGTACGCCGAGGCCGCGGACCTCGAGGAAGTCACGCAGCAGCTGCGGGCAGCGGCCCTCGATCGTCTCCGGGCCGACGCGAAAGAGCTCGACCACGTCGTCGGCGATGAGCCCGCTGCCGCGGGTGATGAGCTCCAGGGCGAGCTCGCTCTTGCCCACGCCGGAGTCCCCGGTGATGAGCACGCCCATTCCGAGCACATCCAGAAAAACTCCATGCACGGTCGCTGAATCCGCCAGGGCGCGTGCGAGATAAGGTCGCAGCATCCACATCAGCTCCACGCTCGCCACCGGTGACACGAACAACGGCGTCTGTGTGGCTTCGGCGACCGTCACCAGCGGCCGCGGCGTGTCGTTGGCGCCGGCGACGATGAAGCAGGCGAGCTCGCGGGTCGCGATCTGCGCCAGTGTCTGGCTGCAGCTCGCCACATCCAGGCTATTGAGATACGTGACCTCGGATTCCCCGAGCACCTGAATCAGGTTGGGGTGAATGAAATTGAGGTGGCCGATGAGGCCCTTGGACGAGTCTTTGGTCAGCTCGCTGTTCAAATCCTTCGCGCCGCCCTGGCGGCCGGCGACCCACTCGAGCCTGAGCTTTTCCCGGTTGTCCTCAAACAACCGAGCTATGCTGACCTGTGGCATGCGGCTGCCAGTCGTTGATCAGTTGGCGCAGTTCGGCGGGCGACGCCGCGGCGGTGAGCTGCACACGGAACGCCTTGTCGCTGAACATCTGCGCAAGCTCGGACAAGATCTGCAGGTGCGCGTCGGTGGCGCGGTCGGGCACCAGCAGGACGAATATCAGGCTCACGTTCTGCCCGTCCGGCGCATCGAAGGGTATCGGCTCGCGCGTTCTCACCATCGCGCCGAGAGCTTCCTTCAGGCCCTTCATCCTGCCGTGGGGAATCGCGATGCCCTGGCCCAAGCCCGTGGAACCCAGCTTCTCGCGCGCGAACAGGCTGTCGAACACCTCGCTGCGCGCGATGCTGTGATTGTTCTCGAACAGCAGTCCTACCTGCTCGAACACGCGTTTCTTGCTGGAGACGTCGAGGTCGAGCAGGATGTTCGCCTCGGGAAGAATTTTGGCTATGAGGTTCATATCATCGGTTCACGGCGCCCCCGGGGGCGGCAGGTTGGTGGCTGGCGGCCGCTGCTCACTCGCCGGCCTTGTGCTTGATCGGCGCGCCGCTATGGCGCTGGCTGAGGTTTCTTTCCTTGTGCTTGCGGATCGAACGGTCGAGTTTGTCGACGAGTCCGTCGATCGCCGCGTACATGTCGGCATCGATGCTCTCGCAGAAGATGTCCTTGCCGCGCACGTGAACGGTGGCCTCGATCTTCTGCTGGAGCTTTTCGACGGACAGTATCATGTTGACGTCGATCACGTGGTCGAAGTGGTGCGTGAGGCGCTCCAGCTTGCTGGCAATGTAGTCGCGGATTGGCGGGGTTATCTGAAGATGATGGCCCGTTAGATGCAAGTTCATTTCCTGGATTCTCCTTTTGAGTTACAGCGTCTTCCTCAGGTTGACTGGCAGGATCTGCATGGATTCCCGGTACTTGGCCACCGTGCGGCGGGCGACGACGATGCCCTGCTGCCCGAGGATCTCCGAAATCTGGCTGTCGGAGAGCGGTTTCCGGGAGTTCTCCGCGCTGACCAGCTGCTTGATCAGCGCCCGGATGGCGGTGCTCGAGGCCGCGCCCCCGGCTTCGGTCGTGACGTGGCTGCCGAAGAAGTACTTGAGCTCGAAGATGCCGCGCGGCGTGTGCATGAATTTCTGCGTCGTCACGCGCGATACCGTTGACTCGTGCAGGCCGAGCGTCTCGGCAATCTCGCGCAGCACCAGCGGACGCATCGCGACCTCTCCGTGCTCCAGAAAATGGCGTTGGCGGTCGACGATCGCCTGCGACACCCGCAGTATGGTCTCGAAGCGCTGCTGCACGTTCTTGATCAGCCACTTCGCCTCCTGCAGCTGGGTTGCCAGCTGCTGCGATCCCGCGCTTCGGTTGCGGCTCAGAATGTCGGCATAGAGCCGGTTGATCCTCAATTTCGGCATGGCGTCCGGGTTGAGCGCGGCGATCCATACACCCTTCACTTTGCGGATGTTCACGTCGGGCACCACGTAGCGGGTCTCTTCCGAGGAAAAGTCGCGCCCGGGCCGCGGGTTGAGGCTAACGATCAGCTTCTGCGCGCCGCGCAGGCTGTCGTCGTCGCACTTGAGCAGCTTCTTGAGCTTTGCGAAATCGCGCACCGCCAGCGCATCGAGGTAATGGGTAACGATGTCGCGCGCCTGCTCCAGATACGGCGTTTCCTTCGGCAATGCGGCGAGCTGCAGCGCGAGGCACTCGCCCAGGTTGCGCGCTCCCACGCCCGCCGGCTCGAAGTGCTGCAGGTGCCTGAGCGCGATCTGCAGCTCTTCCGGCTCGACCGCGAGCTCTTCAGGGAGCGCCGCCTGGAGCTCGGCGATATCCTGCACAAGGTAGCCGTCGTCGTTGAGGGAGTCGATCAACAGCGTGGCGAGCTTCCGGTCGCGCTCCGTCACGTTCATTTCCGAGAGCTGGGTGAGCAGATGCGCGCGCAGGGTCGTTGCGCCGGCTGCCACCTGCTGAAACTCGCCGTCTTCCCCGTCCTCGCGCCCGCCGCCCGGCGGCCCATCATCCATGTCGCTGAGGTCGGGGCCCTCGAGCTCGCGCGGCGCCTCGTCGGCCGGCCCATCGGCCGGGCTCGCCTGCTCATCGGTGGCGGCGCTCGTCGCGGACGTCGTGGAAAGCGGTGGGGCCGCCGGTTCCGGGGAGTCGTCCTCGCGCTCGAGCAGCGGGTTTTCCTGGAGCAGGCGCTCGAGTTCCTGGTTCAGCTCAAGCGTCGAGAGCTGCAGCAACCGGATCGATTGCTGGAGCTGCGGGGTGAGGGTGAGGTGCTGGGAGAGCCGAAGTTGTAGGGAGTGCTTCATGCTTATCGATGCTACCAGGGCTGTCGCTGATCTCCCGTGGTCAGGCCCGCCCGGCCCATGGGTCGGCTGCGGGCAAGCGCTGCTAAAGACGGAAATGCTCTCCCAGGTAAACTCGTCTTACGCTCTCATTATAAACGATTTCTTCCGGTTTGCCGTAGGCGAGGACGGTGCCGTCGTTGATAATGTACGCGCGATCGCAGATGCCGAGAGTCTCTCTCACGTTGTGGTCGGTGATGATGACCCCGATCCCCCGTTCCTTCAGGAACCCTATGATTTTCTGGATATCCAGGACAGCGATCGGGTCGACGCCGGCGAACGGCTCGTCGAGCAGGATGAACCTGGGCTCGGTGGCGAGGGCGCGCGCGATCTCGACGCGGCGCCGTTCCCCGCCGGAGAGGCTAATCGCCGGGTTGTCACGCAGGTGGCCGATGTGCAGGTCGCGCAGCAAGTCGTCGAGCTTGTTGCCGATCTGGTCCGGCTGTTCGTTGTAGAGCTCGAGCACGGCGCGTACGTTCTCGGCGACGGTGAGCCGGCGGAAGATCGAGGCTTCCTGCGGCAGGTAGCTCAAGCCGAGCCGCGCGCGGCGGTGGATCGACATATGCGTGAGCTTGCGGCCGTCGAGGTAGAGGTCGCCGCCGTCCATCGGCGTCAAGCCCACCATCATGTAAAAGCAGGTGGTCTTGCCCGCCCCGTTGGGTCCGAGCAGCCCGATGACCTCTCCGCTGCGTACTTCGAGGGAAACGTCTTTGACCACCACCCGCGAGCGGTAGCGCTTTTTCAGGCGCTCGGCTCTGAGCTCGCTTCGTCGCTCCGCCGGGCTCGACTCAACGGGTGGCGCCGCCGTTACGATCACTGGCTCCGGTGTTCCCACCGCGTGCTACTTCCCGCCGGTCGCGGCCGGCTCGCCTGGCGCCGTGACGCTCTCGGCCGGCTTCAGCGATACGGGAGGCTGCGGTGCCGGCTTCTCCTTGGCCTTGGGCTGGATCACTGCGCGCACGCGGCCGGACTCGTCGGGTGAAGAGGGCTTGCCGCCGATCACCTGGAAGAACTCGCTCGCCGCGTCATACGAAATGTAGTCGCCGCGCACCTCGTCCAGCCCGCGTTTCATCGAGGCGCGATTGAACATCTGAAGCTTGTCGGCGCGCCCGTCGTACTCGATGCGCTCGGCCCAGCCCTCGATGTACTCTTCGTAGCCCTCGCGTTTCTGGCGGAAGTACGCGAGATTGCCCCACGTCGTGCCGGACTTGAAGCCCTCGCTGTCCTGCCGCACCTCCATTCGGCTGCCGCGGATCACCAGCGTTCCCTGGGTCAGCACCACATTGCCCTCGAAGACCGAAATCTGCTTTGCATCGTCGACGGTGACGCGGTCGGCCTCGAGATGGATCGGTTTGCCGCGGTCCGCCTTTTCGGCGGCGGCCGGCGCTGCAGCGAGCAGGAGGCTCAGCGCCAGGGCACCCACCATCCGGCCCGCGCGGCGCTCAGCGGCGGCGATCCGGTTTCGGGGATCCGTTGGGTTCACGGTAGGTGCCTCTGACTTTGGAAAACAATTTCAGGACGCGGGTCTCGCTGTTCAATTCTAAGCCAATCGCGTGCACCACGGTATTGGCATCGGTGATGGTCACCGGCCGGTCGGTGCGCGCTATGTTCTCGTCCGGGATCACGTGCATGTAGCTCGTTTCCATCACGAGCTCGCTCTTGTCAGCGTACGGCGCGCGCGTCACCCGCACGTCGTTTTCAAAGTAGATATTCTCGCCTTCGCTCGAGACGAGGCCTTCCTTCGCCGAGACCGTGACCGGCGCCGCCGTGGTCGCGTAACTCACGAATCTGGGCGCAATCAGGCGCGTGGTGTCGTTGTGGGGATAGTGCACCATTCTCTCGGCGGACAGGGTGTGCTTGACCGTGCCGTCGGGGGCCATTCGCACCGCGCTGATCGTGTCGACGATATAGTCTGGGTCGGGGCGCAACGAGGGACTGGTGCCGGCGTCGAGCGGCTGCACCAGGCGGTTGAGCCAGAACGTAAGCGCGCCAAGCAGCGCGAGCAGCACGAGCGGAAACCAGGTGCTGAAGCGATCGCTCATGCCGGTGCCCTGAGCCGTTCGTGCAGCATCGCTCAGCGCCGGTACGCCGCAAGCTGCGCGTCGAATGTGCCCTGGGCGCGCATGATGAGTTCGCAAAGCTCCCGCGCCGCGCCGTGCCCGCCCGGCGCCTGCGTCACATAGTGTGCCTGCTGCAGGACTGCCTGCGGCGCCTCGGGGACAGCGACCGCAAGGCCGCAGCGGCGCAGGACCGGCAGATCGATCAGGTCGTCGCCCATGTAAGCGGCGCCGGCGGCGTCGAGCTTCTCGCGCCCGAGCAGCTGCTCAAAGGCGGCAAGCTTGTCGGAGACGCCCTGGAACAGCAGGTCGATGCCGAGATTCTGTGCGCGCAGCTCGACGCAGCGGGACGTGCGGCTGGTGATGATGGCGAGCCGCACCCCGCTCGCCTGCAGCATCTTCATGCCGTGCCCGTCGCGCACGTTGAAAGCTTTCATTTCCTCGCCGCTGTCGGTGTAGTACAGCGTGCCGTCGGTCAGCACGCCGTCAACATCGAACACGGCCAGGCGCAATCGCTGGGCTTTCTCGTAGACGTCTTGCATCAGTCGTGCTGCCTGATATTGCGAATCGGGCGCCACCGCCGCGGCTTGTAGTTTCGTGCCTTGGCGGCGGCGGGCGCGGTCAAATCACCTTGCCCCTGAACAGATCGTGCATGTTGAGCGCGCCGACGAGCTTTTGATCATGGTCGACCACCAGCAGCTGGTTCACCTTGTTGCGCTCCATGATTTCGACCGCCTCGGCCGCGAGCCGGTCCGGCGCGATGGTGCGCGGGCCGCGGCTCATCACCTCGCTCACCGGCGTCGCGCGCAGATCGGCGCCCTTCTCCAGTGTACGGCGCAGATCGCCGTCCGTATAGATGCCGATCACCCGGCCCTGGTCGTCGAGGATCGCGGTCATTCCCATGCGTCCCCGGGACATTTCCAGCATCGCGTCCATCATCGTCGCGGTGTGCGCGATGCGCGGCGCGTTCGGCCCGGTGCGCATGACGTCGCGCACGTGGGTGAGCAGCTTGCGGCCGAGCGTGCCGCCGGGATGCGACAGCGCGAACTCGTCGACCGTGAAACCCTTCGCCTGCATCAGGGAAATCGCCAGCGCGTCGCCGAGCGCGAGGGCGGCGGTGGTGCTGGCGGTCGGCGCGAGGTTGAGCGGGCAGGCTTCCTTGGCGGCGCCCGCGTAGAGGTGCACGTCGGCTTCGGTCGCCAGGCTCGATCTTGCGTTGCCGGTCATCGCGATCAGCTTCGCGCCCTGGCGCTTCAGCACCGGCACGATTGCCAGCAGCTCGGCGCTTTCCCCGGAATTCGACAGGGCGATGAAAACGTCGTCGCGTGTCACCATTCCCAAGTCGCCGTGGCTCGCTTCCGCCGGATGAACGAAATAAGCGGGCGTGCCGGTGCTGGCGAACGTCGACGCGATCTTCCGCGCCACGTGCCCCGACTTGCCGATCCCGCTCACCACCACGCGACCGCGGCGGTTGAGGATCAGCTCGATCGCGCGCGTAAAGCCGTCGTCGAGTCTTGCGATGAGGTCGGATATCGCCTTGGCCTCGATCTCCAGCACCTCGCGCGCCTTGGCGATGACCTCGTGCGAAACGGCAGCCGGTTTGACGTTGTCCATCGGCGCAAAGTATAGCAGAAGAAGCGCCGTCCCCCGGCCCGCTGCGCGCTTGCAATTCATTGTCGATAGGGCATTATTCGTTAAACCCGGATCCCTCAAGAAGACATGGAAACCACGCTGCAACCGGTGCTCGTCCTGCTCGCCGCGGCGGTGCTGGTGGTGGTCATTTTCCGCACCCTGAAGCTGCCGCCGCTGCTCGGCTACCTCATCGTCGGGGTGGCCATCGGCCCGCATGCGGCGGGCTGGATCCAGGACTCCGAAGCGGTCCACGTGCTGGCCGAAATCGGCGTCGTCTTCCTGATGTTCAGCATCGGGCTCGAGTTCAGCCTGCCCCGGCTCATCACGATGCGGCGCATCGTGTTCGGCCTCGGCGCGGCACAGGTCGTGGCGACCCTGGTGATCGTCATGGGCGTCGCGCACGCGCTGGGCGTGTCCTGGCAGGCGGGGCTGGTCCTGGGCGGCGCGCTCGCCATGTCATCGACCGCGATCCTCGCGAAGCTGCTGGCGGAGCGCTTCGAGCTCAATTCGGCGCATGGCCGCCAGATCATCGGCGTGCTGCTGTTCCAGGACCTGGCGGTCGTGCCGCTGCTCATCGTTATCCCCGCGCTTGCCGCGAGTCCCGACGAGCTCGCGCTGAATCTCGGGCTCGCGGCCGGCAAGGCGGCGGTGGTGCTATCGGTGCTGCTGTTCTTCGGGCAACGCGTCATGCGGGGCTGGTTCCATCTGGTCGCGCGGCAGAAGTCCTCGGAACTGTTCGTGCTCAACGTGCTGCTGGTCACTTTGGGGGTCGCGTTCCTCACCGAGATCGCCGGACTGTCGATGGCGCTCGGCGCCTTTGTTGCCGGGGTGCTGATCTCGGAAACCGAGTACCGCTATCAGGTGGAAGAAGACATCAAGCCGTTCCGGGACGTCCTGCTGGGGCTGTTCTTCGTCACCATCGGCATGCTCCTCGATGTGCGCGTGGTGGTCGAGAACGCGTGGGTGAGCGTGCTCCTGGTGGTGCTGGTGGCGAGCAAGACCGCATTGATCCTGCTGCTCGCCCGGCTGTTCGGCGTGGACTGGTCGGTCGCGCTGCGCACCGGGCTCGCGCTGGGCGCCTGCGGCGAGTTCGGTTTCGTGCTCCTCGCGCTTGCCAACAGGAACCAGCTCGTCGGGCCCGACATCCTCCAGCCCGTGCTCGCGGCGATGGTTCTGTCGATGCTGATGGCGCCGTTCATCATAGAACGGAGCGACATGCTGGTGCGGCACTGGATCGCCTCGGAGTGGATGGCGCGCGCGATGCAGCTGCACAACATCGCGGTGCAGTCGATGGCCGCGGCCGAGCACGTGGTGATCTGTGGCTACGGCCGCAGCGGGCAGCACCTGGCGCGGCTGCTCGAGCAGGAGAAGATTCCGTTCATCGCGCTCGATCTCGACCCGCAGCGCATCCGCGAGGCGGCGGCCGCGGGCGAGAGCGTGGTGTTCGGCGACGCTGGCCGGCGCGAGGTGCTGGTGGCTGCCGGCCTGCAGCGCGCGCGCGCGATGGCGGTCACCTACTCGGATACCGCGTCGGCATTCAAGGTTCTCGGCCATGTGCAGGAGTTGCGCCCGGGCCTTCCGGTGGTGGTGCGCACGCTCGACGACACCGACATCGACCGGCTCAAGGAAGCGGGCGCGGCCGAGGTGGTGGCCGAGGTGATGGAGGGCAGCCTGATGCTCGCCTCGAGCACGCTCATGCTGCTCGGCACGCCGCTGAACCGCGTGCTGCGGCGCATCCGCGAGACGCGGACGCACCGCTATCACCTGTTCCGTGGTCTCTACCGCGGGATGACAGACGAGGTCGAGGATCCGGAAGAAAAGCACCCGCGCCTGCACTCCGTGATGGTGAGCGCGGGGGCGCACTCCATCGGACGGACGCTCGCGGAAATCGGACTGAGCGAGCTCAACGTCGAGGTCACCGCCGTGCGCCGGCGCAACGTGCGCACGATGACGCCGGCCGCGGAGACGCGGGTGGAGGAGGGCGACGTGCTGGT
>JBFKNN010000001.1:0-110816 GCA_041629335.1 Burkholderiales bacterium | reverse complement strand
CGGAGAGCAGTTCGCGGATGCCGATTTCGTCGTCGACTACCAGAATCTGTTGCATGTGTCGCCTGCTATTCTACCCGCTCGCTACGCTGCGGATTGCTGGTCGGCATGGCGGCGCCGCGCGGGCGCCGGCAACGCTACCGTGACGCGCGCGCCGTGCGGCGCGACGTTTGCGATCGAAACCTCGCCTCCGTGCTCCTCGACGATCTTCTTCACGATCACGAGGCCAAGGCCCGTTCCCCGCGGCTTGGTCGTCACGTACGGCTCGAACACGCGCTTCATCAGGTGCTCGGCGAAGCCGCTGCCATTGTCGGTGACAGAGAAACGCAGCGCGCCGTCTGCCATCTCGGTCGCGATGACGATGTGCGGGCTCGCGGTGTCGGCGAGCGCGTCCTGGGCGTTCTGCAGCAGGTTGTGGATGACCTGCCGCAGCTGTCCCGCGTCGCCCACCACCGGAGGCAGCGCCGGCGCAAGCTCGAGACGGATGGACGACCCGAGGGATTCGTAGAGTGCCAGGACCTCGCGCACCAGCGCATTGAAATCGATTTCCTGCATCGAGGGCTCTGGGGTACGCGCGTACTCGCTGAAAGCGTCGACCATGCGCTTCAGCGCGCTCACTTGATTGATGATCGTCTGGGTTGAACGCGCCAGCATTTCCGCGTCGGCCGCCGCGAGCCGGCTCGCGAGTTTCGCTTGCAGACGCTCAGCCGAGAGTTGAATCGGGGTAAGGGGATTCTTGATCTCGTGGGCGAGGCGCCGCGCGACTTCCGCCCACGCCGCATCGCGCTGCGCTTGCAGGAGATGGGTCACGTCGTCGAACACCACGAGCGAGCCCGTCTCCGCACCCGGCGGCAGCCGCGTGCCGCGCAGCAGCAGAACTTGCGCACCCGACTTCGTCTCGCGCTCGACCTGCTCCTCCCATTCGCCGGGCTCCGCCCGGGAGAAGGCGTCCGCGATGCACCGGCCGAGCGCTTCAAGGGTCGTATCGTGCCCGGCCCACTGCTCCACCGCCAGGCCGATGAGCGGCGCACAGTTGATTCCCAGAATCTGCCCCGCACTGGGATTCGCAGATCGCAGCCGCAGGCGGTCGTCAAAGGCGAGCACGCCCGCCGAAAGGTTCGCCAGTATGCTCTCGAGGTAGGCCTTGGCGTGGGCGACCTGCTCCTGGTTGCGTTCGGCCTGGGCGCGCGCGTCCGCCAGCTGCAGGGTCATGCTGTTGAAGGATTGCGTGAGCACGCCGAGCTCGTCCCGGCTTGCGACCTGCGCGCGCCGGCTGAAGTCGCCCTGCGCGACAGCGCGCGTGCCCTCCACCAGTACGCCCAGCGGCGCCGAGAGCCGGTCCGACAGCAGGAACGCGAGGGCGAGCGACGCAAGCAGCGCGAGCAGCAGCGTCAGCGTCAGCGTTATGCCGTAGAGACGCTTCAGGCCGCGCCGCGCCAGGGTAAGTTCCTGGTACTCCCGGTAGCCGGCCTGCACCGTCTCCGCGTCCTGCGCAAGCTGCCTGGGCACCGGCTGCAGCACCTGCAGCACGCGCGCGTCCTCTGCGAGCGATACGACCGACACCGGCGCGAGCACGCGCAGGTACAGGCCCCGGTCGGGAATCGATTCGATCGCGCTGTAGCGGCTCTGCAGACGCATCTGCCGCAGGGCGGCGGCGCCCGGCGCGTCCGGCACCAGTTCCCCGCGGGCACTGCCCGAAACCGCGAGCAGCTTGCCGCTGTGGCTGAACAGGGCAACTTCCAGCAGCCCCGTTTGTTCGCGCAGCGTATTGAGCGCGGCCAGATGCTCCGCCGGCGGCCGCACCGAGAGCGCGAGCGAGATGACGTCTGCCTTGACGCTGAGATCCCGCAGCATGTTGTCGAGCGCGCCCCGGCCCAGGTTGAGCCCGCCTTCGAGCGCCTTGTCGATGCGCACCTCGAACCACGACTCGATGCTCTTCGCGAGAAACTGGACGGAAACGCCGTAAATCAGCGCGCCGGGAAGGATCGCCATCAGCGCGAACAGCAGCACCAGCCGCAGCGTGAGCTTGGAGCCGAACACGCCCGCGCGCAGCTTGCGCCGCAGCGTGACGAGCTGGAAGCCGACGATCGCGGCGAGCATCACCGCGATACCGCCGTTCAGCAGCAGCAGCAGCGAATAGTGCTCGGCGAAGAGCGTGGTGTTCGCGCTGGCGGTCGCAAGCAGGAACAGGGCAACCGCGCCCAGGCTCGCCGAAACGACGAAGAGGTAGCGCACGCCGCTCGTGCTGCGCTCGGGATCGGGTCTGGGCGCCGCCGTGGTCATGGTCCCACCGTCCAGCGGTACCAATCCGAACCCACGTTCCATTCACGCGAACCCAGCGCGCTCACCTGGAACGGCTTGGGCAGCTGTGACGTGTCGAGCCGCAGGCGCAGCGCCGCCGTGTAGGCGGCGTCCTTTCGAAACACGGCCGCCTCGAGCTCGCCGCGCCGCCTGACGCGGCTCATGAACTCGAGCGCCCCCGCGAGCGAGGTGAAGTTCTGGTAGAAGCTGCCGACGCCCACGCGGTACTGGCGCGTGAGCGCGTTGTACGAGAGCCGGTACTGAAGCTGGGTGTCGATGATCTTCTCGCTGAACCAGTACCAGCGCGGTCGGATCAGCTCGAACTCCAGCAGAAAATACAGCGACACCCCCTTGTTCAGGACCTCCTCGAGCGTGTGGGTCAACGAGATCTCGAAATCGGCCTCGAGCACGTAACCGCTCTCGGTAACGCCGAACGTCGCCTCGCGGACCTCAATGCCGTCGGCATGGGCTGCGAAGGGCAGCAGGAGCGCGGACCACACGAAGGCCAGCGCGCAGAGGAGACTATGGCTTCTGCAGCAGCGCGTAGAAAAACCCGTCATGCCGGTCGTCCGGAAGCAATTGGCCCGGGGGCTGGAATTGGTTGATGTCGGCCCCGGGAAGGCTCACGTGATGCGCATCGCGCTGGCGTTCCAGGAACTGTGCAACCTGCAAGTGGTTTTCCTCGTGGAACACCGAACACGTGGCGTACAGCAATTTACCACCACTTGCCAGCAATCGCCACAGGGCATCCAGCATGCGGTGCTGCGTTTCGGCGAAGCGCGCGACGTCACTTGCGCGGCGCAGCCACTTGATGTCCGGGTGACGGCGCACGACTCCGGAGGCGGAGCAAGGCACATCGAGGAGAATCCGGTCGAATGCGCGGCCGTCCCACCAGGTCTCGGGCGCGCGCGCATCGCCGCACGCAACGCGCGCGTGGAGCCCGAGGCGTGAAAGGTTTTCGCGGACGCGGTCGAGCCGCGTCGCGTCTGCGTCGAGCGCAAGGAGGTCTACTTCCGCGAGCTCGCACATGTGCGTCGCTTTCCCGCCCGGCGCGGCACAGGCATCGAGCACGCGCTGGCCGTCGGCAAGGTCCATCAGTTCCGCCGCACGCTGTGCGCCCGCGTCCTGCACCGACACGAGCCCGTCGGCAAACCCGGGTATGCGATCTACCGGGGTCGGCGTCGCTAACTTGACCGCGCTCTCCCCGATGGGCTCGGCCTCGATACCGCTCGCGGCGAGTTGTCCGAGATACGCCGCTCGGTCGCCGCGCCGGCGGTTGACGCGAAGCGTGAGCAGCGGGCGCAGATTTCCTGCGGTGAGAACCGCGGCGTACTGCGCCGGGTACTGCTGGCGCAGCTTGTCTATCCACCACTGCGGGTAAGAGAAGCGCGCGCGCTCCGTGCGCTCAGCAGCAGCCGTGATCGCTCCGCGGCGGCGCAGAAAATTGCGCAGCACCGCGTTGACCAGCCCGCGCGCTGCAGGCTGGCCGATCCGGCCGCACGTGTTGACGGCATGGTCGACGATCGCATAGGGCGCAGCACGCGTGTATTCGAGCTGGTAGAGCGCAATACGCAGCAGGCCGCGGAGCTTTTCGTCGCGCAGCGGGCGTTCGAGCAGCGTCTCGAGCGCCGCATCGATGCGTCCGAGGAAGCGCAGCGTGCCGTAACAGATGTCCTGCAGCGCCGCGCGCTCCGAGGCCGCCCACCCTGCACGATCGCAGGCCGACCGCGCAAGCTCGGCGTCCAGGCTGTGACCCGCGAGCACGCGGTCGATTATCCCGGCGGCATGGCGTTGCACCTCGACCATCATCGGCCCAGGCGCGTGCCCGCAGCGAGCGGCGCACCGGCGAGGAAAGCCGCCGCCGGCAGGCGCCTGCCGCCCGCGCGCTGCACTTCGAGCAGCCGCAGGCCCCCTGCACCGCAGGCCACGACGATTCCCCCGGCGCCGGCTTCGCATACGCTGCCCGGCGCGCCCGCCGCTTCTGGCGCGAGCGCGGCGCGCCAGATCTTGAGCAACGTGCCGGCGAGCTCGGTGTATGCGCCGGGAGCGGGGTTGAACGCTCGCACCTTGCGCTCGTTCACGGCTGCACTGTCGCGCCAGTCGAGGCGCGCTTCGCGCCGCTCGATCTTCGCCGCGTAAGTCGCGCGCGCAGCCTCTTGCGGCCGGGGCACGAGCGGCGCGGCGAGCGTGCGCACGATCAGGCGCGCGCCGAGCTGCGCCAGCCTGTCGTGCAGCGTCTGTGCCGTGTCGTTGCTCGCGATTGGGATCGCCTCTTGCGCGAGGATTGCGCCGGTATCCAATCCCTCGTCCATCTGCATGATGGTTATGCCGGTCTGCGCGTCACCAGCGAGCAGTGCGCGCTGGATCGGCGCAGCGCCGCGCCAGCGCGGCAGCAGCGATGCATGAATGTTGATGGCGCCCAGGCGCGGCACGGTGAGCAGGCTCCCGGGCAAGATCAGGCCGTAGGCCGCGACCACCATCGCATCCGGCCCGAGCGCCGCGACGTCCGTGTGAATTGAGGCGTCCTTGAGCGTCGCGGGCTGGTCGAGCGCGAAGCCGTGCCGCAATGCCAGCGATTTCACCGCAGAGGGCTGCGCCTTGAGTCCGCGCCCTGCCGGCCGGTCGGGCTGGGTAAGCACCAGGGCGATGTCGTGGCCGGCATCGAACAGCGCGTGAAGGGCAACCGCGGCGAACTCGGGCGTGCCCGCGAACACGAGTCTCATGGCATTTCCGGAGGATCAGGGAGCCCGAATCTACCACCGCCGGCCGCGCATGGCAGAGTCAAACGGCGCGGCGGTGTGCACACCGCACCGTTCACCCCGGCAACTCGAGGCCAATTGCCGCGTTTTGTGGCGTACGCCCTGCGGCCCTGTGGCGCGTTCGTTACACAATGAGCGACTCGATGAATACGCCGAAAAGTCAGCGGCATGCGGCGGGGCAATCGGCGGGCCGCGCGCCCCGCCCCCACCGCGGGCGCTGTCGCCGCACGCGGCTACATCACCGCGCGCATCTGTTTCTTGAGCTTGGCAAGGATGCGCTGCTGCTTGAGCCGGGACAGCTTTTCGACGAAAACCTTGCCGACCAGGTGGTCCATCTCGTGCTGGACGCAGACCGCCAACAGCCCCTCTGCTTCCAATTCGAACGGCCGGCCTTCTGCGTCGAGCGCGCGCACCTTGATGCGCTCGGCGCGTCGCACCTTTTCGTATATCCCGGGAACCGACAGGCAGCCTTCCTCACAATCGGCTTCGCCGCTCGCTTCGATCAGCTCGGGGTTGATAAAAACCTGCAGTTCGCTTCGTGTCTCAGAAATATCGATGATAATCAGGCGCTTATGGACGTCGACCTGCGTCGCCGCCAGCCCGATTCCTGGGGCGGCGTACATCGTTTCCGCCATGTCTCTGATTAACCGACGAATATCGTCGTCGACCCGGTCTACCCGGGCGGCGATGCGGTGCAGCCGCGGATCAGGGTAGTGAACAATGGGTAAGAGCGCCATAAAAAGCTTGCCAATTTAGACAGCTAGATGCAGAATTTAAACCAATACTTAATATAACGCACCAGCTCAACTAACGTAGGTGCCGTATGCGCAAAGCCATTATATCGCTGATCTTCCTGTTATTTCCTGTGGCGCCTGCGGTGGCCGCCACGCCGGCCGACCTAAAGGACAGCGCTCCTGATCGCTATATCGTGATCCAGGGCGACACGCTGTGGAGCATCTCCGGCCGCTTCCTGAAGGAACCGTGGCGCTGGCCCGAGTTGTGGAAGATGAACCAGGATCAAGTCAAGAACCCGCACCGTATCTATCCCGGTGACGTGCTGGTGCTTGAGCATACGGCGGCGGGACCGCAATTGCACGTGACGCGCCCTGGCGTCGGCGGGACCGCCGGCACGGGCACGGGCTTGGAAACGGTCAAGCTCTCGCCGAGGGTGCGCGCCGAATCCACGGCCAAGCCCATTCCAAGCATTTCCCCCGCCGTGATCGACCCGTGGCTCTCCAAGCCGCTGGTGCTGGGTGAAAACGAGCTCGACACGGCGGCCCGCATCGTCGCCACCCAGGAAAGCCGCGTCGCGCTCGGCACCGGCAACACCGCGTATGTCGAGGGCGTCAGCAAGGACCAGGGTAACCGCTGGCACCTGGTGCGCCGCGGCGATCCGTTGATCGACCCGGAAACCGGGAATACGCTGGGCTACCTCGGCATCTACCTGGGCGAAGCGCGCGTAGTGGTCTACGGCGACGTGAGCACGATCGAGATCGTCAAGGCGGTGGAGGAGATCTATCGCGACGATCGCTTGCTGCCCGCCGGCAAAGAGCAGCCGGTGTTCTCCTATGTACCGCACGCGCCGCAGAAACCGGTGCGCGCCCGCATTGTGTCCACCTACCCCAGTCTGTTCGAGACCGGGCCGCGTGCCGTCGTCACGCTGTCCAAGGGCAGCGACGACGGCCTGCGCGTTGGAACCGTGCTCGCGATCTTCCGCAGCCCGCAGGATCTGCGCTACTCGCTGCGCACCGCCCCGCTCTATGGTGAGCAGGGGCTCGGCGGAAGCGGCCGGCACGAGTATCGTGGCACTGATTTGCGGCCGCGCGACGCGCCGATGTACGCTCGCACGGAGCCACTGAACGAGGACGTGCTCGCCCGTCTGCCCGACGAACGCTACGGATTGCTCATGGTGTTCCGCACCTTCGACCGCGTGGCATTCGCGCTGGTGATGGAGGCTTCGCGGCCGGTCAACCTCAACGATCTCGTCGCCAATCCCTAATTGGCTCCGGGCGCGGCGCCTGTCCTGCGGGTATGGCGCTCGACGCGCATCTCGAACCGTGGCTTCGCCTCGCGCTGATCCCCGGTCTGGGCGCACCTGCCCTGCGCGGGCTGCTGCTTGCGTTCGGCGCCCCGGAGAAAGTCCTTGGCGCTCGCCACGCCGCGCTCGCGCGCCACGTTCCCGACCACCTCGCACGGGTAATCTGCGATGGTGGCGCGGTGGACGCGTTGTCCGGGATTCGCGGCTGGCTCGACGATCCGTTGAACCGGATCATTACGCTGGCCGACTCCGGGTACCCGCAGGTCCTCCTGCAGATCCCCGACCCGCCGCCGCTGATATACGTGAAGGGCCGGGCCGAGCTGCTCGCCAACCCGGCGCTTGCCGTCGTCGGCAGCCGCCACGCGACTCCGCAGGGCATCTCGACCGCCGAATCCTTCGCCCGCACGCTGAGCGATGCCGGCCTCACCATCGTCAGCGGCCTTGCTCTGGGGATCGATGCCGCGGCGCATCGCGGCGGCCTCGCCGGCCAAGCCAGCAGCATCGCCGTAGTCGGCACCGGCCTCGATATCGTCTATCCCGCTCGCAACCGCGAGCTCGCGCATGCGTTGGCCGCCAGCGGCCTGCTGCTGTCGGAGTTTGCGCTCGGCACGCCGGCGCTGGGCGCCAATTTTCCGCGCCGCAACCGCCTGATCAGCGGCCTTGCGCGCGGCTGCCTGGTCGTGGAAGCCGCGCCGGCGAGCGGATCGCTGATCACCGCCCGCCTCGCCAACGAGCAGGGCAGGGAGGTGTTCGCGGTGCCAGGCTCGATCCATTCGCCGCAATCGAAAGGCTGCCACCAGCTGATCAAGCAGGGCGCCAAGCTCACCGAGAGCGCGCAGGACATACTCGAGGAGTTGGGCTTTCCGCCCGTCGCGGCCGCAGGTGATCCGCCCTCGCCGAGCAACGACGCGAAAGTGCAGTCGCTGCTCGAGCACCTCGCCTTCGATCCGTGCGACATCGATACGCTGGCGACGCGCTGCGGCCTCTCCAGCGCCGCGGTGACGGCGCTGCTGTCGCAACTCGAGATCGACGGCGTCGTGGCCGCGTTGCCCGGCGGGCGCTTCCAGCGCGTGCGCTGAGCCCCGCGCGCACCAAGATTTCACTCGCCGGTCACGCGCCACGCATGCGCGACCTGCGGGCGCGCGAAGCTCCTGCCGGGATCGCAGGCTTGCCACGGCATACGTTTGTTCTTATCATCTGCCGCTCTTTTCATCCGCCCGGGATAGTGTGCAGGTACACTGCGGCGCACCGGCAAATCGATTTGGGGTCATGGGAAAACAGCTGATCATCGCCGAGAAGCCATCCGTCGCCAGCGATATCGCGCGCGCGTTGGGCGGCTTCAAGAAGGCGGGTGACCACTTCGAAAGCGATGAGTACGTGCTGTCCTCGGCGGTGGGCCATCTGCTCGAGATTGCGGCCCCCGACGAGTACGAGGTGAAGCGTGGCAAATGGAGCTTTGCACACCTGCCGGTGATTCCCCCGCACTTCGATCTGGTGCCTATCGCGAAGAGCGAGAGCCGCCTGAAAGCGCTCGCCAAGCTGATGAAGCGCAAGGACGTTGCCGGCATCATCAACGCGTGCGACGCGGGACGCGAGGGCGAGCTGATCTTCCGCTACCTGGTCCAGGCCACGAAGGCGAAGCAGCCGGTGCGGCGTCTGTGGCTGCAATCGATGACCCCGGCGGCGATCCGCGACGGCTTCGCGCACCTGCGGTCGGACGAGGAAATGCAGCCGCTCGCGAATGCCGCCCGCAGCCGCAGCGAGGCCGACTGGATCGTGGGCATCAACGGCACCCGCGCCATGACCGCGTTCAACAGCAAGGCGGGCGGCTTCTACTTGACCACCGTCGGGCGCGTCCAGACCCCCACGCTCGCCATCGTCGTCGAGCGCGAGAACAAGATCCGCGGATTCAAGACGCGGAACTATTGGGAAGTCAAGGCAACGTTTGCCGCGTCGGCGGGAGCCTACGAAGGCCGCTGGTTCGACCCCAAGTTCAAGCGCGACGAAGCGGACCCGGAGCTGCGGGAGAGCCGGCTCTGGGACAAGGCGGCCGCCGAGGCGATCGCCGCGGCCTGCCGGGGCAAAGCCGGCAGCGTGAAGGAGGAATCGAAGCCGTCCTCTCAGGTTTCGCCGATGCTTTTCGACCTCACCTCGCTTCAGCGCGAGGCCAATGGGCGCTTCGGGTTTTCGGCCAAGACAACGCTGTCGATCGCGCAGGAGCTGTACGAACGACATAAGGTCCTCACTTATCCGCGTACTGACTCGCGGCACTTGCCTGAGGATTACCTCCCGACGGTGAAGTCCACGATGGGCGTATTGGCCGAAGACGGGGCCAACGCCGCCTTCGCGCGCCAGGTCGTCAAGGGCGGATGGGTGCGTCCGAACAAGCGGATTTTCGACAACGCGAAGATTTCGGATCACTTTGCCATCATCCCGACGCCGCAGCTGCCCAAGCATCTGAACGAGGTGCAGCAGAAGATCTACGATCTGGTGACCAAGCGCTTCCTTGCGGTGTTCTTCCCCGCAGCGGAGTATCTCGTCACCACCCGCATCACCGACGTCGCCCGGCACCACTTCAAGACCGAGGGCAAGGTGCTGGTCAAGCCCGGCTGGCTCGCAATTTACGGCAAGGAAACACAGGGCGAGGATGCGACCCTGGTGCCGGTAGCCAAGGGTGAACGGCCGCTTGCTGAGCAGGTGGAAGCGCTCGCGCTCTCGACGAAGCCTCCGGCGCGCTATTCAGAGGCAACGCTGCTCACCGCGATGGAGGGAGCGGGCAAGCTGATCGATGACGACGAGCTGCGCGAGGCAATGGCGCAGAAGGGCCTTGGCACGCCGGCAACGCGCGCAGCGATCATCGAGGGCCTGCTCGCGGAGAAGTACCTGCTGCGTGAGGGTCGCGAGCTCATTCCCACCGCAAAAGCCTTTCAGCTCATGACCTTGCTGCGCGGGCTCGGGGTGAATGAGCTGTCGCAGCCGGAGCTTACCGGCGAGTGGGAATACAAGCTCAACCTGATGGAACGCGGCAAGCTCAAGCGCGAGGAGTTCATGCGGGACATTGCGCGCATGACGCGGTTGATCGTAAAGCGCGCCAAGGAATACGACAGCGACACGGTGCCCGGCGACTACGCTACGCTCAAGACGCCGTGCCCGAATTGCGGCGGCACGGTGAAGGAAAACTACCGTCGCTTCGCCTGCGAGCAGTGCGAATTTTCCATTACCAAGACGCCGGCAGGCAGGCAGTTCGAGATCCCGGAAGTCGAGGCGTTGCTGGCGGAGCGCACGCTCGGCCCGCTGCAGGGCTTCCGATCGAAGATTGGCCGCCCGTTTGCCGCGATCCTGCGCATCGTTCCCGACGAGGAGAACAAGAACTTCAAGCTGGAGTTCGATTTCGGCCAGGGGTCGGGCGACGATACCGCGGGCGAGGTCGACTTCTCCGGCCAGGAGCCGCTCGGTGCGTGTCCCAAATGCGGCGCCCAGGTCTTTGAGCACGGCATGAGCTATGTGTGCGAGAAGGCTCCCGCGAAGCAATGTGATTTCCGCTCCGGCAAGGTGATCCTGCGCCAGGAGATAGCGCGCGAGCAGATGCAGAAACTCCTGGCCACCGGCAAGACGGATCTGCTGACCGATTTCGTCTCCAACCGCAACGGCCGCAAGTTCAAGGCTTTCCTCGTCAAGCAGAAGGACGGGAAGGTCGGCTTCGAGTTCGCGCCGCGGGCGCCCAAAGACGCGGCAAAGGGAAAAGAAAAACCCCTCGGGAAAACCGCCAAGTCCGCGAAACGCGGCGCGGCGTGACTTGCTAGGCGGGCCGGGCGCCCGCGCGCGCCTCAGACATCCAGGTTGCGCACGCCGAGCGCGTTGCGCTCGATGAATTCGCGGCGCGGCTCGACGGCGTCCCCCATCAGCTTGGTGAAGATCTCGTCCGCCGCGATGCCGTCCTCGATCTGCACTTTGAGGAAGCGCCGCGTCTTCGGGTCCATCGTGGTCTCCCACAGCTGCTCGGGATTCATCTCCCCCAGGCCCTTGTACCGCTGGACGGTAATGCCGCGCTTGACCTCGTCAAGCAGCCATTCGATGGCCTCGCGAAACTCCCTGACGGCGTGGGTCTGCTCTCCACGCTTCACGTACGCGCCTTCTCCGAGCAGCCCGTGCAGCACCTGCGCGGTGCGCTTGATCTGCGCGTGATCTCCGCTTTGCAGGAAATCAGCGTCGATGTGACTGTAGCGTGAATTTCCATGCTGCATCCGCTCGATGGCGATAAGGTAGGTTTCGGTCTTCTCGTCGAATTTCGCACTAAACTTGACATTCGGATCGGAAACCAGCGCGGCAAGCGTCTTGGCGCTCTTCTGTGCCGCCTTCTCGTCGCCGAGGTCGAGTGTCGTGGGCTGCTTGAGAAGCGCATTCAGCACCCCGCGATCAACCAGGCTGCTCGCGCGCTCGATGACAGCCTCGGCCAGCAGATATTCCTTGGCAACCTGTTCGAGCGCATCCTTGGTAAGCGGCTGTGCCTTCTCCGAGGTGTAGAGCTCGGCCTCCGACAGGGCGAGCCGCAAAAGGTGCTGGTTGAGCTCGTGCTCATCCTTGAGATAGCGCTCTTTCTTGCCGTGCTTGATCTTGTAGAGCGGCGGCTGCGCGATGTAGACGTGCCCGCGCTCGACCAGCTCGTGCATCTGGCGGTAAAAGAAGGTGAGGAGCAGCGTGCGGATGTGCGAGCCGTCCACGTCGGCATCGGTCATGATGATGATGCGGTGATAGCGCAGCTTTTCCGGCGAGTACTCGTCCTTGATGCCGGTACCGAGCACGCTGATCAGCGTGGCGATCTCCTGCGACGAAAGGAGCTTGTCCAGGCGGGCCTTCTCGACGTTGAGAATCTTCCCCTTGAGCGGCAGGATCGCCTGAAATTTCCGGTCGCGCCCCTGCTTCGCCGAGCCGCCGGCCGAGTCGCCCTCGACGATATAGAGTTCCGAGGCTGCCGGGTCACGTTCCTGGCAGTCGGCGAGTTTGCCTGACAGGCCAAACGAGTCCAGCACGCCTTTGCGGCGCGTGAGTTCGCGCGCTTTTCGCGCCGCCTCGCGCGCGCGCGCCGCGTCGATGATCTTGCCGCAGATCACCTTGGCGTCACCCGGCTTCTCGAGGAGGAACTCCATCAGCTTGGCCGCGACAATTTCCTCGACCACCGGCCGCACCTCGGAAGAAACCAGCTTGTCCTTAGTCTGGGAGGAAAACTTCGGTTCGGGTACCTTGACCGACAGCACAGCGGTCAGGCCTTCCTTCGTGTCCTCGCCGCTGGTCTCGACTCTTGCCTTCTTGGCTAGCTCGTTGCTTTCGATGTAGTGGTTCAGCGTTCGGGTCATTGCCGCACGCAGACCGGTGAGGTGGGTGCCGCCGTCTCGCTGGGGGATATTATTGGTAAAGCACTGCATCGACTCCTGGTAGGAATCGTTCCATTGCATCGCGACTTCCACGGTGATGCCGTCCTTCTGTGCCATGGCGTAGAAGATGTTCTGGTGCAGCACGTTCTTGGCGCGGTTCATGAATTCGACGAACCCCTTCACGCCGCCGCTGAATGCAAATACTTCTTCCTTGCCGGTGCGCTGGTCGGTCAGCGTGATTTTTACGCCGTGATTGAGAAACGATAGCTCGCGCAGGCGCTTCGCCAGAATATCGTAGTGATACTCCGGGTCACCGAAGATTTGTTTGCTGGCGAGGAAATGGACCTCTGTCCCGCGGCGCTCGGTCTTCCCGGCGACCTTGAGCGGCCCTACTGGCTCGCCCATGCGGAATTCCATCTGGTGATGCTTGCCATCGCGCCGGATGGACAGCCGCAGCCACTCGGAAAGCGCGTTAACCACCGACACGCCGACGCCATGCAGACCCCCCGCAATCTTGTAGGAATTGTTATCGAATTTTCCCCCGGCGTGGAGTTCGGTCATAACGACCTCCGCGGTCGAGCGCTTCTCGTCGTCTTCAGGGAAAATTTCGGTGGGGATACCGCGGCCGTTGTCGGAGACGCTGACCGAATTGTCGGGGTGGATTACGATACTGATCTCGTTACAGTAACCGGCAAGCGCTTCATCAATCGCGTTATCGAGCACCTCGAAGACCATATGGTGCAGGCCGGTGCCGTCACTGGTGTCGCCGATGTACATGCCGGGCCGCTTGCGCACGGCATCGAGGCCCTTTAGAACTTTGATGCTGCTCGCATCGTAATCGTCAGGACCGCGCTTATCGGTCACTTTCTCATTCATATTGGTGGTGTTCTTTCCTTGCGGTCAGATCCGCATTGGCATGACGACGTAGCGGAAGTCAGGGATTTCCTTGACCGTGACCAGCATGCTGCTGCTGGCATCGCCGAAGGCACATGTCACGTCATCATTCTGGACGTTGTTCAGGACGTCAAGGAGATAAGTAATATTGAAGCCGACGTCCAGAGCTTCGCCATCGTATGATACTTCGAGTTCCTCCTGCGCTTCCTCCTGTTCGTTATTGGTGCACGAGATGCGCAGGCTGCTGCCAGTAAGCATCCAACGGACACCGCGGAATTTCTCATTCGAAAGGATCGCCGCGCGCTGCAATGCTTGCAGCAAGACAGCGCGCTTGAGCGTGATTTGCTTCTGGTAATTGATTGGTATCACCCGCGTGTAGTCGGGAAACTTACCGTCGATCACCTTAGTGACCAGCTCGACGTTACCAAAAGTGAACTTGACCTGGTTTGCAAATACCTGCACGTTGACCGGCTCTTCACTGCGGCCGAGCTGCTTCGCCAGTTCCAGTACCGCTTTCCGCGGGAGAATGACTTCGCGCTTGTCCTGTGCCCGCTCGAGCTTGCCCGCGGCGTAACTCAAGCGGTGTCCATCCGTCGCAACCACGCGGATCTCGTTGCCTTCGAGCACCAGCAACAACCCGTTAAGGTAGTACCGTATGTCCTGTTGCGCCATGGCGTATTGCACAAGCAGCAGCACGTCATGTAGCACCTGCTGCGGAAGGGCGAAGCTGGCCAGTGCGTCACCCGGGTCGGCCATACTCGGAAAGTCCGCTGCGGGAAGCGTTTGGAGGTTGAAACGGCTCTTTCCAGCGCGCACCTGAAGACGGTTATTTTGCGCGTCGAGGAGGACCTCCGTATCCTCCGGCAGCGCGCGCAGAATATCCTGCAGTTTTCGAGCCGATACCGTCAGACTCACCTCTTCTCCACCTTTCTTCTCACCAGCGCTGCTCGTAGAAATCTGTATCTCTAGATCGGTCGCGACAAGCAGCAACTTGTCCTGCTTGCGCTGGAGCAGGACATTCGAAAGTATCGGCAGGGTGTGTCGTTTTTCGACAATACCCGTGACGGCTTGCAGGGGCTTCAGCAGGACATCGCGCTGAACTTGTGCAATTTTCATAAAGAATTATTTAAAAAGTAGTAAGACTAGTAAAGAGATCGTACGCTTGTGGAGTGGCAGGATAAGGTTTGATTCTGCTGGCGAAACTTTGCGTGAATGGCTGTGTGGTTCTGCGTTGATAGCTGTGGATGCATTGTGGAGCGAAAAGGCGGGTCACGCGAACCGATGACATATGCACAATACGTCCACAGGGAGTTAGCTGCGGAGGACTTTGAGCAGGGACACGATGTCGCGCGTTACGTCCGTGTTTGTGGCGCGAAGCTGGGCGATCTTGCGGCAAGCATGCAGGACGGTCGTGTGGTCTCGGCCACCGAAGGCCTCGCCGATATCGGGAAGGCTCAAATGAGTAAGCTCTTTGGCAAGGGCCATCGCGACCTGGCGCGGGCGGGCGACGTTGCGGCTGCGTTTCTTGGAGTACATTTCGGAGACTTTAATCTTGTAGTAGTCCGCAACAGTTTTCTGGATATTCTCAACTGATACTTGGCGATTCTGGATCGCAAGCAAGTCCCGTAGGGCATCGCGACACAAGTCGACCGAGATTTCCTGTCCGGAAAAGCGTGCATACGCGAGCACGCGCTTCAGACCGCCTTCCAACTCGCGGACATTCGACTGAATGTGCTTGGCGAGAAAAAAAGCTACTGTCTCGTCAATTGTAACCGCTTCGGCCTCGGCTTTCTTGAGAAGAATCGCAACACGCATCTCCAGTTCGGGAGGCTCGACGGCAACGGTGAGGCCCCAGCCAAAGCGCGAGATGAGGCGATTCTCTATGCCGGCCATCTCTTTCGGATAAGTGTCGCACGAGATCACAACTTGCTTATGGGATTCGATCAACGCGTTGAAGGCGTAGAAAAATTCTTCCTGCGTGCGGCTCTTGCCGCTGAAGAATTGAATATCGTCGATAAGCAAGAGGTCGAGAGAGTGATAGTAGCGCTTGAAATCATCAAACGCCTTGTGCTGGTAGGCACGAACTACATCGGAGACGTACTGCTCGGCATGGATATATCGGATCTTGCTTTCAGGCGCTCGAGCGAGGAGATGATTGCCGATCGCCTGGATGAGGTGAGTCTTGCCGAGGCCGACTCCACCGTAGATGAACAGCGGGTTATATGCCGTGCCGGGGCGCTCGGCAACCTGCGTTGCTGCAGCGCGCGCCAACTCGTTGGCTTTACCGGTGACAAAGGTATTGAATGAGAACGCTGGATTTAGGCGAGAAATTTCCCGCACTTTGGGCTTTGCTGGCGCGACTTCCGGGGCGAGCGAGGGAGGGGGAGCGGAGAGATTCTTGTCGCCAAGAACAAAACGCACCTCCACCGGACGCTTGAATTGCTCTGCAGCGAGATCTTGGATGCGGCGCGAGAACTTGTCGCGGATCCACTGCAGGACGAAGCGGTTAGGCGCGATCAGCGTGACCGTATCGCCGTCAGCGCGGAACTTCAGCGGTTCGATCCAGGTTTTGTACTGCTGAGGCGTGAGCTCTTTCTCGAATCGGGAGAGACAATAGCGCCAGAAGCTGTTCATCGTGCGTAGCGGCGGTGTTGTTATGAGAAGCTGGCGTGTGAGTGATGCTGAGCAATTGAGAAGTTTAGCCGTTTTGCGAAAAGTTATCCACAAGCCCGGCCAGCGGCTTACCGTGTTGCCGCGACGCGGAGATTCGTTGACAGCACTTGCCGAAACGGGTTGTAATAATAGGTTTTTCAGCCCAACATAACTGAGCGAACATGAAGCGAACCTACCAGCCATCGAAGACACGCCGCAAGCGGACTCACGGGTATCGCGCGCGCAAGAAGACTCTCGGCGGTCGCAAGGTGATCCGCGCCCGGCGCGCCAAAGGGCGGGCACGACTGGCCGTTTGAGGTCGATTTAAAGGTGCCTTTCCCCTGGCGCGCTGTGCCCGATTGGAGCGCCTGCTGCGGCCCGAGCAGTTTGAGGCGGTGCTGGCGGGCGGCGACGTTCTGCGGCGCCGGCCGGTCGTCGTGCGTATCCGGCCAAACGGCCTCGAGTACGCGAGGCTTGGGATCATCGCCAGCAGAAAGGCGATGCCGCGCGCCGTGGACCGCAATCGGAGCAAGCGGTTGGTGCGGGAAGCTTTCCGTGCCGCCCGCGGCGCGCTCCCGGCGCTGGATATCATCGTGCAGTTCCGTTCCCTGGGCTCGCGGGCGCGAGCGGTGACCTGGGCTGAAGTGAAGGATCTTTTCACCACGCTCTGCAAATGAGGCAAGAAGCCGCGTTCGCGGCGCACCGTGCGCCAGCTTGAGCGCCGATACTTCCTATGGATTCCCAACGGCTGATCCTGTTCTTCGTGTTCACCTTCTCGGTGTTCATGCTGCTCGACGCGTGGCAGCGCGACCAGCAGCCGCCGGCCCCGCGGCCCGCCGCGACCGCACCGGGTGGGGTCCCGGCACCGGCGGCCGCGCCGAAGCCGGAGGAGCAGGTAGCCGTGCCGACGCCGAGCGAGAAGCTCACCGCCAGTGTGGCGCCAAAGGCACCCGAGGCGGCTGCCGGGCTACCGCAGAGCGAAGTGGTCAAGGTAGAAACCGACACCTTGCGCGCGGAGATAAGTGTTGTCGGCGGCGACCTGAGAAGCCTTGAGTTCAAGCGGCATCGGGATCAGGCAGACAAGGACAAACGGTTCGCGCTGTTCCAGAGCCGGGCCGATCACGTCTACGTGGCGCAGTCGGGGCTGATCGGACCAGGGATGCCGAACCATCGCACGCGCTATGCCGCTCCGGCGGCAGAGCTCCGCCTGGCAGACGGCGCGTCGAGCCTGGAGCTGCGGCTGGAGGCGCCGGAAGCGGATGGCGTTAAAGTGGTAAGGGTCCTGCGCTTTGAGCGCGGCAGCTATTTGATCGACGTGCGCTATGAGATCGTCAACAACAGCCGGACCCGGATCGAGCCGTTTGGATATTTTCAGCTGGTGCGTGACAACAAGGCGCCGGCAGGCGATTCGGCGATGCTGCCGACCTTCACCGGGGTCGCGGTCTACACGGAGAAGGACAAGTTCCAGAAGGTCCAGTGGAGCGACATCGAGAAGGGTAAGACGCCGTATCCCAAGAACACCAACGATGGGTGGGTCGCAATCGTTCAGCATTACTTCTTCAGCGCGTGGCTGCCGAAGCAGGGCATCGCGCGCGAGTTTTACACGCGCCAGCTGGAAGGAGGGCTGTACGCAGCCGGCGTGATCGTTCCAGCGGGCGGGATCGATCCGGGGCATAGCGGCGTGCTCGAGGTGCCGCTTTACGCCGGCCCGCAGGAGCCGGACAAGCTTAGCGCGCTTGCGCCGGGCCTCGACCTTGTCGTCGATTATGGCTGGCTCACCGTTATCGCAGTGCCGTTGTTCTGGCTGCTCGCCGTGTTCTACGACTGGACGGCGAACTGGGGCGTGGCGATCATTCTGCTCACTATCGTCATCAAGCTCATCTTCTACCCGTTGTCCGAGGCGAGCTACCGGTCGATGGCCAAGATGCGGGTGCTTGCGCCGAAGATGCAGCGGCTCAAAGAGCAATACGGCAACGACCGGCAGCGTATGCAGCAAGCGATGATGGAGCTGTACAAGACCGAGCAGATAAACCCGCTCGGGGGCTGCCTCCCAATATTGGTGCAAATACCTGTTTTTATTGCTCTTTATTGGGTCCTGCTGGCCAGCGTCGAGCTGCGGCACGCGCCGTTCATGCTGTGGATCGATGACCTTGCAACCCCCGATCCGTGGTACATCCTGCCGATCCTGATGGGGATCACGATGATCATTCAGACCAAGCTCAATCCGGAGCCGCCCGATCCGGTGCAGGCCAAGATCATGAAGATCATGCCGATCGCGTTCAGCATCTTCTTCTTCTTCTTCCCGGCCGGCTTGGTGCTGTACTGGCTGATCAACAATATTCTTTCTATCGCCCAGCAGTGGCATATCACGCGCAAGCTCGAACAGGCGGCTGCGCAAAAGCGCAAGTAACCGTCTGCGAGAGGTAGCGCGAGCGGCTATACTCGCCGCCGATGGGAATCCAAGACATCATCGCCGCGATAGGCACCGCGCCCGGTCGGGGCGGCATCGGCATCGTGCGCATCTCGGGGCCGTCCCTGGGCGCGATCGGCGAAGCGATCATCGGACGCCGCCTGCCGCCGCGCCAGGCGGTCCGCGCGAAATTTCTCGACAGCGATGGCGCTGCCATCGACGAGGGGATCGCGCTCTTTTTTCCCGCTCCCAGTTCCTACACCGGCGAGGACGTGCTCGAGATCCAGGGCCATGGGGGCCCCATGGTCATGCATCTGCTGCTGAAGCGATGCCTGGACCTCGGTGCGCGCGTGGCCGAGCCTGGCGAGTTTACGAAACGGGCATTCCTGAACGACAAGCTGGATCTGGCGCAGGCCGAAAGCGTCGCGGACCTAATCGATGCGAGCACTGCGGAAGCGGCGCGGTGCGCCGTCCGGTCGCTTGAGGGAGCGTTTTCCGAGCGGGTTCGTGAGTTGGTCGCGGCCCTGACGGAGCTGCGCATGTGGGTCGAGGCGACACTGGATTTCCCGGAGGAGGAGCTGGATTTTCTCCAGCAACCGGAAGCGGAGCGCAAGCTGTCGGAGGTGCAGCAAAAACTGGACACGGTGCTGACAGCGTCGCGACAGGGCAGCTTGTTGCGCGAGGGCATACGCATCGTGCTTGCCGGCCAGCCCAACGTCGGAAAATCAAGCCTGCTCAACCGCATGGCCGGCGCGGACTTGGCGATCGTGACTGAAATTCCAGGCACGACGCGGGATGCTATCCGGGAAACGATCGACGTGGGCGGGGTGCCCGCGCACATCATTGACACGGCGGGGTTGCGCGACTCGGATGACCCGGTAGAAAGCATCGGCATTGCACGCACTTGGACCGCGATCGAAGGGGCGGATCTGGTGGTGCTGCTGGTCGACAGCACGGCAGGGGAAAGCGACGCCGACCGGCAAATCCTCGCCCGGCTGCCCCAGCGGCTGCCGCGGCTGCGCGTGATGAACAAGATCGACCTGCTGCCGCGCGGAGCAGCCGTGGAATCCGAAAACGGGACGACCGTGGTTTGGTTGTCCGCCAAGACCGGGGAGGGTGTGGAGGCGCTGCAGCAGGCCCTGCTCGACGCCGTAGGCTGGCGGATGGGCGGCGAGGGCGTTTTCCTGGCCCGCGAGCGCCACCTGCAGGCGCTCGCGGCGGCGCGGGGGCATCTGGAGGCGGCAGCTCAACTGGGCCGGCAGCTGGAATTGCTGGCCGAAGAACTTCGTTTGGCCCAAGAGCGGCTGTCGACCATCACGGGCGAGTTCACTGCTGACGACCTGCTGGGCGAGATCTTCTCTCGCTTTTGCATCGGAAAGTAGCCGGACGTTTCACGTGGAACCTCGGCCGTATCCACACCGGTCCGGCGGAGCGCGTTGCCGCAACCAGCGGCACGGAAGAATGCTGCGCCGCCGCAAAACCACGTTCCACGTGGAACACCGCCCACCGCAGTCTGCCCCTGTTCATTTTTGCTGTGGATTAGGATATGATGCGGCCCTCGACTTAGGCGCGCGTGCAAATGACGCAACATCCTGAAAAATTTGATGTTATCGTGGTCGGTGGAGGCCATGCAGGCACCGAGGCGGCGCTCGCGAGCGCGCGCATGGGCTGTGCGACCCTGCTTTTGACCCATAGCATCGAGACGCTGGGGCAGATGTCGTGCAATCCGTCGGTCGGCGGTATCGGCAAGGGGCACCTGGTCAAAGAGATCGACGCGCTGGGCGGGGCCATGGCGGCCGCTGCCGACGAAGCGGGAATCCAGTTTCGCATCCTCAATTCGCGTAAAGGCCCCGCGGTCCGCGCAACGCGCGCCCAGGCTGATCGCGTGCTTTACCGGAAAGCCATTCGCGGTCGCCTGGAAAATCAGCCCAGCCTGCGTATTTTCCAGCAGGCGGTGGACGACCTGACGCTCGAGGGCGATCGCGTGACGGGCGTGGTCACGCAAATCGGCCTTCGGTTCTCCGCGCGAGCGGTGATTCTGACGACCGGGACGTTCCTCTCCGGGCTGATCCACGTCGGGCTGCAGAATTACCAGGCCGGCCGCGCGGGCGATCCGCCGGCGGCGACGCTCGCGCAACGCCTGCGCGTGCTGCAGCTGCCGGTGGGGCGTCTTAAGACCGGCACGCCGCCGCGCATCGACGGCCGCAGCATCGATTTTTCGGTCATGACCGAGCAGCCGGGCGACGAGCCGTTGCCGGTCTTTTCATTCCTGGGCTGCCGCGAGCAGCATCCGCCGCAGCTGCCGTGCTGGATCACCCATACCAACCAGCGCACCCACGACATCATCCGCGCGGGGCTCGACCGGTCGCCGATGTACACCGGCGTGATCGAGGGCGTCGGCCCGCGCTACTGCCCATCGATCGAGGACAAGATTCACCGCTTCGCCGCGAAGGCCGCGCATCAGATCTTTCTCGAACCGGAAGGGCTCACAGTCAACGAGTATTATCCCAATGGCATATCGACGAGCCTGCCGATCGACGTTCAGCTCGAGCTCGTGCGCTCGATCCGGGGCCTGGAGCGCGCTTTCATTACCCGGCCCGGCTACGCGATCGAATACGACTATTTCGATCCTCGCAACCTGAAGCGCTCGCTCGAAACCAAGTCGATCGCGGGGCTGTTTTTCGCCGGGCAGATCAACGGCACGACGGGCTATGAAGAAGCGGCCGCGCAAGGCCTGCTCGCCGGCATTAACGCCGCGCGCCACGCCACAGATCGCGAGGCATGGTGCCCGCGCCGCGCGGAAGCCTACCTGGGCGTGCTGGTCGACGACCTCATCACCCGCGGGGTGTCCGAGCCGTACCGGATGTTCACCAGCCGCGCCGAGTACCGGCTGTCCCTGCGCGAGGACAACGCAGACCTCCGGCTTACCGAGGCCGGTCGCAAGCTGGGCGTAGTGGACGACCGGCGTTGGGAAACGTTCAGCCGCAAGCAGGAAGCGATCGCGCGCGAGCAGGAGCGCCTGAAAGCAACCTGGGTCAATCCGCGGGTCATTCCGGCGGTCGAAGCCGAGCGGGTGCTGGGCCAGCCGCTCGAGCGCGATTACACGCTTGCCGATCTGCTGCGGCGGCCGGATGTGAGCTACGCCGCGTTGACGAGCCTGCCCGGCGCAGGGCCGGCGGTCCCCGACAGCCAGGTCGCGGAGCAGGTCGAGATCCAGGCCAAGTACCACGGTTATATCGCGCGCCAGCGCGACGAGATCGCGCGGCAGGTGCAATACGAGACCACGCGCTTGCCGGTGGACATCGACTACACCGCGGTGCGCGGCCTGTCGGTCGAAGTGCAGCAGAAGCTGAACCGCCACCGTCCGGAGACCATCGGGCAGGCAGCCCGCATCTCGGGTGTCACGCCTGCGGCGGTATCGGTGCTGCTGGTGCACGTCAAGAGAGGATTTTCCGCGCAGAAGAAGAGCGCATGACGCCCGGGGAGCGGTTCGACCGCGGCCTGCGCGAGCTCCGGCTCGACCTGCCTGCGGAGTCCCGCCGCCGCCTGCTCAACTACTTGGGGTTGATACAAAAGTGGAACCAGGTCTACAACCTGACCGCCGTGCGCGAGCCGGTCAACATGGTGGGCCAGCACTTGCTCGACAGCCTAGCTCTGCTGCCGCACATTTCCGCGGGACGCATCCTCGACGTGGGCAGCGGCGCAGGGCTGCCGGGAATTCCGCTGGCGGTCGCGTTGCCGGAGGCGCAGGTGACGCTGCTCGACGCGAACCACAAGAAGGCGGCTTTCCTGCGACAGGCGCTGATCGAGCTCGAGCTTGCGAACGCAGAGGTCGTATGCGAGCGCGCGGAGACCTGGCATCCCGAGCGGAAGTTTGACCTCGTGATCTCGCGCGCCTTGTCCGGGCTGCAGGAATTCGTCACGGCCGCGGGCGGACTCGTGGCTGCCGGCGGCTGCCTCGCGGCGATGAAGGGAGCCTACCCGCACGACGAGTTGACCCGCACGCCGGCCGGCTACCGGCTCCGCCGCGTGATCGCGCTAAAGGTGCCGTACGTGCGCGCCGAGCGCCACCTGGTCTTGGTAGAGCCCGCATGACCAAGGTCCTCGCGATCACCAACCAGAAGGGCGGGGTCGGAAAGACCACGACCGGCGTCAACCTCGCAGCGAGCCTGGCGGCCGCGAAACGGCGCGTCCTGCTGATCGACCTCGATCCCCAGGGCAACGCCACCATGGGCAGCGGCATCGACAAGCGCAACCTGTCCGCGACGGTCTACCATCTGCTGCTCGGCACCCGCAGCCTCGGCGCGGTGCGCACCCGGGCGGCGAGCGGCGAGTACGATCTCATCCCGGCCAACCGCGATCTCGCGGGCGCGGAGGTCGAGCTGGTCGAGATCGATCACCGCGAGACGCGCCTGAAGGAGGCGCTCGCGCCGGTGCAGAGCGACTACGACTTCGTGTTGATCGATTGTCCGCCCGCCCTCAATCTGCTCACGGTGAACGGGCTTACGGCGGCGCAGGCGGTGATGATCCCGATGCAGTGCGAGTACTACGCGCTCGAGGGTCTCTCGGATCTGGTGGCCACGATAAAGAAAGTGCGGGCAAACCTGAATCCCGATCTGAAAATCGAGGGGCTGCTGCGCACCATGTACGACCCGCGCAACACCCTCGCTCTGCAGGTATCGGCGCAACTGGTCGCCCACTTCGGCGACAAGGTTTACCGCACGGTCATCCCGCGCAACGTGCGGCTCGCCGAGGCGCCAAGCTACGGGGTGCCGGCGCTCAAGTTCGATCCCAATTCAAAGGGGGCGCTGGCATATATCGCTCTGGCGGGCGAGATGATGAACCGCAGTCCGCCGCCGGCGTGAGGAGGATAACGACATGGTGAAGCCAAGGGGGCTGGGAAGAGGTCTGGACGCACTGCTCGGCGGCGAGGACCGCGCGCCCGCCGGTGAAGCCCTCACGGAGATTGCGGTCGACGCGCTCCAGCCGGGGAAATATCAGCCGCGCACGCGCATGGACCAGGATGCGCTTGCCGAGCTTGCCGAGTCGATCAAAGGGCAAGGCGTCATGCAGCCGATACTCGTGCGGCCGGTGGCCGGCGGGCGCTACGAGATCATCGCCGGGGAACGGCGCTGGCGTGCGGCACGCATCGCCGGGCTCGGCACGGTGCCGGCCCTGGTGCGCGAAGTGCCCGACCGCCAGGCGCTGGCGGTGGCGCTCATCGAAAACATCCAGCGCGAAGATCTCAACCCGCTCGAGGCGGCGACCGGCATCCAGCGCCTGATCCAGGAGTTCGGAATGACCCACGCGCAGGCCGCCGAGGCGGTAGGGCGCTCGCGCTCCGGCGTGACGAACCTGCTGCGGTTGCTGGAGCTCGCGCCGCCGGTGCGCGAGCTGTTGCAGGAAGGCCGCATCGACATGGGGCACGCCCGCGCACTGCTGGTGCTGCCGGCCGTACGCCAGGTCGAGCTCGCGCGCCTTGCGGCCGCCAAACAGCTTTCCGTGCGCGACGTGGAGCGACGGGTTGGGCTGCTGCTCAAGGCACCCGCCGCGCGGACGCGGCCCCGTTTGGACCGTGATGTCGCGCGCCTCGAGGAAAATCTCTCGCAGCGCCTTGGCACGGCCGTGACTATTCGCCCCGGCGCAAGAAAAGGGGCCGGCAAGCTCACCATCAGCTACCGCAGCCTCGACCAGCTGGAGGTGATCATCGCGAAGCTGAATGGCGGCTAACGAGCGCTGAAAATCGCTTTTGAGGAAAGCGCGTGACGCAAGGCGATGCGGCAACCCGCTGAAAACGCACGGTCCTTGCGGCCCGCTCGCACAACGGCATGACGGACCGCGCGCGTCTTCAGAGGTTTCCCACGCCCGGCGATTCTTTGACGCTCGATGTTGCGCCGCGTATAATCCCGAGGTTTTTCGGCCCGGGGAACGACGTGGCTCTCCGTCTCGAGAGCAAGCCGATCCGCACGGTGCTGCGCTGGCAGCTCTACGCCACAGCGGCGGCGGCGCTGATTGCAGGTTGGTGGCAGGGCTCGCCGGGGGCCATCTCGGCAGGGCTTGGCGGGCTGGTCAATATGGCGGCGGGCTGGGTCTTTGGCTGGTTCGCGTCGCGGGCGAAGGCGGGTACCGGGGAAACTCTCGTGGCTCTGCTCAGAGCCGAGGCCAGCAAGATACTGGTGATCGTCGTCCTGCTCTGGCTGGTGTTGGCGGTATACAAACAAGTCGCACTGGCGGCTTTTTTCGGAACATTCATCTTGACGGCGCTCTTGTTCAGCGCGGCTTTTTTCGTCCGCGACAGCTAAAGACTTCAGGAATCGTTAATGGCCGCCCAGGAACTCACCCCGACCTCGTACATCGGTCATCACCTCACCAACCGCACCGTCTCGTTCGGCGACAGCCCGTTCTGGACGCTGCACATCGACACGCTCGTCACCTCGATCATCCTCGGCGTCATCGGCTTCGGCTTCCTGTGGTGGGTCGTGCGCGGGGCCACGGCGGGCGTGCCGGGCAAGCGCCAGGCGTTCGTTGAGATTCTGGTCGGGTTCGTCGACGACCAGGCAAAAAGCATCTTCCACGGCAACCGCAGCTTCATCACACCGCTGGCGCTGACGGTTTTTGTCTGGGTGCTGCTGATGAACGCCATGGACTTCCTGCCGATCGACATCATGGCGTTGGTCTACCACTATGTCTTCCAGCAGGAATACTGGAAGGGCGTACCTACCGCGGACGTCAACACCACTTTCGCTCTGTCGCTGTCGGTATGGGTGCTGATGCTCTTTTACGCGGTCAAGGTGAAGGGCGTGGGCGGCTGGATGCACGAGCTCTTCTGCACGCCCTTCGGGTCCAATCCGCTGCTGTGGCCGGCGAACTTCCTGCTGAATCTCGTCGAGTACTTCTCCAAGCCGCTGTCGCACTCGCTGCGGCTCTACGGCAACATGTACGCGGGCGAGATCATCTTCCTGCTGCTCGGCATGTGGGCGGCGACCGGGCTCGTCGGAACGGCGATCGGCGCCATCCTCGGCCTCGGCTGGGCGATCTTCCACATCCTCATTGTGCTGCTGCAGGCATACATTTTCATGGTGCTGACCGTCGTCTATCTCTCGATGGCGCACGAAAGCCACTGATTTCAGACCAGTTCAAACCCGTTCAAGAAAGGAAATTGAGATGGAGAAGATGCAATTGTTGGCGATGATCCAGGCGTATACCGGCATCGGTATCGGCCTCATGATCGGTCTGGGCGCCGCCGGCGCTTGTATCGGCATCGGCATCATGTCGAGCCGCTTCCTCGAGGCGGCCGCGCGCCAGCCGGAACTCATGCCGCAACTGCAGGTGAAGGTGTTCCTGCTGCTCGGCCTAATCGATGCCTCGTTCATTATCGGCGTCGGCCTGGCGATGCTGTTCGCTTTCGGCAACCCGCTGCTCGCGGTCATCCAGGGATAAGCCGCGGCGCGTGGTTTATCCCGTTAGGGGGATACGATGAACATCAATTTGACCCTGCTGTCGCAGGCGGCGACCTTCGCGCTCTTCATCTGGTTCACGACCAAGCTGGTGTGGCCGTGGTTGATGCGCCAGATCGAGGCACGGCAGAAGCAGATCGCCGAAGGCCTCGCGGCCGCGGAACGGGGCAAGCTCGACCTGGAGCAGGCAACCAAGCGCTCGGCCGAAATGATGGACGAAGCCAAGGAGCGGGTGCAGGAAATCCTCAGCCAAGCCGAGCGGCGCGCCACCCAGATCGTGGAGGAAGCAAAGAGCACCGCAAAGGCGGAAGGCGACCGACTGGTTGCCGGCGCCAAGGCCGAGATCGAGCAGGAGGTCTCGCGCGCCAAGGAAGCGTTGCGGACCCAGGTGGCAACGCTGGCGGTGGCCGGCGCCGAGCAGATCCTGCGGCGGGAGGTCGACGCCAAAGCGCACGCGGATCTGTTAAAGACCGTGGAAAGCCAACTCTAAGGAACGACATGGCGGAACTTGTCACCATCGCGCGCCCGTATGCGGAAGCCGTATTCCGGCTTGCGCGCGACAAGGACAATCTCCCTGCCTGGTCCGACATGCTGGCACTCGTCGAGGCCGTGGTCGTGGACCCCCGCGTCGAGGCCTGCGTCGGCAATCCGAACGTGAGCGCAGCGCAGCTCGAAGGGCTGATACTGGGCGTGGCCGGGGACCGGCTCGACGGCGCGGGGCGGAATCTCGTGCAGGTCCTGGTGCAAAACGACCGCGTCGGCCTCATTCCCGAGATCCGCGCGCTCTACGAGACCCTGCGGCGCGAGCACGAAGGCATGGTCGAGGTCATCATCCACTCGGCGCTCCCGCTCTCGGACGAGCAGACGGCGCGATTGGTGGCGCGTCTCGAGGCGAGCCACAGGCGCAAAGTGCGCGCGGCAGTCGAGGTCGACAAGAACCTGATCGGCGGCGTTCGCATCGTCGTCGGCGACAAAGTACTGGATGCAACGGTGCGCGGCAAGCTCGATCAAATGGCTACCGCGCTCACCCACTAGGAGCCCTTCATGCAACTCAACCCATCCGAGATCAGCGAACTCATCAAGAGCAGGATCCAGGACCTCGCGACCACCGCCGAGGCGCGCACCCAGGGCACGGTGATCTCGGTCACCGACGGCATCTGCCGCATCCACGGGCTGGCCGACGTGATGCAGGGCGAGATGCTGGAGTTTCCGCGCAACACCTTCGGCCTGGCGCTCAACCTCGAGCGCGACTCAGTCGGCTCGGTGGTGCTCGGCGACTACGAGCACATCAGCGAAGGCGACACGGTCAAGACGACGGGCCGCATTCTCGAAGTGCCCGTTGGCCCCGAGCTGATTGGCCGGGTCGTCAACTCGCTGGGTCAGCCGATCGACGGCAAGGGCCCGGTGAATGCCAAGATGACCGACGTCATTGAAAAAGTGGCGCCGGGCGTAATCGACCGGATATCGGTTTCCCAGCCGGTACAGACCGGCATCAAGGCAATCGATTCAATGGTGCCGATCGGCCGCGGGCAGCGCGAGCTCATCATCGGCGACCGCCAGACCGGCAAGACCGCAGTGGCGATCGACACGATCATCAACCAGAAGGGCAAGAACCTCATCTGCATTTACGTCGCGGTCGGGCAGAAGGCGTCCTCGATCAAGAACGTGATCCGCAAGCTGGAGGAGCACGGCGCGATGGACTTCACCATCGTGGTGGCGGCCTCGGCGTCCGAGTCCGCCGCGATGCAGTACATAGCCCCCTATTCCGGGTGCACGATGGGCGAGTATTTCCGTGACCGCGGCCAGGACGCGCTGATCATTTACGACGACCTGACGAAGCAGGCGTGGTCCTACCGGCAGGTGTCGCTGCTGCTGCGGCGCCCGCCGGGCCGCGAAGCCTATCCGGGCGACGTATTCTACCTGCACTCCCGCCTGCTCGAGCGTGCGGCGCGCGTGAACGAGGATTACGTCGAGAAATTCACCAAAGGCGAAGTGAAGGGCAAGACCGGCTCGCTCACTGCGCTCCCGGTCATCGAAACCCAGGCTGGCGACGTGACCGCGTTCGTGCCGACCAACGTGATCTCGATCACCGACGGGCAGATCTTCCTCGAGACAGACCTGTTCAACGCGGGCATCCGGCCTGCGATCAACGCTGGCATCTCGGTCTCCCGCGTGGGCGGCGCCGCGCAAACCAAGGTGATCAAGAAGCTGGGTGGGGGCGTGCGTCTCGCGCTTGCCCAGTATCGCGAGCTGGCGGCGTTCGCCCAGTTCGCCTCCGACCTCGACGAGACCACCCGCAAGCAGCTTGAGCGCGGGCGCATGGTGACCGAGCTGATGAAGCAACCGCAGTATGAACCGCTACAGGTGTGGGAAATAGCGCTCACGCTGTTCGCGGTGAACAATGGGTACTTTGACGACGTGGATGTCAAGAAGGCGCTCGCGGCCGAGCGCTCGGTGCGCGATCACATCAAGGACAAGCACGGCGACCTCGTCAAGCGCATTGAGAGCACGAAAGACCTCACCAAGGAAGACGAGGAGCTGCTGCACCAAGGGATGAAGGACTGGAAGCAGCACGGGACCTACTAGGGTAAACCGCTGAAGGCGATGACGGAACAGATGCTACCCAGCGGGCGCACGATGCCCGCCAGCAGCTAGAGACTCGCGATGCCCGGATCAAAAGAGATTCGCAACAAGATCAAGAGCGTTCAAAACACGCGCAAGATCACCAAGGCGATGGAAATGGTGGCGGCCTCGAAGATGCGGCGCGCCCAGGAACGGATGCGCACGGCGCGTCCCTACGGAGAGAAGATCCGCAACGTTGCGGCGCACATCAGCCACGCCAATCCCGAGTACCGGCATCCATTCCTGATCGAGCGCGATACGGTAACCCGGGTAGGGATCATCGTGATCACGACCGACAAGGGCCTGTGCGGGGGACTCAACACCAACCTGCTGCGGCTCGCGCTCACCAAGATCCGCGAATGGGAGGCCGCAGGCGAGGAGATCGAGGTCTGCGCCATCGGCAACAAGGGCTTCGGCTTCATGCAGCGCCTCGGCGCCAAGTTGGCCTCGCACATCACCGGCCTGGGCGACCGCCCGCACATGGACAAGCTGATCGGGGCGGTCAAGGTCATGCTCGACGGGTACATCGAGGACCGCTTCGATAGCCTGATGATCTTCTATACCAAGTTCATCAACACCATGAAGCAGGAGCCGGTGATGGAGCAGCTGCTACCGCTCGCCGGCGACCGCCTCGGCGCGCCGGAGGGCAGCTGGGACTACATCTACGAGCCCGATGCGAAAGCGGTGCTCGAACAGGTGCTCACGCGCTACATCGAGGCGCTGATCTACCAGGCCGTGTCGGAAAACATGGCCTCGGAGCAGTCGGCGCGGATGGTGGCGATGAAGGCCGCCTCTGACAACGCCGGCACCGTGATCGACGAGCTGACGCTGGTCTACAACAAGACGCGCCAGGCCTCGATCACCAAGGAGCTGTCGGAGATTGTCGGCGGCGCAGCGGCGGTTTGACGCCGGCCAACCGAATTTGAACTGAACGCACAGGAACGAGCATGTCAAAAGCCACGGGGAACATAGTGCAGTGCATCGGCGCGGTGATCGACGTCGAATTTTCGCGCGAGCAGATGCCGCATATTTACGATGCGCTGCGGCTCGACACGGAAGACAGCAAGCTCACGCTGGAGGTCCAGCAACAGCTTGGCGACGGCGTGGTGCGCACCATCGCGCTCGGTTCGACCGATGGGCTCCGCCGTGGCATGAAAGTGGTGAACACCGGGGCGCCGATCTCGGTCCCAGTCGGCTTGAAGACGCTGGGGCGGATCATGGACGTGCTCGGCCGGCCGATCGACGAGGCGGGGCCGATCGGCGCCGAGAAAACGATGTCGATCCACCGCAAGGCGCCATCCTTCGAGGAGCTGTCGCCGTCGCAGGAGTTGCTCGAGACCGGCATCAAGGTGATCGACCTCATCTGTCCTTTCGCCAAGGGCGGCAAGGTGGGGCTGTTCGGCGGCGCAGGGGTGGGCAAGACGGTGAACATGATGGAGCTTATTCGCAATATCGCGATCGAGCACTCCGGGTATTCGGTGTTCGCAGGCGTGGGCGAGCGCACGCGCGAGGGCAACGACTTCTATCACGAAATGAAAGAGTCGAAGGTCCTCGACAAGGTGGCGCTCGTCTACGGCCAGATGAACGAGCCACCGGGCAACCGCCTGCGCGTCGGCTTGACCGGCCTCACCATGGCCGAAGCCTTCCGCGACGAGGGTCGCGACGTGCTGTTGTTCATCGACAACATTTACCGCTACACGCTGGCGGGCGTTGAGGTGTCGGCTCTGCTCGGTCGCATGCCGTCGGCCGTAGGCTACCAGCCGACGCTCGCCGAGGAGATGGGGCGGCTGCAGGAGCGCATCACGTCGACCAAGACCGGATCGATCACGTCGATCCAGGCGGTGTACGTGCCGGCCGACGACCTCACCGACCCGTCGCCGGCCACAACATTTGGCCACCTCGACTCGACGGTTGTGCTCTCGCGCGACATCGCGTCCCTCGGTATCTATCCTGCCGTGGACCCGCTCGACTCCACGTCGCGGCAGCTCGACCCCCACGTCGTGGGCGAGGAACACTACGCTGTGGCGCGCCAAGTGCAGGCGACGCTGCAGCGCTACAAGGAGTTGCGCGATATCATCGCGATTCTGGGCATGGATGAGCTTTCGCCGGAAGACAAGCTTGCGGTGTCGAGCGCGCGCAAGATCCAGCGCTTCCTGTCGCAGCCGTTCAACGTCGCCGAAGTGTTTACCGGCCAGAAAGGGAAGTACGTGTCGCTCAAGGACACGATCAAGGGCTTCAAGATGATCGTTGAGGGCGAATGCGACCAGCTGCCGGAGCAGGCGTTCTACATGGTCGGGCCGATCGAGGAAGTGTTCGAGAAGGCCAAGACGTTGCAGTAACGAGAGGAAAGACGTGAGACGTGAAGCGGCCGCAACCCGGCGATTTCAGCGGGATCATTCTTTTCCATACCCCCTGGCGGGGTGCGGATCACTGATCACGGATCACCATTAAATGGCAAATACGATCCACGTAGACGTCGTCAGCGCCGAGGAATCGATCTACTCCGGCGAGGCCGAATTCGTCGTGCTGCCCGGCGAGGCCGGAGAGCTCGGCATCTATCCGCGGCACACGCCGCTCATTACGCGCATCAAGCCGGGCGAAGTGCGCATCAAGCCCGCCGGCGGGGCAGCAGAAGAGCTCATTTTTGTTGCCGGGGGAATCCTCGAAGTGCAGCCGAAGGTCATCACGGTGCTTGCCGACACCGCAATCCGCGGGCACGATCTCGACGAAGCGAAAGCGTTGGAGGCGAAGAAGCAGGCGGAAGAGGCGATGCAGAATCAGACCTCGAAGCTCGAGATCGCCAAGGCCCAGGCGGAGCTGGCGAGCGCGGTGGCGCAGCTGGCCGCGATCCAGAAGCTGCGCAAAAAACGTTGATTTGTCAGATAATTAAGTAGATCGAGGCAGCCACGCGTTGCCTCGTTCTGGTTTGCAGCCGCCACAGCGGACAAAAGCGCGAGTATGGCCGACGGAAGGGAGGTCGATTTACTGATCGTCGGCGGCGGCATCAACGGCACGGGCATTGCACGCGACGCGGCGGGCCGCGGGTTGCGCGTCGTGCTCGCCGAGCAGCACGATCTCGGTGCGGCAACCAGCTCCGCCAGCAGCAAGCTGATTCACGGCGGGCTGCGCTACCTCGAGCACTACGAGTTCCGCCTGGTGCGTGAGGCCCTGGCCGAACGCGAGGTGCTGCTCAAATGTGCGCCGCATCTCGTGCACCCCATGCGCTTTGTCATGCCACACGTGCCGGAATTGCGACCGGCGTGGATAATCCGGGCCGGACTTTTCCTCTACGATTACCTTGCGCGGCGCGACACCCTGCCCGGCTCACGTGCGGTGGATCTGCGTACGGGGCCCTACGCCGACGGATTGAAGGCCGGGCTCACCCGCGGTTTCATATACTCCGATTGCTGGGTCGACGATGCGCGGCTGGTCGTTGCGAATGCCCGCGATGCCGCCGAGCGCGGGAGCGCGGTGTTCACGCACACGGCATGCACGGCGGCACGGCGCGAGAACGGGCTGTGGCGTGCGACCCTGCGTGCTGCCGAGGGCAAGGAGACGGAGGTTCGTGCTCGCGCACTGGTGAACGTCACCGGCCCCTGGGCCAAGCAGTTCCTCGAGGCGGTTGCGGGCGAGGCGACGCCCTTCGGCCTGAAGCTCGTGCAGGGCAGCCACATCGTGGTGCCGCGGCTGTACCCGGGCGACCACGCGTTTATCCTGCAGAACGATGACCGCCGCGTGGTGTTCGTCTACAGCTACGAGCGCGACTACACGCTGATCGGCACCACCGACGTCGAGGTCCACGGCGAGCCCGGCACCTGCCAGGCGGGCCGCGAGGAAATCGACTATCTATGTCGCGCCGCGAACCGCTACTTCGCGCACGCCATTACGCCCGCCGACGTGGTCTGGGCGTACTGCGGGATCCGGCCGTTGTTCGACGACGGCAGCGATGATCCGTCTGCGATCACCCGCGACTACGTGCTGCGCGTCGACGGAGCCGGGCAAGACGCGCCGCTGCTGTCGATTTTCGGCGGCAAGATCACGACCTACCGCAAGCTCGCGGAACATGCGCTCGAGCAGCTCTCGCCCTGGTTGCCCGCCATGGGACCGCGGTGGACCGAGTCGGCGCCGCTCCCCGGCGGTGACCTGGGCGGGATGGAGCTCGACGACTACATCAACGGGCCGCTGCGCCGCGAATTCCCCTGGGCGCCGCGACCGCTGCTTGCCGTGTTGGGCCGGCGCCACGGTGCCCGAGCCACGAAAGTGATCGCAGGCGCGCGGTCGGTCGCGGACCTGGGCATTTGCTTCGGCGCCGATCTCTATTCCCGCGAGCTCGACTATCTGGTCACGCACGAGTGGGCGCGAACCGCGGAAGACGTGCTGTGGCGGCGCACGAAGGCGGGTTTGCATCTCGACGCACGGCAGGTTGACGCCGTCGAGCGCTACCTCGCGCGCCGGACATAGCGCTGTGCGATAATTTCGATCGCGTGAAAACCCCGCTCACCATTGCCATCCTCGCGGCCGGCCAAGGCAAGCGCATGAACTCGCACCTGCCGAAGGTGCTGCATCCGCTCGCCGGTCGGCCGTTGATCGCGCACGTCATCGATACCGCACGCACGCTCGAGCCCGCCAGCATGTGTGTCGTTTATGGGCACGGCGGCGAGCAGCTGCCGCTGGCAATGAAGGGCGCCGGCGTCGCGTTGGTCAAGCAGGAGCCGCAGCTTGGCACTGGGCATGCGCTGCAGCAGGCGCTGCCGCACCTCGGCGGCAAGGGCGTGACGCTGGTGCTCTACGGCGATGTGCCCCTGATCCGGCGCGAGACGCTGACGAAGATGCTCGACGGCGCGACGGGGCGGCTGGTCGTGCTGAGCGCCGAGCTCGAGGACCCGTCGGGATATGGCCGCATCGTGCGCAACAAGCGCGGCGGGATCACCGGCATCGTCGAGGAAAAGGACGCAACCGCCGCGCAGCGCCGCAGCCGCGAGGTCAACACCGGTATCATGGCGTTGCCGACCGCGCGCATCGCCGGCTGGCTCAAACGCCTGACGAACGACAACGCGCAGAGCGAGTACTACCTTACCGACGTGGTGCGACTCGCCCTGGCCGACCGCGTCGCCGTGGTTGCGGCGCAGGCGCAGGACGCATGGGAGACGCTGGGGGTGAACAGCCGCGCCCAGCTCGCGCAGGTCGAGCGCATCTATCAGTGGCAGTGTGCGACCCGCCTGCTCGAACAGGGTGTCACGCTGACCGATCCGACGCGGATCGATATCCGCGGCAGCGTGGGCTGCGGCCGGGACGTCCAGATCGACGTGAACAGCATATTCGAAGGCGAAGTGACGCTCGCCGACGGCGTGTCGATCGGCGCAAACTGCGTGCTGCGCAACGTCGAAGTCGGGCCGGGAACCCGTATCGAACCGTTCACGCACATCGATGACGCGGCGATCGGCGCGAACTGCCGCATCGGCCCCTATGCCCGCATCCGACCCGGCACCCGCCTCGCCGACGCCGTGCACATCGGCAATTTCGTCGAAATCAAGGCAAGCCACGTCGCGGCCGGCTCCAAGGCGAACCACCTCGCGTACGTGGGCGATACCACGGTCGGGGCCAACGTCAACATCGGGGCCGGAACCATTACCTGCAACTACGATGGCGCGAACAAGCACCGCACGGTGATCGAAGACGACGTGTTCATCGGATCGGATACGCAGCTGGTCGCGCCGGTGACCGTGCGCCGCGGCGCGACGATCGGCGCCGGCTCGACCATCACCAAGGAAGCCCCGGCCGATCAGCTCACGCTGTCGCGGGCGAAGCAGGTGTCGCTCGCGGGGTGGAAGCGCCCCGTCAAGAAGAAGTGACCGTCAACCAATGAGCAGTGACCCAGAGATCGTCGTAGACGTCCACGCGTTGGGCTGCCGCCCGGCCACCGGTCTCCGGTCACCGGTCACGGCCGGTTAGCGCCATGTGCGGTATTGTCGGCGCTATCGCCGAACGCGATGTCGTCCCCATCCTGGTTGAAGGCCTGCGGCGTCTCGAGTACCGCGGCTACGATTCCGCGGGCGTTGCGGTGCAGGATGGGGCGGGCAGGCTCGATCGGCGCCGCACCGTCGGCAAGGTTAGGCTGCTGGCGGACGCCATCGACAAGCAACCGCTGTCGGGCAAGCGCGGCGTGGCGCACACGCGTTGGGCCACTCATGGCGGCGTCCACGAGAAGAATGCGCACCCGCATTTCTCGGAAGAAGGCATTGCGCTCGTCCACAACGGCATCATCGAGAACTACGACGAGTTGAGGTCGGCGCTCAAGGCCAAGGGCTATACCTTTGACTCGGACACCGACAGCGAGGTTGTCGCCCACCTCATCCACGACCGGATCAAAAGCAGCGGCGATCTGCTGTCCTCGGTTCGTCAGGCGATCGGGCAGTTGCGCGGCGCCTACGCCATCGTCGTCATGAGCAGGCACGACCCCGACCGCCTGATAGCCGCCCGCATGGGTTGTCCGGTGGTGGTCGGACAGGGCGCGGGCGAGAACTTCGTCGCCTCCGATGTTCAGGCGCTGCTTCCGGTGACGCGCAGTTTCCGGTTCCTCGAAGATGGCGACGTCGCGGAGCTCACCCGAACCGGAATCCGCCTGTTCGACACCGCCGGGGCGACCGTCGAGCGCAGGCTGCACGTATCGGAGCTCGCGGCCGACGCGGTCGAGCTCGGTCACTACCAGCATTACATGCAGAAAGAGATTTTCGAGCAACCGCGTGCCGTCGCGGATACGCTGGCCGAGCGGTTCGCGAACGGCAGAGTGCTCGACGCGACGTTCGGCCCCAAGGCCGCTGCCTTGTTGCCGAGGATCCGCGGCGTGCATATCGTCGCCTGCGGCACGAGCTACCACGCGGGCATGATCGCGCGCTATTACGTCGAGCAATGGGCCAGGGTGCCGTGCACGGTCGAAGTGGCGAGCGAATATCGCTACCGGCAGCCAGTGGTGCCCGGGGATACGCTGTTCATCGCGATCTCGCAATCGGGCGAGACCGCAGACACGCTCGCTGCGCTGCGCGAGGCGAAGCGGCTGGGATACCTCGGGGCGCTTGCCATCTGCAACGTGCCGGAATCCTCCCTCGTGCGCGAGGCCGACATGACGTTGATGACGCGTGCCGGACCCGAGATCGGCGTTGCCTCCACCAAGGCGTTCACCACGCAGCTCGCCGCGCTGGCGCTGTTCGGTGTCGCGCTCGCGCGCCAGCGCGGGATGGCACCCGATAAAGAAGCGCGGGCGGTGAGACTGCTCGCGCACGTTCCGGACATGATCGAGAAGACGCTCGCACTCGAGCCGGCGATCAAGACCTGGGCCGAGCACTTCGTCGGCAAGGAGCATGCGCTGTTCCTCGGGCGCGGCGCACTGTGGCCGGTGGCGATGGAAGGTGCGCTGAAACTGAAGGAGATCAGTTATATCCACGCCGAGGCGTACGCCGCCGGTGAGTTGAAGCACGGGCCGCTCGCGCTGGTCGACGCCAACATGCCGGTGGTGGCGGTCGCGCCGAACAACGAACTGCTGGAAAAGCTCAAGTCGAATCTGCAGGAGGTGCGAGCCCGTGGCGGGCGTCTTTACGTGTTCGCCGATCCCACGGCCGGCATCGAGGCGTCAGACGGCGTCGACGTGCTGGAGATGCCGGAACACGTCGATCCGCTGCAGGCGCCGATCGTCTACACGGTGCCACTGCAGCTCCTCGCGTATCACTGCGCGCTGATGCGCGGCACCGACGTCGACAAGCCCCGAAACCTTGCGAAGTCCGTGACGGTCGAGTGATCTTGAGGCGGGAACTGCTTGGACGCGCTTAAGGCGTGAGCCGAGCCCCGTCAGGGGAGAGTGAAAAGAATGAACCGACCGCAGCGTGCGCAACCAATCGCACCCGCACGGATCCAGTCGAATCACGTCTCATCCTGTCCGCTGCGCCGGGGCTTGCGCGGCGCGTTGCCGAACAGCCGGTCGTAGAGCCAGTTGGGCAGCACGCGCAGCACCCGCGCGACCAGCGCCATCTGCCACGGAATCACGGCATAGGCCCGGCCGCGGGCGACAAGGGCGGCGATTTTTTGCCCTGCTGCGTCCGCGCTCATCAGAAATGGCATGGGGTACGGATTTTTCTCCGTCATCGGTGTCGCAATGTAGCCGGGACAGATGGTGATGACCTTGACGCCGCTTGCGCGGAGCTCGACCCGCAGGCTTTCCAGATAAGAGATCGCCGCGGCCTTGGATGCCGAATAGGCCGCCGCGCCCGGCAGACCGCGGTAGCCGGCGACGCTGGCGATACCGACCAGCGCGCCCTTCCCCGCATCCCGCATCGGTCCAACGAACGGCTGGAAAGTCCTGACCAGGCCGACGAGGTTGGTGTCTATCACCTCCTGGAATGCGCGGACGTCTTCGGGATATTCGGTCAGCGTACCAAGGCTAACCCCGGCGTTGGCGAAGACGATGTCGGGGCAGCCGTGGCGGGAAACGAAATCGCGCGCGGCGGCAGCAAGCCTTCCCTCGTCGCGGACGTCGAGCGCATAGATTTCGCAGCCACCACCCAGCCCGGCGGCGAGCGCTTGAAGCGCTGTCTCGCGGCGCGCGATCAAGCCGAGGATTGCGCCCTGTGCCGCGTAACGTCGCGCGAGCGCAGCGCCGATGCCGCTTGAGGCACCGGTGATAATGACGCGCGGTGTGTCACGGGGCGGCATCGGGACGGTCATGCGGGTCGCGCGGCACAGCCCCCTGCCTTGGCACGGCGAATAAGCCGTTGATCTATTTTGTGTTTCGCGCTCGCTCGCCGCGGGCGAGGGAAATCAGCTGCTCGACGATCGTCACCACGCCGGGCACCGTTTCGGCCATCGCGCTCGATGTGAGAAAGCGCCCGTCGACGACAACCGAGGGCGTGCCGTGGATCATGTAACGGCGGGCGGCCGCCTTGGCCTGCTCGACCTTCCGGTCGGTCTCGGCAGCCGTGTAGGCCGTGGCCCATTTCTCTCGGTCGATGCCGTGGCGCACGGCCCATTGTTCCATGACGTCAGGCCGGCCCATGTGCAGCTTTTCGACGTGGTAGCTGTGGTAGACCTGCCCGTGCAGGCGCTCGGCCTCGCCCAACGCCTCCAGCGTGTAGAAGATGCGCGCGTGCGGCGCCCATGAGTCGCGGAGTATCGCCGGGATGCGGCGCAGCGCGACGTCCGCCGGCCTGCGCGCGTTCCACGCGTCCAGCGCGGGATGCAGTTCGTTGCAGTACGGGCAGCCGTACCAGAAGAAGTCGATGACTTCTATCTTGTCTCCCGTTTCGACGGGTTGCGGCGGGATCAGACGGTACTCGAGGTCCACCCGCAGGGGTGGCGGCTGTTGCGCCGCGGCCGGGGCGGTGAAACCGATCGCCAGTGCAAGGGAGGCGGCGAGACCGAGGAGAGGCAGCGCGGTACGGGCGGGCATGGTCTACTTCCCCACGCGGTTTTTGCGCGCGAGCGCGATCACCTCGTCGAGCACTTGGAAGTAGCGCGGGTAATCGATCGTCTTGGCCGACGTGAGGATCATCGACGGCGCCGTCAGGTAGCGGCCATCGACGACGATCGCCGGTGTGCCCGGAATGTCGTACTTGCGCGTCAGCTCGAGCGTGCGCTGGGTGCGGCCGTTCACCGCGAATGAATTGTAGGTATCGATGAACGTTTGCCGATTCACGCCCTTGCCCGCGACCCAGTCGAACAGCGACTTGGGATCGCGCGCCAGCACCTTCGGGTCGAGCGCACGCGTCTCATGGATTGCGGCGAACACCTCGTGATGCAGCTTGTCGACCAGGTTCATCGCATCGAGCGCGTAGTAGGTGCGTGCCAGCTGCAGCCAAGATTCGCTGAATGCGGCTGGCACACGCTTGAACTCGACATCCGCGGGCTTCTTCCGGAGCCAGGCCTCGAGCGGCGGCTGCAGCGTGTTGCAGTGAGGGCAGCCGTACCAGAAGAACTCGAGCACTTCGATCTTCTGCCCGCTTGCCGTGGGCTGCGGCGGCTTGACGAGAAGATAGTCCGTGCCCGGCGTCTGTGCCGGTGCGCCAGCGGCGGCAAGCATGAATGCCGCCGCTGCGGCCAGGAAACCGAAAAGTCTCGACATTGGCATGTAACCTTCCTCGTAAACTCCCAGGGGTGGATGCGCGCGTCAGGGCCCCGCAGTGTCGCGCACTTTGATGAGCGTGGTCTCGACTCCATTTTGCTTGAGCGTGTCGCGCGTGCGGGCGAGCGCCTCCACGCTGGTGTAGGGGCCGATGCGCACGCGGTGCCAGGTGCCCCGGTCGGGCAGAGTCGTGGTTTGAACCGTCGCCTCCACGCCGAGCAGCGCGAGGCGCGCTTTGAGATTGTCGGCATCGGGTGCGCTCTGGAATGCGCCAGCCTGCAGAAAGAACGCTTCCTTCGCTGCTGCGGTGGACGACTGCTGGGCATCCTTCAACTGCTGGTCAGTCGCCGGTTCCTCGGTGCCCGGGAGAATCTTGTAGAAATCGAAGCGCGGCTTGGTGGCCGGCGCCTTGGCCGCTTGTTCCTCGCGCATCGCCGCCGTCGGCGGCAGCGGCTTCACGGGCTCGGTCTTTGCGGGCGCCGCGCGGTTCAAGAACGGGCTCGGCATCTTGTTGATGTACCACGCGACGCCGAGCGCGATACCCAGACCGAGAATCAGGCCGACCAGCATGCCGAGCAGGAACGACCCGCCGGTGCTCCGGCCGCCGCTCTTGCGCTCGGCCCTTTTGTAGTCTTTGCTCACGCCGGTATCTTACATTTTTTCCGGAGCAGAGACACCCAGCAGCACGAGCCCGTTGCGCAAAACCTGCCGCACCGCGGTGGCGAGCGCGAGCCGCGCGCGCTTGACGGGCTCGTCGTCGACCAGGATGCGCGCTGCGTTGTAAAAGCTGTGAAAGTCGCCGGCAAGATCCTTCAGATAGAAGGCGACCAGATGGGGGGCAAGATCGCGCGCCGCCGCTTCGACGACGTCCGGATATTGCAGCAGTCGCTCGAGCAGCGCGAGCTCGTACCCGCTCGCGAGAAGCGTCGTATCGGCGTCGCGCAGGGTTTCCGCGGCGCCGCCCCACTGCTCGTGCACGCTGCAGACGCGGGCGTGCGCGTACTGGATGTAATAGACCGGGTTCTCGTTGCTCTGCGACTTGGCGAGATCCAGATCGAAGTCGAGATGCTGGTCGCTCTTGCGCGAGACGTAGAAGAAACGGGCCGCGTCGTTGCCGACTTCCTGCCGCAACTCGCGCAGCGTGACGAACTCCCCGGCGCGGGTCGACATCGACACCTTCTGCCCGTTGCGGTACAGCACCGCGAACTGCACCAGCGCCACGTTAAGCCGGCTCGGGTTCAGCCCCAGGGCCTCCAGCGCCCCCTTCACGCGCGGAATGTAGCCATGGTGATCCGCGCCCCACACGTCGATCACCAGATCGAAATTGCGCTCAAACTTGTTCAGGTGGTAGGCGATGTCGGAGGCGAAGTAGGTGTACTGACCGTTTTCGCGCTGCACCACCCGATCCTTCTCGTCGCCGAAAACAGTCGAGCGAAACCACCTGGCCCCGTCCCCGGTGTAGACATGCCCGGCTTGCTCGAGTGCGGATACGGCGCGCTCGACGAAGCCGGAGTCGAACAGCGAGCGTTCAGAGAACCAGTTATCGAAGACGACCCCGAATTCGGTGAGATCGCTGCGGCAGTCGGCGAGCTGGTCGTCGAGTGCATGCGCGTGAAGCACCTGATAGTCCGCGCCAAGCAGCCGCTTGGCGTTCGCGATAAGCCCATCGAGATGCACCTCCGCGTCCGTGGCGACGTCGGGCACACCGGCCGCGATGGCTGCGGCCGGGCGCACGTAGCGCGTGCCATGGGCCGCGTGGACCGCGCGCGCGATGTCGCGCACATATGAACCTTGATAGGCGTTGGGCGGAAACGACACGTTCTCGCCGGCGATTTCCAGATAGCGCAGCCAGGTCGACAGCGCCAGGATATCCATCTGACGCCCTGCGTCGTTTACATAGTACTCGCGCGCGACATCGAAACCCGCCGCGTCCAGCACGTTGGCAAGGCTCGCGCCGAAGGCGGCGCCACGGCCATGACCGACGTGCAGCGGCCCGGTCGGATTCGCCGACACGAATTCCACCTGCACTTTCTTCTTTTGGCCAAGGCTGTTCCTGCCGTACTCGTGGCCGAGCCAGAGGATCTGGTTGACGAAGCGCTGCTTGACCGAACGCTTGAGAAACAGATTGATGAACCCGGCGCCGGCGACCTCGGCTTTCTCCAGGTACGGTGACGGCGGCAGCGCCGCAACCAGGCGCCCGGCGACCTCGCGCGGCTTGGCGCGCAGAGCCTTTGCGAGCTGCAGCGCGATGTTGCAGGCAAAGTCACCGTGCTGCGCCTGTTTGGGCTTGTCCAGGACAATGTGCGCATCGCGCTGCTCCGGCGCCACGGTATCCAGCGCTGCCTCAAACAAGGTGGCGAAATGGGCGCGAAGATCAGGATACTCGGGAGACTTCATCCGCGGGTGGCTTGAAAAGAGCGCCGTATTATAGCCGAGGTCAGAACTCGAGCGGGTCGACGTCGAGCGACCAGCGCGTTCGGCGCGTGCGCGTAGTGGCAAGCCGGGCGTACCATGCGCCGAGAAATTGCTGCAGCAGTGCACGATTGTCCGACTGAACGAGCAGTTGCGCGCGCTCGAGGCCCGCGCGGCGCACCAGGGCGGCCGGCACCGGGTCGTAGATGGTGACTGCCTGCGGCAGCTGCCGGCCAATCTGCGCCGCGTGGGCCAGGAAGTCGAGCGCGCTGGCAGCGCTCGGCGCCTCTGCGCGCAGCAGCGCCTGATGCACGAATGGCGGAAAGCCCGCGGCACTGCGCTCGGCGAGCAGCGTTTCGGCCATCGCGCTGTAATCCTGGCCGCGCACCGCGGCGTATAGCGGATGCTGCGGGAATTCGGTTTGAATCAGCACCTCGCCGCGGTCGGCACCGCGGCCTGCGCGGCCTGCGACCTGCATCAACAGCGCGAACAGCCGCTCGGGCGCCCGGAAGTCGGTGCTGTAGAGCAGGCTGTCGGCGTTCAATACGCCGACCAGGTTGAGATGCGGAAAATCGTGACCCTTGGCGAGCATCTGCGTGCCGACGAGGATGTCGACTTCCCGCGCCTGGATGCGCTCGCGCACCGTCTGCCAGGCAAAGCGCCGCCGCGTGCTGTCGCGGTCGATGCGCACGATGCGCGCCTGCGGAAAGCGGGCCGCCAGCGCTGCTTCGACCCGTTGCGTGCCCTGCCCCAAAGGAGCCAGGTCCGGGTTGCCGCAATCGGGGCACGAGACGGGTATCGCCGCGCAGTGTCCGCAATGGTGGCAGCGCAACTGGCGGTCCTGCAGGTGGAGCACCAGCTTCGCAGTGCACCGGGGGCAACCGGAGAGCCAGCCGCATGCGTGACACATCAGCACCGGGGCGTAACCGCGCCGGTTGATGAACAGCAGGCTCTGCTCGTTGCGTGCGAGGCGCGTGCCGACCGCCTCGAGCAGCGCGCCGGACAGGCCGTCGGCCAGGCGCTCACCGCGGGTGTCGATGCAGGCGATCGATGGCGGGGCGGCATGGATGCGCTGCGTCAGCTCGAGCAGCCGGTAGCGTCCGGCGACCGCATTGTAATGGGTCTCGAGGGCGGGCGTGGCCGAGCCGAGCACGACCGGGATCCGGCGCTGCTGGGCGCGTACCACCGCCAGGTCCCGCGCCGAGTAGCGCAGCCCGTCCATCTGCTTGAACGAGGCGTCCTGCTCCTCGTCCACGATGATCAATCCGAGCCGCGGCAGCGGCGCGAAGGCGGCGAGCCGCGTGCCGAGCACGATATCGGCCGTGCCCGACTGCGCCGCGCGCCAGTGCTCGAAGCGGTCGCTTTCGCCGAGCCCGCTGTGCAGGCTGACCAGGTGAGCCGACGGGAACCGGGCGCGCACGACGTTCTCGAGCTGAGGCGTCAGCGCGATCTCCGGCACCAGCAGCAAGGCCTGGTGGCCGGCGTCGAGCACCGCCCCGATCGCATGCAAGTAGACCTCGGTCTTGCCGCTGCCGGTAATGCCGCGCAGCAGAAACGCCTGGAAGTTGCCGAGCGCCGCGGTAACCGCCTGCACCGCGGCGCCCTGTTCCGCTGTCAGTGGTGGAGCGGCGACAACTCCGGTCTGCCGCGGCGGTACGGGTGCGGCGCGCGCTTCCACCCAGCCGCGCGCCACCAGCTGCTGCAGCGCCCTGGATGCTGTTGCGCCGGCCGCCCGTATCGCCGCTGGATCGAGAATCTCCTGGGCTTTGAACAGCGCGAGCAGCCGCCGCTGAACCAGCGCGCGCACGGGCAAGTCGTCTGCCTCGGCGTGCGCGCCCGCGGCGGTCAGGGCGAAGGCACGGGGCGGCGCGGCCCGAGTTGGCTTGACGCGGCGCAGCCGCTGCGGCAGCGTGTTCATTACCACCGCGCCGAGCGGATGATGGTAGTAGGCCGCGGCGAAGCCGAGCAGGCGCAGGTCCGCCGCGTCGAGCGCCGGCTCGTCACGCACGATGCGCACCACCGGCTTGAGTTGCGCGACGGGCACCTCACTGTGCTGCGCGAGCTCGAGCACGACGCCGACAGCAGTCCTGCGGCCGAACGGGACCAGCACGCGGCGCCCGAGATCGGCGCCGGTGGCATCATCGGCGCGGTAGTCGAACAGCGTATCCACGGGCACATCGAGCCCGACGCGCACGATTTTCATCGCATGCTCAGAGTGTGGCGGCGAAAGTTACAGCGCTGTGCTCACGCCGATTCTGAAAAATCACCTTAAGGGGCTTAGCAATAGGGACATTTTTTCTTATTCACAGTGGTCTGTGGATAAAGCTGTTGATGATCGGGATCCGGCGTAGCGGGTGCTCACTGTATCACTCCTGCCGGTCTCGACGGGCCCTGCGCACGCGCAAATAAAACACTTACAAAACATGGTGTTACATCATGGCCCCGGAATGGTGTCGGTGCGTGCCGCCCGGCCGCCTCGCGCGCCGTCATTGTGCATAAGTGACGGCCGGCAGGCCCGGAAAGCCGCTACTGGCGCGGGTTTTCGGGCAGCGTCTGGTGCTGCGCCGGGCTCAGTTCATGCACCGCATCGACCAGCGCCGCGACGTGCTCCGGCGGCGTGAACTGCGAGACGCCGTGACCGAGATTGAAAACATGGCCGCTGCCGCGGCCGAACGCGGCGAGCGTGCGCCCGGCCTCGCGCCGGATGACCTCGGGTGGCGCGAACAGCACCGCCGGATCGAGATTGCCCTGCAGCGCGACGCGCGAGCCGATGCGCGCACGCGCTGCGCCGAGATCGACGGTCCAGTCGAGGCCGACGGCGTCGCAGCCGATGCCGGCGATCGCCTCAAGCCACGGTCCGCCGCCTTTGGTAAAGACGATGCGCGGCACAACCGCGCCCTCATGTTCGCGCTTGAGCCCGTCGAGCACGCGCTGCATATATGCGAGAGAAAATTCCCGGTAGGCAGCGTCCGCCAGCGCGCCGCCCCAGGTGTCGAACAGCATCACAGCCTGCGCGCCCGCCTCGATCTGCGCGTTCAGGTAAGCGCCCACCGCGCGGGCATTGACATCCAGCAGCCGGTGCAACAGCTCGGGGCGCGCGTAGAGCATGGTCTTGATGGTGCGGAAGTCAGCGCTGGCCCCGCCCTCTACCATATAGCAGGCAAGCGTGAAGGGGCTGCCCGAAAAACCGATCAATGGCACGCGCCCGTCAAGCGCGCGCCGGATCTGCGCGACGGCGTCGACCACGTAGCGCAGGCTGCCGCCGGGATCGGGCACGGCGAGCGCGCGAATGGCGGTCTCGTCTCGCACCGGACGCTCGAACCTAGGGCCCTCGCCTTCGGCGAAGTAGAGCCCGAGTCCCATGGCGTCGGGTATCGTCAGGATGTCGGAGAACAGTATCGCGGCGTCGAGCGCAAAGCGCGCCAGCGGCTGGAGGGTGACTTCGGTCGCGAGGTCCGGGCTCTTGCACAATGCGAGAAAATCGCCAGCGCGAGAGCGAGTCTCGTTGTACTCGGGCAGATAGCGCCCCGCCTGCCGCATGATCCACACCGGCGTGTACGGCGTGGGCTGGCGCAGCAGCGCGCGGATCAGCGTGTCGTTCTTCAGCATGGGCAAGGCGTGAGGTGCAGGGCCGAACTGCATCCGTCCGAGACCCGGTGTCGCCCGCGATGTCTCACCCCTTACTCCTTACGCAGGTCAGCGCGGCAGCTCCGAAGACCCCATCAGGAATTCGTCCACAGCGCGCGCGCATTGCCGGCCCTCGCGGATCGCCCATACTACAAGCGACTGGCCGCGACGCACATCGCCCGCGGCGAAAACCTTGGGTGCAGAGGTGAGATAACTCCCCGGACCGTCGGTCACCGCCTTGGCATTGCCGCGCTCGCTCTTCTCGACATTGAAGGCATCGAGCATCGACTGCACCGGCGACACGAAGCCCATCGCGAGCAGCACTAGGTCGGCGGGCAAGATGAACTCCGAGTCCGGGACCTCTTTCATGCCCCCCAGGCGGACCACCCGGATCGCCTTGAGCTTTCCGCCCTCGCCGATGAACTCCTTGGTCGTCACCGACCAGTCCCGGTTGACGCCTTCCTCATGCGAGGACGAGGTGCGCAGCCGCGACGGCCAGTACGGCCACACGGGATTGCGCTCCGGATCCGGCGGCATCGGCAAGAGCTCGAGCTGGGTGATGGACTTGGCCTGGTGGCGGTTGGAAGTGCCGACGCAGTCGGAGCCGGTGTCGCCGCCGCCAATCACGATGACATGCTTGTCGGTCGCCCACAGGTCCTTCACGTTCTTGTCGCCGGCCACGCGCCGGTTCTGCAGCACGAGGTAATCCATTGCAAAGTGAATCCCGTCGAGCTCGCGCCCCGGAATCGGCAGGTCGCGGGGTTGCTCGGCGCCACCCGCCAGCACCACGGCGTCGAATTCGGCCAGGACTTTCTTCGGCGTCACCGGCCGCGCATGCGGGTTGCCGGCGCCAACCGGCGCCGGGCCGACGCAGTGGTTGACACGAAACTCCACGCCTTCGGCGCGCATCTGGTCGAGCCGGCGGTCGATGAGCCATTTCTCCATCTTGAAGTCCGGTATGCCGTAGCGCAGCAACCCGCCGATACGGTCGTTCTTCTCGAACACCACGACTGCGTGGCCAGCGCGGGCGAGTTGCTGGGCGCAGGCAAGACCGCCCGGACCGGAGCCGATCACCGCCACCCGCTTGCCGGTCTTGCGCGCCGGCGGCTGCGGCTTGACCCAGCCCATTTCCCAGCCCTTGTCGATGATCGCGTGCTCGATCGACTTGATGCCAACCGGGTCGCCGATGATCCGCAGCGTGCAAGCTTCCTCGCATGGCGCCGGACAGATCCGGCCGGTGAATTCGGGAAAGTTGTTGGTCGAGTGAAGGGACGCGAGCGCCTGTTCCCAGTCCTGCTGGTACACGAGGTCGTTCCAGTCAGGAATGATGTTGTTGACCGGGCAGCCGTTCATGCAGAACGGGACGCCGCAATCCATGCAGCGCGCGCCCTGCACGGCAGCCTGCTCGTCGTTAAGGGCCGGAATGAATTCGTGCCAGTGCTTGATGCGGTCCTGCGGCGCCTCGTAGGCCTCGCTGACCCGCCCGAATTCGATAAAACCAGTGATCTTGCCCATCTATTTCAACCCCGGAAGTAGCCGGCTGCCGGGACCGCGGCGGGGCAGCGCACACGCTGCCCCCTGCGATCCGGTAACCTTGTATTGGTAACGGAAATTACGCTGCGATCTTCTTGTGCTTGGCGGCAAGCTCGCCCAGCGCCCGGCGGTACTCGTTCGGGAACACCTTGACGAACTTGGTGCGGTAGTTCGGCCAGTCCTCGAGCAGCCGTTTCACGCGGGCACTGCCGGTATAGCGCGCGTGGTTTTCGATCAAGCGCCTGAGAATCACCTCGTCGGCCTCGCCCAGGTGCCAGAGGTCGCGGTCGACCTTGGCCTCCTGCTCGGCTTCCGAGTGCACCGGCTCGAGTTTGACCATGGCGAGATTGCAGTGGCTCTCGAAGGTGCCGGCCTCGTCGAGCACGTAGGCGATGCCGCCGCTCATGCCGGCCGCGAAATTGCGACCGATCGGTCCGAGCACGACGACCGTGCCGCCGGTCATGTACTCGCAGCCGTGGTCGCCTACGCCTTCCACGACCGAATGCGCGCCCGAGTTCCGCACCGCGAAACGCTCGCCCGCGACACCGCGGAAATACGCCTCGCCGGCGATTGCCCCGTAGAGCACCACGTTGCCGGTGATGATGTTCTCGGTGGGCTCGCCGCGAAACTTGGGCGACGGCTGAACCGTGATCCGGCCGCCGGAGAGGCCCTTGCCGCAGTAGTCGTTGGTATCGCCGATGAGATCGAGCGTGATGCCGCGTGCGAGAAACGCGCCGAAACTCTGGCCCGCCGACCCGGCGAGCCGCACGTGGATCGTGTCCTCGGCCAGCCCGTCGTGGCCGTAGCGCTTCGCTACCTCATACGACAGCATCGTTCCGACCGTGCGGTTGATGTTGCGGATGGGTGTCTCGATGGTGACTTTCTCGCCGCGCTCGAGCGCGGGTTGGGCGAGCTCGATCAGTCGCATATCGAGTGCCCGGTCGAGCCCGTGGTCCTGCTCCTCGCAGTGGTGGCGCGCGACGTCGGCCGGCATCTGCGGCATGTAAAAGACCTTCGAGAAGTCGAGCCCCCGCGCCTTCCAGTGCTCTATGCCCTTCGCGGTGTTGAGAAGATCGGTGCGGCCGATCAGTTCGTCGAAGCGCCGGATCCCGAGTTGCGCCATCAGCTCGCGCACCTCTTCGGCCACGAAGAAGAAGTAGTTGATGAGGTGCTCCGGTTTGCCGGTGAATTTCCGGCGCAGCAACGGGTCCTGCGTAGCGATGCCGACCGGGCAGGTGTTGAGATGGCACTTGCGCATCATGATGCAGCCTTCGACCACCAGCGGCGCAGTGCCAAAGCCGAACTCGTCGGCGCCGAGGATGGCCCCGATTACCACGTCGCGTCCGGTCTTGATCTGGCCGTCGACCTGGACCGCGATGCGGCCGCGCAGGCGGTTCAGCACCAGCGTCTGCTGGGTCTCGGCGAGCCCGAGTTCCCACGGCGTGCCCGCGTGCTTGATCGACGACCACGGGCTCGCGCCCGTGCCGCCGTCATGTCCGGCGATCGTCACGTGGTCCGACTTGGCTTTTGCCACGCCAGCCGCAATCGTGCCCACCCCGACCTCGGAGACCAGCTTGACGCTGATCGCGGCGCGCGGGCTGCTGTTCTTGAGATCGTGGATGAGCTGCGCCAAGTCCTCGATCGAGTAGATATCGTGGTGCGGTGGCGGCGAGATCAACTCGACGCCCGGCGTGGAGAAGCGAATCTCCGCGATGTACTCCGATACCTTGCGCCCGGGGAGCTGACCGCCCTCGCCGGGCTTCGCGCCCTGCGCCACCTTGATCTGCAGTTGCTCGGCGTTGGCGAGGTACTCGGCGGTCACCCCAAAGCGGCCGGAAGCGACCTGCTTGATCTTGGAGTTGAGCGAGTCGCCATCCTTCAGCGCGATATCCGACTCGACGCGGTCCGCGCCCAGCCGTGAGCGCAGCGTCTCACCCGCCTTGACCGGCGCGTAACGGCGGCGGTCTTCCCCGCCCTCGCCGGTGTTGGACTTGCCGCCGATGCGGTTCATCGCGACCGCCAGCGTGGTGTGCACCTCGGTCGAGATCGACCCGAGTGACATCGCCCCGGTGGAAAAGCGCTTGACGATCTCGGCGGCCGGCTCGACTTCCTCGATCGGCACCGGCTTGCACCGGTTGAACCGGAACTCGAACAGGCCGCGGAACGTCATGTGCCGGCGCGATTGGTCGTCGATCAGCTTCGCGTACTCCCTGTAAGTTGAGTAGGTGTTGCTCCGCGTCGCGTGCTGGAGCTTGGCGATCGCGTCCGGGGTCCACATGTGCTCTTCGCCGCGCACCCGCCAGGCGTACTCGCCGCCGACGGCGAGGTCGGTGGCCAGCACCGGATCGTAACCGAACGCCTCGCGGTGCATGCGGATCGTCTCTTCCGCGGCCTCGAACACGCCGATCCCCTCGACCGACGACGTCGTGCCGGTAAAGTACTTGTCCACCAACGACTTGGCGAGGCCCACCGCCTCGAAAATCTGGGCGCCGGTGTACGACATGTAAGTCGAGATGCCCATCTTGGACATCACCTTGCGCAAGCCCTTGCCCACCGACTTGGTGAAATTCTTGCACGCCTGCTTGGCGTCGCGGTTCGGGCCGAGCTGGCCGCGTTCGACCATGTCGATGACCGTCTCGAATGCGAGATAAGGATGCACCGCCTCAGCGCCGTAGCCGCCGAGCAGCGCAAAATGATGGACTTCGCGCGCCGAGCCGGTTTCGACGACCAGCCCGGTCGAGGTGCGCAGGCCCTTGCTGACCAGGTGCTGGTGCACCGCGGACAGCGCGAGCAGCGCCGGGATTGCGACGTGGTCGCGGTCGAGCTTGCGGTCGGAGATGATGATGATCGAGTAGCCGGCACGCACCGCGTCCTCGGCCTGCGCCGCGAGCGAGGCAAGCCGCGCCTCGATCGCTTCCTTGCCCCAGGCGAGCGGGTAAGTGGTGTCGAGCTCGCACGACTTGAACTTGCCGTCGGTATACTTCTCGATGTGCCGGATGGTTTCCATCTGGTCGAAATCGAGCACCGGCTGGCTCACCTCGAGCCGCAGCGGCGGGTTCATCTCATCGATGCCAAGCAGGTTCGGTTTCGGGCCGATGAAGCTCACCACCGATGTCACGAGCTCCTCGCGGATCGGGTCGATCGCCGGGTTGGTCACCTGGGCGAATAGCTGCTTGAAATAATGGTACAGCGTTTTGTTCTTGCTCGAGAGAACCGCGAGCGGCGAGTCGTTACCCATCGAACCGACCGGCTCTTCGCCGTTCATCGCCATCGGCGTGAGCAGGAATTTGATGTCCTCCTGCGTGTAGCCGAACGCCTGCTGGCGGTCGAGCAGCGCCTCGCGCGCGACCTCGCGCTTCTCCTTCGGCTCGGGCAACTCGTCCAGCTTGACGCGGATGCGCTCGATCCACTCGGCGTAGGGCTTGGCCGACGCGAGCGATTCCTTGAGCTCCTGGTCGTTGATGATGCGGCCCTTTTCCAGGTCCACGAGGAACATCTTGCCCGGCTGCAGACGCCATTTCTTGACGATTTTTTCCTCGGGCACGGGCAGGCACCCGCACTCCGAGCCCATGATGACCAGATTGTCGTCGGTGACGATGTAACGTGAGGGCCGCAGGCCGTTGCGGTCGAGTGTCGCGCCGATCTGGCGCCCGTCGGTGAACGCGATCGACGCCGGGCCGTCCCACGGCTCCATCATCGCGGCATGATATTCGTAGAACGCGCGGCGGCTAGCATCCATAAGCGTGTGGTTCTCCCACGCCTCCGGAATCATCATCATCATGGCGTGCGCGACCGAATAGCCCCCCATCACCAGCAGTTCCAGCGCGTTGTCGAACGAGGCGGAATCGGACTGGCCGTCGTAGATGAGCGGCCAGATCTTGTTGAGGTCCCCCCCGAGCACCGGGCTCGAGATGGCGCCTTGCCGGGCGCGGATCCAGTTGACGTTGCCGCGCAGCGTATTGATCTCACCGTTGTGGCAGATCATCCGGAACGGGTGCGCAAGATCCCACGAGGGGAAGGTGTTGGTGGAGAACCGCTGGTGCACCAGCGCCAGCGCGGACTCGACGCGCGGGTCCTTGAGGTCCAAGTAATACTCGCCAACCTGGTGCGCGAGCAGCATGCCCTTGTAGACGATCGTCCGCGCGGACATCGACGGGACGTAGAATTCCTTGCCGTGGGCGAGATGCAGCGAGCGGATGGCGTGCCCCGCGCTCTTGCGGATTATGTAGAGCTTGCGCTCGAGCGCGTCGGTGACGGTGACGCCTTTGCCGCGGCCGACGAACACCTGGCGGATCACCGGCTCCACCAGCTTCACCGACTCGCCGAGGTCGGAGCTATCGACCGGGACGTCGCGCCAGCCGAGGATCAACTGCCCTTCGTCCTTGATCGCGCGCTCGATCTCGTACTCGCAGGCGAAGCGCGACGCCGGCTCGCGCGGCAGGAACACCATTCCCACCCCGTACTGGCCCGCCGGCGGCAGCTTCACGCTCTGCTTCGCCATCTCCTCACGGAAGAACTTGTCCGGAATCTGGATCAGAATGCCCGCGCCGTCGGAGGCCTTGGGATCGGCGCCGACCGCGCCGCGGTGCGTCAGGTTGCGCAGGACGGTGAGCCCCTGCTCAATGAGGGTGTGCGTCTTCTTGCCCTTGATCTGGGCGACAAACCCGACGCCGCACGCGTCGTGCTCGTGGGCAGGATCGTACAGTCCCTGGAGTGCTGGCAAACCCGTTTGACTCACGCTGGTACCTCGCCGAAAAAAGCTGCCGGGACAAGCGGTTGGCGGCATGTATGGTGCGCTGCCGCAAGCAAAGTCACCGGGCCGCTAAGAAGTTGCGGTGAAACCGGCTAAGTCTACCTGCTTCAAGGGCTTGCTTCAACAGCCAATTTTGTTTGCGAGTGCTTACTTGAGGTCAGGTTTCCTCGATCGCGAACAGGCGCCGGTGCTCGAGGATGGCATAGCGGTCGGTCATGCCGGCGACGTAATCGGCGATCGCCCGCGGCGCATCCTCGCCTGCGCGCACCTGGAATTCCGGGGGCAGCAGCCGCGGATCGGTGAGAAAGGCGCTGAAAAGCTCGGTAACGACCCGCCGCGCCTTGGTGCTCATGCGTGCGACCCGATAGTGCTGGTAAAGGTTGTGGCGCAGGAACTGCTTGAGCTCCTGCTGCTCGCGCTGCACCTTGGCGCTGAAGCCGATGAGCAGCGGCGCACGCCGCACGTCGTCTACGCTCGAAGGACTTAACTCTCTGATATTTCTGCCACTTTGGCGAATCAGATCGGTGACCACGGTGTCGATCATGCGGCGCACCGTTTCGTGTATCAGGCGCCGGCCGGCGAGCTTCGGGTAGGCGCGCAGCGCGGCACGCATGTGGCGCGCGAAGATCCTGACTTCCGACAGCTGCTCGAGCGCGAGCAGTCCGGAACGCAAGCCGTCGTCGACGTCGTGATTGTTGTATGCGACCTCGTCGGCGAGATTGGCGAGCTGCGCCTCGAGCGTCGGGCTGTGCTTCCTGAAAAAGCGCTCGCCGACGTCGCCCAGCACGCGCGCATTCCGGCGCGAGCAGTGCTTGAGGATGCCTTCACGCGATTCGAACGTGAGATTCAGCCCGTCGAACGCGCCGTAGCGCTGCTCGAGCATGTCGACCACGCGCAGGCTCTGCAGGTTGTGCTCGAAGCCACCATACGGCTTCATGCAGGTATTGAGCGCATCTTGTCCGGCGTGGCCGAAAGGCGTGTGGCCCAGGTCGTGGGCGAGCGCGATCGCTTCGGTCAGGTCCTCGTCGAGGCCCAGGCTGCGCGCCACCGAGCGCCCGATCTGCGCGACCTCAAGGCTGTGCGTGAGCCTGGTGCGGAACAGGTCGCCCTCGTGATTGATGAATACCTGGGTCTTGTACTCGAGCCGCCGGAACGCGGTCGAGTGGATGATCCGATCGCGGTCGCGCTGGAACTCGCTGCGGCCGCGCGGCGGCGCTTCACGATGCCGGCGCCCGCGCGAGCTCTCCGCCCGCGCGGCGTAGGGCGCGAGCTCAGGCATGAGCCGCTGCTTGCCGCCCCAATACGGCAGCGAGCGCGTCCTCCGGCACCGCATCGGCGACGAACGCATTGCCGATAGACTTCAGCAGAATCAGCCGCAGCTTCCCGCCCTCGACCTTCTTGTCATGCCCCATCAGGTCGAGGTAGCGAGCGACCCCGAGGTCGGGTGCGGCGGTCGGCAGCCGCGCCAGCGCGAGAAGATTGACCACGCGCTCGACGTCGCTTCGCCCGAGGTGACCCAGACGCTCCGACAGCCTGGCTGCGAGCACCATTCCCGCAGCGACCGCCTCGCCGTGGAGCCATTCGCCGAATCCCAAGCCCGCTTCGATTGCGTGACCGAACGTGTGGCCCAGGTTGAGCAGCGCGCGCACGCCGGTCTCGCGCTCGTCGAGCGCGACGACCTCGGCCTTGTCGCGGCACGAGCGCTCGATGGCATAGGCCAGCGCCTCGGGATTGCGCGCATTCAGGCGCGCCATGTTCTGCTCCAGCCAGTCGAAGAAGGCCGGATCGCGGATCAGCCCGTACTTGATGACTTCGGCCAGCCCTGCGGCAAGCTCCCGGTCGGGCAAGGTGATGAGCGTGTCGGTATCGGCAACCACCGCCAGGGGCTGGTAGAACGCGCCGATCATGTTCTTGCCGAGCGGATGATTGATGGCGGTCTTTCCGCCGACCGCGGAATCGACCTGAGCGAGCAGCGTCGTTGGCACCTGGATGAAGGGCACGCCGCGCTGGTACACCGCCGCAGCGAAACCGGCCAGATCGCCGATTACCCCGCCGCCCAGCGCGATCACTGTCGTCTTGCGCTCGCAGCGGTTGCGCAGCAGCAAATCGAATATGTCGTTCAGGGTTTCCCAGTTCTTGTGGGATTCTCCATCGGGCAGGATGATCGGCAGCACTCCGATATCCCGCGCCTCGAGCGATCGGGAAAAGCGCTCGAGGTAGAGCGGTGCCACGGTCGTATTGCTGATGATCGCAACGCGTCTCTGCGGCAGCTCGGAGACGATGAGCTCGGGCTGCGCGAGCAAGCCCGCGCCGATATGGATCGGGTAACTGCGTTCATCCAGAGCTACGGTAAGAGTCGGCATGGCAGGTCCCGGAAACGCAGCCTATCCGGTGGTGAGCGCGCTGCCTGTGGGGTCGGCGCCCCGCGCGTGCTCCAGCAGCCGCTTCTCAAGAGTGGTGGCGAGGCTGCCAACGCTCTGGCTGCCGGTATCGACGATCAAGTCCGCCACCTCACGGTAGAGCGGATCGCGCTGGATGAAGAGTTTGTTCAGCTTTGCCACGGGATCCTCCGTTCGCAGCAACGGACGGTTCTTGTCGTACCGTGTGCGTTCCCACAGGTCCTCGACCGAGGCGCGCAGGTAGACAACGGTACCGTGCTCCGTGAGCAACTGCCGGTTCGGCTCCGCGAGCACGACCCCGCCGCCGGTTGCCAGAACGATGTTCCTGCGTTGAACCAGGTCGGCCAGCAGCCGGGCTTCCCGTGCGCGAAACCCGGCCTCACCCTCGATCTCGAAAATGACCGGAATCTTGACGCCGGTGGTACGCTCGATCTCCTGATCGGTGTCAAGAAACGCCTTGTGCAGGCGCCGTGCCAGCGTCTTGCCAACCGAAGTCTTGCCGGCCCCCATGAGGCCGACCAGAAAAATGTTCTCTGGTGCGCGATCCTGGCTCATGCCGTGTGCATCCGGCGTATTCATGGCCAGATTCTAACGGAATCGTCATGTCCGGCATAACCGGCGCGACGCCGGGCGCAGCCAAGAAAAAGGCGGCGCAACGCGCCGCCTTCAGGGAAGCGAATCGCGGCCTACGGGCGCAACGCCAGCCCTTCCTTGAGGATCTTCGGCGTGATGAAGATCAGCAGCTCGCGCCGGTCGTCCGCCCTCAGGTTCTGCCTGAACATGAACCCGACGTATGGAAGGTCGCCGAGCACCGGCACCTTGGTGGTGGTCGAGCGCTCTTCCTGCGTATAAATGCCGCCGATAACCACCGTGCCGCCATTTTCGACCAGCACCTCGGTGACGATCTGCTTGGTGTCGATCGCCGGGCCCGCAGTCGTCGTCTGACCGACGCTGTCCTTGTGGATGCGCAGGTTCATGATCACGTTGTCATCGGGCGTGACCTGCGGCTTCACCTTGAGTGACAGCGTGGCCTTCTTGAAGGACACACTGGTCGCGCCGCTTGACGTTGCCTGCTGGTACGGGATCTCGGTGCCCTGCTCGATACTTGCCTCGACCTGGTCCGCTGTGACGACGCGCGGACTCGAGATGATCTTTCCTTTGCCGTCCGCCTGAAGCGCGGAGAGCTCGAGATTGAGGAACTTCGTGTGCGACTGGTTGAACAGGACCATGGTGAAGTTCCCTGCGGGGTTACCGCCGATCCCCGGCGCCGGCAGGTTGACCTGCAGTGCATCCGGGAAGAACCCGGTCGGACGCGGGACTTGCTGCCCGGTCACTTCGCCCGACTGGTTGATGTTGCCGCCGATCAACAGCCGCGGGTTACTGCCCGCGTTGGTCCCGAGCGCGGTGCCCTCGCGCCCGAAACCACGCTCTAATCCCGTGCGGTCATTGTAGGCAAGACGCACCCCCAGATTGCGACTGAACGTGTCGGCTGCCTCCACGATGCGCGACTCGATCATCACCTGACGCACCGGCACGTCGACGCGCTGGATCAGTCTGCGCACTTCCTCCAACCGCGTGGGCGTGTCCTGCACGAAGATCGTATTGGTGCGCGGGTCGATCACCGCGCTGCCGCGCTTCGACAGAATGCGCTGCTTATCATCCGCGAGGATGGCCTTGAACGCTTCGGCCTTTTGATAGTTCAGCTGGAAGCTTTCGGTGCGGGTCGGCTCCAGATCGGCAATCTGCTGCTTTGCCTCAAGCGCGAGCTTCTCCTTGGTTGCTAGCTCGTCGCGAGGCGCGATCCACACCACGTTGCCGGTCTTGCGCAGATCCAGGCCCTTGCTTTGCAGGATGATGTCGAGCGCCTGATCCCATGGGACGTCTTTCAGGCGCAGCGTCAGGTTTCCGGAAACCGTATCGCTGGTGATGATGTTGAGCCCGGTGAAATCGGCGATGACCTGCAGCACCGCGCGCACTTCGACGTTCTGGAAGTTGAGCGACAGTTTCTCGCCGGTATACCCCTTCCGGCTGCCCTGCACGAGCTTTGTCGGGTCCTCGATGATCTCCTTGACCTCGACGATGAAACGGTTGTCCGTCTGGTACGCGGAGTGCTCCCAGTTGCCCCGCGGCGTGATGACCAGGCGCGTATTCGCGCCCTGCGCGATGGCGTCGATCGTCTGCACCGGCGTGCCGAAATCCAGCACGTCGAGCCGGCGCTCCAGATTCTTGGGCAGCGCGGTATTGATGAATTCGACGACGATGGTCTTGCCCTGCTGCTTGAGGTCGATGCCGACCGCATTGTCGGAGAGATCCACCACGATCCGGCCTTCACCGCTGCGCCCGCGGCGGAAATCGATATCACGCAGGCTGTGCTGCTGGTCCCCGGGCTGCACCCGGGAGAAGCGCTGGGTCACGCCTGTCGCCGCTACGGTTGCGGCGCCGGCAGCCTGCAGCGTGATCAGCAGCGATTTTCCTTCAATCTGCATGTCGTAGCTCAAGGTCTTGGCGAGCTCGAGCACCATCCGCGTGCGGCCGGCGCCCTGGACCACGTTGATGCGGCGCAGATCGCCCTCACCGACCTCTTGCGCGGTGCGGCCCAGCGCGTTCCCTGTGTCCGGGAAATCGAACGCGATGCGTGGCGGGTTGGTGACGGTGAAACCGGCGGGCGGATTGGCAGGCGCCTCGCGCAGCGTGACCTTGATGATGATCTTGTCGCCTGCCTGGGGCGAGACGTCGATCGCCTCGATGGTGTTGGCTTGCGCCCAAGTCACCGAGCTTGCCGCCGCGACAACGAGCGCGAGCATCATGCGCGCGGCACGGGAGATCACGATGTTATGAAAATTCATTTCCTTGCCTCCTGTTCATCCTGCAGCTGCAGCGACTGATCCTTTTCCTCCCAGCTGCCACCGGTGTCCTGAACGATTTCCTTCAGCTTGATGTTCGATTCAGTGATGTTGATGATCCGCCCGAAATTCTGCCCGAGATAATTCCCGGCCCGCACCCGGAACAGGTTGTTGTCCGGTGTCTTGATCAACGCATACACGTCTTTCTGATTCTGCAGCGTACCCACCATCTTCAGATTCTCCAGCGGGTAGGCCTCGAGTGGCTCACGCCGGCGGTTGAAATCGGGCTGCACGCCACCCGCACCCGCAGCGCCTTTCGGCGGCTCGATCTTGCGCGGCTTGAACGGGTCGACCAGGTCAAACGCGTTATAAGTAAACGGCTCGTACGGCTTCGCTTCGGGGAGGGGCGGAATCCGCCCGCGCGGCAGGTTGTCCGCATCCTTGACGAACTGTCTCAGATCGGTATGCTGCTCGCCGGAGCATCCGGCGAACCCCAGACTTGCGACTAACATGAAAATAAAGAAGCGCATCATCACCTGCCCCGAGCGGGTCTGCCTTTAACGGGCCCTTTGGCGGTCTTTCTTTGTTGGGCGACTTCGGCGTCGTCCAGGTAGCGGAACGTCTTCGCTGTCGCATCCAGAGCGAGACCGTCTTTCATCGTGGTGAGCGCGATGTCGTTGAGCGTCACGATTCGGGACAGCTTCCCGATATCGCTCGCGAACGCGCCCATGTCGTGGTAGTTACCGGTCACCTTGATGGTGATGGGAAGCTCGGCGTAGAAATCCCGCATGATTTCCTGTGCCGCCGGCTTGAACAGTTCGAACTGCAGCCCGCGCCCGAGCCCGGCCTGGTTGATGTCGGTTAGCAGCGCATCCATGTCGGACTTGCCGGGCAGCTGCTTCAGAAGCGCGCCGAAGGACTTCTCGATATCGTCCAGCTGCTTGCGGTAGGCGGGCAGATCGATCGCGACTTTCTTCTTGTCGAGGAAGGTGGTGCGCAGCCCGTCCTCCTTCTGCTGCTCGGCGGTAATGTTGTTGAGCTGGTTTTGCCAATCGAACCAGTAGCTCAGAAAAATAATCAGCGCGAGCGCAAGCAACAGAACGCCGGCCTTGGGCAGAGCCGGCCAGGATCCGATTTTCTTCGGGTCGAGACGTTTGAGATCGTCAAGAGTCATATGCGGTTACCCCCTGGCGGCCGGGTTGAGCGCGGCCCGCCCGCCCGGCTTCTTCGTCTCGGGCTCCTGCGCGCGTGTGATGTTGACGATGAGCGTGAATTCGTTGATGCGCGAGGCGCCTTGCGCTGTGGCCTTGATCTCGACCAGGCTCGGGCTGTTGAGGTACTGTGACGATTCGAGGTTGCGCATCAGCGTGGACACGCGTGCCTGCGATTGCGTGTAGCCGTTGATGGTGACCTTGCCGCCGGTCTGCTTGATCGACTTGAGATAGACGCCATCCGGGAGCTGGCGCACGAGCTGGTCGAGCAAAAGCACAACCTCGGCGCGGTTGCCCTGCAGGGTTTCGACCACCTTCTTGCGCGCCAGCAGCGCCGCGGTCTGCTCCTTCAGCTTCTTGATTTCCTCGATCTGTTTGTCGAGCTTGACGATTTCCTCCTGCAGATACCGGTTCCGGGCCTGCTGGTTTTCGAGCTGCCCCGTGAGGTAGGTGTGCACGGCAAACCAGATCGCGATGCCGAGCGCGGCGACCATGCCGAGCGTGACGAAGAATTGCTGCTGCTGTTGCTTGCGCCGGATCTCGCGATGCGGCAGAAGGTTGATGCGAATCATGATGGATCAAACCTCCGCATTGCCAAGCCGCACGCTACCATCAACGACGGCGCGTCTTGGGAGAGGTTCTTGGGCCGGATCTTCGAGGACAGCGCCATGTTGGCAAACGGATTCGCAACCACGGTTTCCACCTGGGTGCGCTTGGCGACGACTTCGTCGATCCCCGGAATCCCGGCGCAGCCGCCGGAGAGCACGATGTGATTGATCTGGTTGTACTGGGTCGAGGTGAAGAAAAATTGGAGCGCCCGGGCGATTTCCAGCCCAAGGGTGTCCATGAACGGCTGGAGCACTTCAGCCTCGTAGTTTTCCGGCAGTCCCCCGGCGCGTTTGGCGGCTTCCGCCTCTTCCGGCGACAAGCCGAAACGGTTCTGGATCTCCTGCGTGAGCTGGGCGCCGCCAAACGGCTGCTCGCGCATGTAGATCGACTGCCCGTTGCGCAGTATGTTGACATTCATGATCGTGGCGCCGACATCGACGATCGCGATGTTCTGGTCCGTGCCACTGTCCGGAAACTGGCTTGCGATCAACTCGAACGCCGTCTGGCTGGCAAAGATATCGACATCCATGACGGTCGCCTTCAGGCCGGCCACCTCCGCTGCCGCAACGCGGTCTTCGATCTTTTCCTTGCGCGAGGCGGCGATGAGGACTTCGACGTCTTCCGGATTGCTCGGCGCCGGGCCCAGCACCTGAAAATCCAGATTTACCTCGTCGAGCGCAAACGGAATATACTGATTGGCCTCGGTCTCGACTTGCATCTCGAGGTCATCTTCAGTCTGTCCGGCCGGAACCATGATTTTCTTGCTGATGACCGCCGCGTTGGGCAGGGCCATCGCCAAGTTCTTGACGCTGCTGCCGAGGCGCTTGTGGCAGCGTTTGAGCGCGTCGCTCACGGCGTCGAGGTTGTTGATGTTGCCGTCGACGACGGAATCCTTGGGCAGTGGCTCGATCGCGTAGCGCTCGACGCGGTACATGCCCTTGCCTGCCTCCGCGATCTCGACCATCTTTATCGCAGACGAACTGATATCGGTGCCGATCAACGGCGGCGTCTTGGGCGTGAACAAGCCCTCGATTACCGAGATGTCGATGTTAAATTTTCCTTTAAGCATAGGTTTGTAGGGGAGGATGCCCACAGTTTACTTTAAATGCTAGCAACAACTATTCAGCATGTAAAGCGTTTTGTTTTCATTTCAACAGATAACGTAAGACCCTATAATTCTCGCCTATTAAATATAGCTTACACGGCATGGTCTTGGCGTGCTGTGCAGCGGTTCACACTGAAGATCGTAATCTAACTTTCGACTGCATTTAAGTTTTTAGGATCGGCGTACACCACTACATGTCTACTCGCTGGTGGGCATTCCCACTATTACTTGTGGTTTCGGCTGCAGCAGCTGGCGCGATTCTGATCGCGTTCGCCGCAGTTATCCTCTATCCCGGATTGCCTTCGCTCGAGGTACTGACCGATTACAAGCCGAAAATTCCGTTGCGCGTCTATACGGCGGAGGGCCACCTGATCGGAGAGTTCGGAGAGGAACGCCGGGCGGTGGTCGCGATTGAAAACGTGCCGAAGCAGATGATCGAGGCAATCGTTGCCGCGGAGGATGAGCGCTTCTATCACCACAGCGGGGTGGACTACGTCGGCGTTGCGCGAGCCGCGCTGTCGAACTTCATCTCGGGCGGCGTGCGGCAAGGCGCGAGCACAATCACCATGCAAGTCGCGCGCAACTTCTTCCTCTCTAAAGAAAAGACGCTCACGCGCAAGTTCAACGAGGTGCTGCTTGCATTCAAGATCGAACGTAACCTGAGCAAGGATCAGATCCTGCAGCTGTACCTGAACCAGATCTATCTCGGCCAGCGTGCGTACGGATTCGCGGCCGCGGCGCAAATCTATTTCGGCAAGCCGCTCGAACGTCTGACGCTCGCAGAGGTCGCGATGCTGGCCGGCTTGCCGAAGGCGCCGTCGCGGTTCAATCCCATCGTCAATCCCAAACGCGCCAAGCTGCGACAGCAATATGTCCTGCGGCGGATGCGCGATCTGGGCATGATCAACCATGAACAGTTCCTGCAGGCGGACAAGCAGTCGATAGCAGTCAAGAGGGACATAAACGAATTCGCCGTGCGGGCCGAGTTCTTCGCGGAAATGGTGCGGGCGGCGATGTACGAGCGCTTCCAGGACGACGCGTACCGTCGCGGCCTGCATGTGTACACGACGCTGTCGACGCAGCATCAAGCCGCGGCTTACACGGCACTCCGGCAGGGCGTGCAGGAGTACGACCGCCGTCACGGCTACCGGGGTCCGGAGGGTTTCGTCGAATTGCCGCCGAATGCGAGCGACGAGGCGCTGGAAGATGCACTGCAGGACACCACCGACAGCGACAACATTCACGCCGCGATAGTGATGCAGGCGAGCCCGCGCCTCGTAAAGGTGTATCGCAAGGGCGGAGAGCTGCTGGAAATCAGCGGGGAAGGTCTCAAATTTGCGGCTCGCATGCTGGGTGACAGGGTCAATCCCAACCAGCGTCTGCGCCCGGGCGCAATCATCCGCGTGCAAAAAAACGAACAGGAGCGGTGGCAAATCACCCAGCTGCCCGCCGTGGAGTCCGCGCTGGTTTCCATCGATCCGCGTGACGGCGGGATACGCGCGCTGGTTGGTGGATTCGATTTCGCCCGCAACCAGTATAACCACGTGACCCAGGCCCTGCGCCAGCCAGGATCGAGCTTCAAGCCATTCATTTACTCCGCTGCGCTGGAGAAAGGGTTCACTGCCGCCACTGTCATCAATGACGCGCCACTGACTTTCACGGCGGCCCAGACCGGATCGGAGCCATGGGAGCCGAAGAATTACGACGACAAGTTTGACGGCCCGATGCGACTGCGCATGGCGCTCGTGAAGTCGAAGAATCTGGTATCCGTGCGCATCCTGCAGGCGATCAGTCCGCAGTACGCGCAGGATTACATCACCCGCTTCGGGTTCGACGCGAAGCTGCACCCGCCCTACCTGACCATGGCTCTTGGCGCGGGCAATGTAACGCCGCTGCAAATGGTCGCCGCCTACGCCGTTTTCGCGAACGGCGGGTACCGCGTTCAGCCATACTTCATCAAGCGGATCGTCGACGAGCGCGGCAGCGTCGTAATGGAGGCGCTGCCACCGCGCGCCGGCGAAAGTGCGGAGCGCGTCATTGACGCCCGCAATGCGTTCATCATGACCAGCATCATGCGCGATGTCGTGCGCATGGGGACGGCGGCGCGGGCCCAGAAACTCGGACGCGACGATCTTGCCGGCAAGACCGGCACCACCAACGACTTCATCGATGCCTGGTTCTGCGGCTACAACGCGAATCTGGTGGCCGTGGCATGGATAGGCCACGACACGCCGCGCACATTGGGCCGGGGCGAGACCGGCGCCGGCGCCGCGCTGCCGATCTGGATGGGATACGCCGGCACGGTGCTGAGAGGCATGCCGGAAGAGCCCTTGATGTCGCCGGAGGGTGTGATGGCGATTCGCGTCGATCCGGAAACCGGCCTTCGGATCGCAGACGGCAGTCCCGGAACCGTGGACTATTTCTACCAGGAATTCGCGCCGCCGATGACCGCGGCTGCCAGCGCACCGGTGGTCGGCGATCGTCCGCCAGAAGACGTGAGAAACCAGCTGTTCTGACAGGACCGGCATGGCCAGGGATCACGCCCGCAACGACACGCGCAGCCGCATCGCCCATTTTGCCGCGCGGCTGATGGCTGAAGACGGCATCGAAGACTACGCGCTCGCCAAACGCAAGGCGGCCCGGCAGGCGGGCGCCCCGGACTCACGGCAGCTGCCGACCAACGAGGAGGTGGACGCCGCGTTGCGCGCCTACCAGCAGCTTTATCACGAGGACGAGCATCGCACCCGCCTGCAAGAGCTGCGCGAAAAAGCGGTGAGGGCGATGCGGGAACTCGCGCACTTCAACCCGCACCTTACCGGATCGGTGCTGAATGGCAACGCTGGAAAATACGCGGACATCAACCTGCAGCTGTTCACCGAGAGTGCCAAGGTGGTCGAGCACTACCTGATCGACCGCAGGATTCCCTACAGGGCCAGCCAGAGCAGGCTGTACGCGAGTGACGCGCCGTGCATCGTCCCGGTCTTTACGGTAGATGATGACGGCACGGAGATCGAACTCACCGTGCTGTCCTTACGCGATCAGCGCGGGCCGCTCAGGACGAGCCCCGAAGGCAAACCGATCGAGCGCGCCAAGCTCGAAACGGTCGAAAACCTTCTGTCAGAAACCTAACCGTGTCCGGGATGTGGGGCATCAGCCGCGCGCAGCGCGGTTGTCGAGCAGATCAGATCTTCGAGTTTTCTTCGGCGGGCGGCTATTTCTGTTGTTTGATCCACCCGGCGGCTTCAAGCGCGAAATATGTGAGTATGCCGTCGGCCCCGGCGCGCTTGAACGCGAGCAGCGTCTCGAAGGCACATTGGCGCTCGTCGAGCCAGCCATTGAGCGCAGCGGCCTTCAGCATCGCGTACTCACCGCTTACCTGATAAACGTAAGTGGGCATGCGGAAGGTCTCTTTCACCCGGCGCACGATGTCCAGGTAGGCGAGGCCGGGCTTGACCATCACCATGTCGGCGCCTTCCTGCAAGTCGAGGCCCACCTCACGCAGCGCTTCCTCGCTGTTTGCCGGGTCCATCTGGTAACTGTATTTGTTCCCGCCGCCGAGTTGCTTGGCCGAGCCGACCGCGTCGCGAAACGGCCCGTAAAAACCCGAGGCATACTTGGCTGAGTAGGCGAGAATGCGGGTATGGATGAAACGCTTCGCGTCGAGCGCTGCGCGGAGCGCGCCCACCCGCCCGTCCATCATGTCGGAGGGGGCGATGATATCGACGCCGGCGGCAGCGTTGACCAACGCCTGTTTCTCGAGCACCGCGATGGTCTCGTCGTTCAGCACGTACCCGGAAGCGTCGAGCACGCCGTCATGGCCGTGCGTGGTGTACGGGTCGAGGGCGACATCGGTGATGATGCCCAAATCCGGGAAGCGCTTCTTGACGGCGGCCACCGCCCGCGGCACCAGCCCCTTGGGGTTGGTCGCCTCGCGCCCGTCGGCCGTCTTCAGCCGGCGCTCGATGACCGGAAATAGCGCGAGCGCTGGCACGCCCAGCGCCGTGCAACGCTCTGCGATTGGCAGCAGCTTGTCAACGGTGTAACGACTCACGCCGGGCATCGAGGCGACGCGCTCGGTGCGGTTTTTGCCGTCCAGCACGAACACCGGAAGAATGAGGTCATCGGTCGAGAGACGGTTCTCGCGCATCAGGCGCCGCGCAAACTCATCACGGCGCATGCGCCGCATGCGCCGCTGGGGAAACTGCCCTAAAGTCGTCATGGTTTTGGTCTGGTGAACTATCTGAAAAACAAAGGGATAGAGGGAGGCAACCTCCGGGAACTAATCGCGATTATAGCCGTCTGAATTCGTAGACGATGTTTTTATCGTCTCCCGCTTCTCCTCCCTGAGCGGGCGCCTTAATCCCAATTAAGGCTTTTCGCCCCCGGTTTTACTCCCCTTTAACCGGGGGTTTTTTATTGCAGCCAGGCAGCGGCAACCGACCGCAACTGCTCCACGCCGGTTTTTTGCGTGCTCGAGAACAACTGCACCGTGCAACCGGGGAATTCGTGCGCGAGCGCGGTCTCCACGCGCCGAAGCGTAGCTGCACTTTGCGACCGGGTCAGTTTATCGGCTTTGGTAAGCAGCGCGTGAGCGGGCTTCCCAAGGGCGGCAATCCACGCGAGTAACTGTCGATCCAGGTCGGTCAGCGGATGTCGAATGTCCATAATTAAGATCAATCCGCACAGAGACTTACGCTTTTGGAGGTAAGCGCTTATTAACAAGCCCCAGCCGCGCCGCTCGCGCTTAGAGACCGCCGCGTAGCCATAGCCCGGCAGGTCGACGAGAAAGCGGTCCGGCTCCAAGACGAAGAAATTGATGGCTTGGGTGCGCCCCGGCGTCTTGCTGAAGAATGCGAGGCGCCTGCGGTTCACGAGTGCGTTGATCACGCTGGATTTGCCCGCATTGGATCGTCCGGCAAAGGCAATCTCCGCGCCGCTATCGGGCGGAAGATCCTCAACACGATGGACGGCGGTGTAGAACGTCGCTCGTTCGAACATGCTTGTTTTCGCTGGCAAACTGGCGCATGAAAAGGCGCTTACTATACAATACGGCCTTTTCTATTGAGCGTAGCGAGCAAGGAGCAAGCATGAACTATCGCTCGGCCGTGGCGGCGATTGTCGGCGCGCTGATTTCATCCTTCACCCATGCGCAAGGCGTCGTCAAGGGCGACCCGGCAAAGGCCCAGCAAACCGCGTCCCAAGTGTGCGGCGCATGCCATGGCAGCGACGGCAACAGCGTGCAGGCGGTCAATCCCAGCTTGGCCGGTCAGCATGCGGAATACACTTACAAGCAGTTGATGAATTTCAAGTCTCAGGGCGGCAAGCCGGCGGAGCGCAGCAACCCGGTTATGGCGGGCATGGTTGCGAATCTATCGGAAGAGGACATGCGCAATCTCGCCGCTTACTTCGCGCTGCAGACGCCAAAGGCGCGCTCAGCGCGCAATCCCGATCTCGTGAAGCTGGGCCAAGCGATCTTCCGCGGCGGCATTATGTCGAAGAGCGTGGCGGCCTGCGCCGGATGCCATTCCCCCAACGGCGCGGGCATTCCGGCGCAGTTTCCGCGGCTCGCCGGCCAGCACGCGGAGTACGTCGAATCGCAACTCCGCGCGTTCCGTGCCGGAGAGCGTGTCAATGATCCGAACAAGATGATGCGCAACATTGCCGCCAAGCTCGACGACCGGGAAATCAAGGCAGTGGCCGAATACGTCGCGGGATTGCGCTGAGTCAGGCGTTAAGAGGTCGGCGGCGTGGGAATAAGGGTGGCTGCGGCCCCCCCCTTTTTCGTGGCCGCGCTCTGCGCCCTCGCTTAGCTTGTACGCTCAGGCTTTCAGGCTGGAGAAGACGCTTCGAGCAGCCCTGATCGTCTTCTCGATCTCAGCGGGGCCGTGTGCGCTCGATACGAACCCGGCTTCGTACGCAGAGGGCGCCAGATAGACACCCTCCGCGAGCATGGCGTGAAAGAAGCGGTTGAACATCTCCTTGTCGCACGCCATCACTTCGCCGTAAGTTGCCGGCGGCGTATCGCGAAAGTACACGCCGAACATGCCGCCCACATGCTGTGCGCTGAAACCGATCCCATGCTCACGGGCGGCGGCCGTCAGGCCCGTGCACAAATGATGAGCGGTCGCGGCGAGCTTTTCGTGAAACCCGGGCGCCTGCACCAGCTTTAGCGTCGCCAGCCCCGCCGCAAGCGCAACCGGATTGCCTGAAAGCGTTCCGGCTTGGTACACCGGCCCGAGCGGCGCGATCTGCTGCATGACCTCCCGGCGCCCGCCGAACGCGCCCACAGGCATGCCGCCGCCAATCACCTTGCCGAGCGTGGCGAGATCGGGGCGGATGCCGTAGAGGGCCTGGGCGCCGCCGAGCGCAACACGGAATCCCGTCATGACCTCATCGAAAATCAATAAGTTATTATGCTTGCTGCAGAGCTTGCGCAGCAATTCCAGAAATCCCGGTCGCGGTACCACCAGATTCATGTTGCCGGCGACGGGCTCCACGATGACCGCTGCGATCTCGCTGCCTTGCTGCTCGAAACAACGCTCCACGGCGAGTTCATTGTTGTAATCGAGCACGATGGTGTGCGCAGTGGTCTCGGCAGGCACGCCGGCCGAACTGGGCTGGCCGAGCGTGAGGGCGCCGGAACCTGCTTTGACCAGGAGGGCGTCCGCATGGCCGTGGTAACAGCCCTCAAACTTGACGATCTTGCTCCGCCCGGTAAACCCGCGCGCGACGCGGATCGCGCTCATGGTGGCCTCGGTGCCAGAGCTGACCAGCCGCACCTGTTCCAGCGCCGGCATCATGCGGCACAAGAGCTCGGCCATCTCGATCTCGATCTCGGTTGGGGCGCCAAAACTCAGGCCCCGCTGAGCTGCGTTCTCGACCGCCTTGACCACGTCCGGGTGGGCGTGGCCCGCGATGAGGGGTCCCCACGATCCGACGTAATCGATATAGGCGTTGCCGTCAGCGTCCCAGACGTAGGCTCCCTTGCCGCGTTGGAAGAACAGCGGAATCCCGCCGACCGACTTGAAGGCCCGAACCGGAGAGTTGACTCCGCCCGGGATCAGCAGTTGGGCGTGGTTAAACAGTTTCTGGCTGCGTTTCATGGCGCGAGTCTGAAGAGATTGCAAAAATGTTCAGCGGCACTCCTGATGTCGGGCGCGCCGAACAGCGCCGATATGACGGCTAAGGCGTCGGCGCCAGCGGCGACCAGTTCGGCCGCATTATCGAGCGTAATGCCCCCGATTGCGACAACCGGGATTGACAATCGTTGCTTGGCTTGTGTCAAGAGGTCTGCTGGCGCGCGCACGGCACCCGGTTTGACACTGGATGCAAAAAAGCTGCCGAACGCGGCATAGTCTGCGCCCTGGCGCTGCGCGTCGAGCGCATATCCGACCGAGTTGTAGCAGGAAACCCCGAGAATCCTGCCTGATCCCAATGTCGCGCGTGCGCGCGCAACGGCCCCGTCTTCCCTGCCCAGATGGACCCCGTCGGCGCCGATTTCGAGCGCGAGATCGAGGTGGTCATTGATGATCAAGGCAGCGCCCTCGCCGCGGCAGACCGCCAGCAAGACAGTCGCCTGCTCCAGCCGCAGTGCGGGCGGCGAGACCTTGTTGCGATACTGGACGAACCGGGCTCCGCCCGCGATCACCGCGCGGACCTGGTCGGCGAGTGTCCGCGTTTTGGCTTCGTCGGGCGTGACGGCGTAGAGCCCCTGAACGCGCATGCTCAACAGGCTGGCGCTGGCGCCGGGACACGCCGCGCTGTCATTGCTCGCCGCGGCCACTCTCGCTGCCCGGCTCTTCCTCCCGCGCCCAGAACAGGCGGTCTGGAATATGCTGTCCCATACCCGGGCGGAACCCGGCGCGCAATGTCTGCCAAGTGTACTCCTGCGCGTCCTTCACCGCGTCGCCGATCGAGAGGCCGTTCGCAATCGTAGCGGCGATCGCGGAGGCGAGCGTGCACCCGGATCCATGATAGGTGCCCGCCAGGCGAGGCCAGGGGTCGCTGCGCATCACGCCTTCCTGGTTATAGAGCGTGTTGACGACCTGCGGCGTGTTTTCGTGCGTGCCGGTGATCAGAACGTACTCGCAGCCGGTGGCGATCAGCCGCTGGGCGCATTCGGCGAGGTCCGGGTCATCCTCATCGTTGCCTTCTTCTGCCGCCAGGCGCCGCGCTTCGAGGCTGTTGGGCGTAATGATCGTCGTCTGCGGGATCAAGAGCTCCCGCATTGCCGCGAGCATTTCCTCGGTCACCAGCTCGTCGCCGCGGCCCGACGCGAGCACCGGATCCAGAACGAGCGGAATCTCCGGATAATCGGAGACCACTTCGGCGATCACGGCGATGGTTTCAACGCTGCCGATCAGTCCGATCTTGAATGCCGCGACCGGCATGTCCTCGAGCACGCATCGCGCCTGGTCGCCCACCCACTCCGGGTCGAGCGGCATTACCTCCTCCACGCCAGTCGTGTCCTGTATGGTGATGGCGGTCACGCACGACAAGGGGTGGCATCCCATGCTGGACAACGTCATGATATCCGCCTGCAGGCCGGCCCCGCCGCTGGGGTCGGTGGCGGCGAACACGAGTACGATCGGGGGCAGCTCGGGCATCGATAGGGGCGCGGGGTCACCGGGATGGTGATCGGGCGGGGCAATCGTTTAAAATGCGATTCTAGCTCAGCGGATTCATCGATGACTACCGAAACCAAAGTTTACAAGACCTACATGTGCCTGATCTGCGGCTTCATCTATGACGAGGCCGCAGGGCTCCCCGACGAAGGCATCGCGCCCGGAACCCGGTGGGACGACGTGCCGATGAACTGGACTTGCCCGGAATGCGGCGCCCGGAAGGAAGACTTTGAGCTGGTCGAAATCTGAGCCGCGCCGCGCGGGTATACTGACCCGGCGCGAAACCGATCGTCTTGTAGTTCTCTAAAGAGCCACGTCATGCGCATTCTGCATACCATGATCCGCGTCGGCGATCTCGACCGGTCGATCGCTTTCTATACCGAGGTGCTCGGGATGAAGGTCCTTCGTCGCAAGGATTACCCCGGCGGCCGGTTCACCAATGTATTCGTCGGCTACGACGACGAGTCGCGATCGGCCGTGCTCGAGCTCACGCATAACTGGGATACCACGTCGTACGATCTCGGCACCGGCTACGGGCACGTCGCGATCCAGGTCGACGATGCGTATAAGGCGTGCGAAGCGGTGAAGAAGCGGGGCGGCAAGGTCACCCGCGAAGCGGGGCCGATGAAGCACGGAACGACGGTGATCGCATTCGTCGAAGACCCCGACGGATACAAGATCGAATTCGTCGAGCGCAAGGCGGCTTAAAAAAGGCCCGCAAGCATGCGGGATGTATCGCGCCGTGGCGTAAGCGAGGCGCGGGAGCAATGTAGTACTCCAGCCTTGCTGGTCGGTAACTGGCGCTGCCGCCGGCTGCGAGAATCTTCCCGGAGATTTGTTGGCGCGCAGCGCGTGCGTCGCAGGGCGGCGGCACCCGCGCCTACTCCTGCGCCGCGGCCGGGGCCACGTGGTTGGCGATCCGCACGAAATCCGCGACGGCCAACTCTTGCGCGCGCGCGCCGGGGTCGATCCGCAGTTGCTCGAAATCCGCATTTTTCAATAGGTGCTTGAGCGTGTTGCGAAGGGTCTTCCGGCGCTGAGAGAACGCGCTGGTGACGATGCCCGCGAGCAGCGCCTCGTCGTGCGCCGGCTCCCGCTGCGCAGCAGGCAACAGGCGCGCAACCGCTGACGCAACCTGCGGCACCGGCTCGAAGGCGGATGCCGGGACCTCGAGCACGCTCTCGATCCGGAAGCGATACTGCAGCATTACCGACAATCGTCCGTATGCTGACGAGCCCGGTCGCGCGGCCATCCGGTCGACAACTTCCTTCTGCAGCATGACGTGAATATCGCGCAACAAGGCCGCGCTCCGCACCAGAACAAACAGGACCGGCGTGGAGATGTTGTACGGCAGGTTTCCGACGATGCGCAGATCCGGCCCGAGCCGGGAGAAGTCGAACTCAAGGACGTCACCCTGGTGAACCGTCACGTCTTGCGATGCGAATTCGCGCGAGAGCCTGGCCGCGAGGTCACGATCGATCTCGATGACATTCAAGTGGCGGACCTTTGCGGCGAGTGGCCGCGTGAGCGCACCCAGGCCCGGGCCGATCTCGATCATGCGATCATCGGGACGCGGATCAATCGTGGCCACGATCGCGTCGATCACGGCCGCGTCGGTGAGAAAGTTCTGGCCAAACCGCTTGCGCGGGACGTGACGCATCAGGGATGGCCCGCGACGGCCTTCACGCCACAGCCCGCCTGCCGCGCATCGCGAGCTCGGCGGCAACATTGATCGCTTCTACCAGACTCCCGGCGTCAGCCTTGCCCGTTCCCGCCAGATCGAGCGCGGTGCCGTGATCGACGGAAGTGCGGATGATCGGCAGCCCGAGTGTGATATTCACCCCGGAGCCGAAGCTCGCGTGCTTCAGTACCGGCAGCCCTTGATCGTGGTACATCGCCAGCACGCAATCGAAGTGCGCCAGCTGCCGGGGATTGAACAGCGTGTCGGCGGGCAGCGGCCCGGTCAGGTCCAGGCCTTGGGCGCGCAGCGCGTCGAGAACCGGGCCTATCACCTCGATCTCTTCGCGGCCGAGATAACCGGACTCGCCGGCGTGGGGGTTGAGGCCCGCGACCGCGATGCGCGGGCGGCGCAGGCCGAAACGCGCGACGAGATCGCGATGCAGGACACGCAGCGTCCGCTCGAGGCTTTCGCGCGTGATGTGGGACGGGACGGCAGTGAGCGGCAGGTGCGTGGTTGCCAAGGCAACACGCATACCGCCGCCGATCAGCATCATCACGACGTGCTCCGCAGCCAACCGGGCGGCCAGAAACTCGGTGTGACCGGTGAAGGTGAAGCCGGCATCGTTGATCACGCCCTTATGCACGGGCGCGGTCGTCATCGCGTCGAAGATTCCGCTGCGGCAGCCGTCGGCAGCCGCTTCCAGTGTCTGCAGCACGTAGGCGCTATTGGCCGGATTGAGCTTGCCGGGCGTGACGCGCGCGGCCAGTGCGACGTGGCACACCCGCAGGCAGTGGCCGGCCGCCGGGGCGCGGGCGCCAGGAACGAAATCCTCAATCTTGAGGGCTATGCCAACCGTCCGGGCGCGCTCGATCAGCATATCGCGGTCAGCGACGATGGCAACCCGGGCGGCCATGCGGCCGCGCGCCAACGCCACGCACAGGTCGGGGCCGATCCCGGCCGGTTCCCCGGCGGTGACCGCAATGACAGGATCAGAATGGGTGGAAGTCGGAATGGCCGGGTGCCCCTTTTTCAGCCGCGCTGCCGGACCAGCGGCCAGCGGGCGCAACGCCCAGGCCGGATATTATCGTTCTTCGAGCCGCAGCTCGACATACGCCCGGTCGCGCAGCTGGCGGACCCATTCCTGATACGCCTCGTCGGACTTGCGGGCCCGCAGTGCCTGCCGCGCCGAGAGCCGCTGCCGCTCCTTCGACATGTCCTCGTTGCGGCGCTCGACGACCTGGATCAGGTGCCAGCCGAATGGCGTCTTGACCGGCGGGCTGATCTCGCCGGGTTTCAAGTTGTTCATCGCGCGCTCGAATTCGGGCACCGTATCCCCGGGCGTGAGCCATCCGAGGTCACCGCCCTTGCCGGCGCTGGTGTCCTCGGAGTTGGCGCGCGCGAGACTCGCGAAGTCGGCCTTGTTCTCCAGCCGTTCCTTCAAACCGACCAGCCTGGCTCGTGCCTCGCCCTCCGATACCAGCTCGTTGGTCCTGATCAGGATATGCCGCGCATGCGTTTGCTGGACGATGACTGGCGCCTCGACCCCGCGTTTGTCGTTGATCTTCAGTACATGGAAGCCGTTGGGGCTGCGCAGCACCTCGCTCACCTCGCCCACCCGCATCTTGCGCAAGGCCTCGACAAAAATGCTCGGCAGGCGGGTTTCCTCACGCCAGCCAAGTTGCCCCCCTTTCAGCGCGTCCGGCGCGTCGGAGAACGCGGCCGCGACCTGGCCGAAATCGTCGCCCCGCTTGAGCTGAGCGTGCGCCTGCCCGGCGCGCGCCCGCCGCTGCTGGATCTGCTCCGGACTGGCGTTCTCGGGCACCGTGACGAGGATGTGAGACAGGTTGTACTCGTCCGGCCGGCCCTGCTGCGACTGTTGCAGGGTGATCACGTTGTCTATCTCGCCCTCCGTGACGGAAATCTTGCTGTCCACCTCGCGTTCGCGCAGCCGTGACAAGATGATCTCGGTGTGAATGTCCTGCCGGAACTTGGCGAACGGGACACCGTCTCTCTCGAGCGTCTGTCTGAGCTGTTCGAGGGAAAGCTTGTTGTCTTCCGCGATGCGGTTCAGGGCACGGTCGAGCTCGGCGTCGTCCACACGCAGACCCGTCGTCTTCGCAAACTGCAGCTGCACCCGGTCGTTGACAAGGCGCTCCAGCACCTGTCGCTCGAGCTCCTGCAGGGGCGGCTGGGGCGTGCCTTGGTGCGCGAGCTGCCTGACGGCGTATTTTACGCGCGCGTCCAGCTCGGCGCGCGTGATCACTTCGTCGTTGATCACCGCCACGATGCGGTCGAGCACGACGATCGCGCCGGGCTTCTGCGCCCAGGCTGGCATTACGGTGAAACAGGCACACGCGGCGACGAGCAGAAGGCCCGCGCAGCGGCGCACGGAACGGCTCAGGCGGTCGGTCACAACGGCCTCGATCAGCGTCGGGTTCTCGGATTTCACTTCAGTTCAGTACTGTGCCCAGGGCGCCTCCTCCGCGCGAACCGGACGGGGATCCTGCCGGACGTACCCGGCAATGTTACGCCGTAGTATATCAAGGGGATTGGAGCCGATTCGCGATACGCCGTTCAATTCGAGCTGCACGAAGACCGAGGTCGATGCTTCGCGCGTCGCGGTCGCAAACCGATGCCCGACAACGCGCAGCACCCAGCAGCCGCCATTATATTCGAAGCCGCCCAGCGCCTCGAGTGTGCGGTCGTCCCGATGCGAGTAGTTCCAGCGCCCGACTGCGGACCACCGGCTGGACAGCGGCCACTGCGCGGATACGTCGGTCTGCTCGATTGAGTTGACGGTATAGCGGTAGACAAGATTGAGAACCTTTCCCGGCTGCGGCTGGTAGCGGGTGCCGACGTTGAATCGCTGGCTCTTGGACTGGTCGGTGTTGTACTGCCAGCCGACGTTGGCCGACCAGTTGCGCGCCACGGTTCCGCTCGCCGCCGCCAGCAGGTCCGAACTCGAGCTCTGCGTCGAGCGCGGCGGGACGCCGGGAAGCGTGACGCGCTGGGACTGGAAATAATAGCGCTGCGCCACGCCTACGCGCAGGCGCTCGGATCCCGTCGCCCCGTCGATCAGCCGCGAGGTGACACCCAGTGTCACCTGGTTCGCGTCGTTGATGCGGTCCTGGCCGCTGAACTGATTTTCGCTAAAGAGCGTCGCGAAATTGATGTCCTGCAGGCCGCTCTCGAAGTTGGGGATCCGGCTCTGGTCGCGGAACGGGACATAGACGTAATACAGCGCGGGCTCGAGTGTGTGGATCACGTTCTTCCCGAAAAGCGGCGCGTCGCGCTCCAGAACCAGACCGCTTCCCAGGCTGAAAATGGGTAGCGCGCGTGTCGTGTCCGGAAACGTGGTGGTCGTCTGGTCGAGGGCGTAGTGGGTAACGTGCATGCCGACTTTCGGCGTCACGTAGGCGTAGGGAGTGTGGATCGGTGCGCTGAGGCTTGGATAGGCGAGCAGCCGTTTGCCGTTGGCGAGCGTCGGATGTTCGAAGCTGACGTAGCTGCTAAACAGATCGAAATCGCTTGCCAGAATCCCCTCGTTTTGCGCAGTGAGCGTCAGCTGCGGCAGCCGGTTGTACGGCGGCGTGATCGGGTTGAGCAGGTCGGCCTGAAGCGTCTGCCAGCTCTGGACATGTGCCGTGAGGCCGTAGACGCCGGTGCGGCCCCACGTGCCACCCCGCGACAGAACGCCCTCGCGCGGCAGCAGGACCTGCGATGTGAGGTTGATCTGTGTCGACAGGTCGGTGAAGTAAGTGTCGTCCGAGGCCTTCTGCAAGTTGAGCGTGCCGTGCCAGCCGTACGGCAGTGCCTGCCGGTGCTGCACGAACAGCGCGTAGCGGGTTGCATCGTTCTTTTGCTGATCCCCGGGGAGGAATTCGAGCCTCGTTTCCCCGCTGTAGGTCGGCTCGAGGTAGCGGAACTCGTTGTTGACCAGCAGCCCGCGCTTGGTCAGCAGGCGCGGCGCGATCGTGGCATCACGGTTGGGCGCGATGTTCCAGTAGTAGGGCACGGTAAGCTCGATCCCGCTCTTGCTCGAACTGCCGTAATGCGGCGTGAGAAAGCCCGACTTGCGCTGCTGGTGCAGGGAAAAAGACAGGTAGGGCGAATAAAAAATGGTCTGCCCGAGGAACACGATGCTCGCATCGTGCGCGATGCCGACGTCGCGCCCCTTGTCGATGAACAGCTCGCCGCTGCGGATGAACCAGTCGTCGTTGCCGGGGGCGCAGGTGGTGTATTCGGCGCGCTTGGCGCGGTACTGGCCGGCGCCCTCGAACAGCAGCCGCTCGGCGCGCCCGCGCGCATCCGCATCGGTGAAACGTGGCGTGCCCGCGCCCGGCGGCGAGCCCGGCGCCCGCGGCGTCAGCGTGTAGCGCGGCTGTTCCATGTAGCCATGATCGGTCTCGACGTTGTATTCGAGACGCGCGCCCTCCACGATGTCGCTTCCCTGCTCGATACGCACGTTGCCCGCGGCGCGGACCTGGTCCCGGTCTTTGTCGTAGCGCAGCCAGTCGGCGAACATCGCCTGGCCGCGCTTGCGCAGGCGCACATCGCCCTGCGCCTCCGTCTCCTTGTCGTTATGTCCCTGGATCCGGTCGGCGTCGATAAAGAGCGGGACGACGTCGTCGCTGGAAGGCGGGATCAGGATGAGCGTCGGCTGGGACTTGAGCTGGAGCCCTTGTTGTGCGGCGGCAGCAAATGGCAGGGAGCAGAGTACGGCAACACAGATGCTCTCTGTTTTGATCTTGTGCATCGTAGCAGGGCGGCCCGGAGCGAGGTGCTAAAATCGCACAATTCACCGCCCAAGGCAATCAGCTTGGTAACGCAATCCGACACGCGCCGGGAGCAGCTGCAGGAGTGGCTGGCGCAGCGATTCGGTGCCGAGGCCTTCGCCATGTCGCCGGCATCGGCCGACGCCAGTTTTCGCCGCTATTTTCGCATAGTCGCGCAAGCGCGATCATGGATCGCCATGGACGCACCGCCCGAGCGCGAGGACTGCCGGCCCTTCGTTCAGGTTGCGGCGCTGATGCGCGCAGCCGGCGTGCACGTGCCGGAGTTGGTAGCTCAGGATCTGGAGCGAGGGTTTCTGCTTCTCTCCGATCTTGGCACGACCACTTATCTGGAGGCGCTGAACGACGCCACTGCGGATGCGCTTTTCGGCGACGCAATCGAGGCGCTACTCAGGCTGCAGCTTGCCTCGCGGCCCGGCGCGCTGCCGGACTACGGCGAAGCGCTGCTGCGCCGCGAGATCGATCTCTTCCCGGAGTGGTATGTCGCGCGTCACCTGGGCGTGACGCTGGCCACGGAGCAGCGGGAGGCGCTCGCCCGCGCGGTCGGGCTGATCGTAGCAAGCAACCTGGCGCAACCCTGCGTCTTCGTGCACCGGGATTTCATGCCGCGCAATCTCATGGTCACCGAACCCAATCCCGGCGTGCTCGACTTCCAGGACGCGGTGTACGGGCCGATCGCCTACGATGTCGTATCGCTCTTCCGCGACGCATTCCTGAGCTGGGACGAGGAGCGCGTGCTGGATTGGACCGTGCGCTACTGGGAAAAGGCCAGGCGAGCCAGCCTGCCGGTGCGCCCCGATTTCGGCGCGTTCTACCGCGACTTCGAGTGGATGGGCCTGCAGCGCCACCTCAAGGTGCTGGGCATCTTTGCGCGCATCCATTACCGCGATGGCAAGCCGGGCTACCTTGACGACACGCCGCGGTTCGTGCGTTACGTCTGCGCCGTCGCGGCGCGCTACGACGAGCTTGCCCCGCTCGCCCGGCTGTTCGATCAGCTGGCCGACCGGAAGCCTGCGGTCGGGTACACGTTCTAGACGGCCCGGGAGCGGCGGTGAAAGCGATGATTCTGGCGGCAGGTCGTGGCGAGCGCATGCGACCGCTGACCGACCGCGTGCCGAAGCCGCTGGTGCCGGTCGCGGGCAGGCCGCTCATCGCCTGGCTGCTCGCTAGCCTTCGCGGCGCCGGCTTCAACGACATCGTGATCAACGTGTCGCACCTGCGCGATGCGATTGAGAACGCCCTCGGTGACGGAGCGTCTTTCGGCGTGCGCATCGCTTATTCGTTCGAGCCGGAAGCGCTCGAGACGGCAGGCGGAATCGCGTGGGCGCTGCCGTTGCTCGGCAAGGAGCCGTTCCTGGTGGTCAATGGCGACGTGTACAGCGATTTCGATTTCGCACGCTTGCGTTCGGCGGCGCGGCAACTCGCGCCGGCGGCGCGGCTCGCGCATCTGGTGCTGGTCGACAACCCCCCGCATCACCCGTCGGGTGATTTTTGCTTGAGCAGCGGGAAGGTCGCCCGCGACGGCGACGGGCGGCTGACATTCAGCGGCATCGGCGTGTATCACACGGCTCTTTTCGCGGGGATCGCGCGCGGGGCAAAGCGGCAGCTCGCGGCGGTATTGCGCGAGCCGATCGAGCAGGGTCGGGTCGGCGGCGAACATTATCTCGGGCGCTGGCTGGACGTAGGCACGCCCGAGCGCCTCGCGCAGCTCGAGCGCGCGCTCTCGACCTAGTCGCGATCCATGGACGAGCCGTCTGTCGGTCAATCGCTGGTGCTGGATGCGGAAAGCGAGCGCGGGGCGCCGGCGTCGTGGCTTGCCTTGCGCCGGTTGCGGACCGCCGGGCAGCTTTGCTCGACTCGCAGTACCGCGATGGCAGCGAGCAAGCGGTCGCTTGCGTTCGGTCGGGCGGCGACGTTACATTGACGATTCCAGGGGCTGTCTTACGATGCATGACGATGATATCTTCGCGCGGCGCCGCGCGGGCCTTGCGCGCGCCATGGGAGGTGGAGTTGCGGTCATTCCCACTGCACCGGAGCGCGTGCGCAACCGCGATGCGCATTATCCGTACCGCTTCGACAGCTATTTCTATTACCTGACCGGTTTTCGCGAGCCGGACGCGGTCCTGGTGGTCGTCGCCGGCGAGCGCGCGCGCAGCATCCTCTTCTGCCGCGAGAAGGATCCGGAGCACGAGATCTGGGACGGCTTCCGTTTCGGTCCGGAATCGGCGCGCGAGAGGTTCCGCCTCGACGAGGCGCACTCGGTCGGCAAGCTTGACGAGCTGATGCCGACGCTGCTCGCCGACCAGGATGCGGTTTTCTGCCGGCTGGGCGGCGATGGTGCCTGGGATGCGCGCGTCCTCGGGTGGATAAACGCGGTGCGAGGCCAGGTGAGAAAGGGCGTCATGGCGCCGCATGTCGTCCACGACGTGTGCGCCCTGCTCGACGAAATGCGGCTGATCAAGGACGCACATGAAATCGCGACCATGCGGCGGGCTGCCACTATCTCGGCGGGGGCGCACCGCCGCGCCATGGGGGCCGTTCGCCCGGGCAGCTCGGAATACGAGATCGAGGCCGTGCTGTTGCACGAGTTTCGCCGCCACGGCGCCCAGTCGCCCGCCTATACGCCGATTGTGGCAGGTGGCGCGAATGCCTGTGTGCTGCATTACGTGCAGAACGACAGCGTGCTCAGGGACGGTGATATGCTGCTGATCGACGCCGGGTGCGAGGTCGACGGCTATGCCTCGGACATCACCCGGACGTTTCCCGTGAACGGTCGGTTCAGTGCGGCGCAGAAGGCGGTATATGAGCTGGTTTTGTCAGCGCAGGCCGACGCGATTGCGCAGGTGAAGCCCGGTAACGCGTGGAATGCGCCGCATGAGGCTGCAGTCCGGACCTTGGCTCGAGGCTTGATCGATCTCGGATTGCTGACCGGTAGCGTCGATCAGGTGGTCGAGACCGAGGCCTACAAGAAATTCTATATGCATCGAACGGGGCACTGGCTGGGTCTCGACGTGCACGATGCGGGCGACTACAAGATACAGAAGAGCTGGCGCGACCTGCAGCCGGGGATGGTCCTGACGGTGGAGCCCGGCTGTTACATTCGTGCGGGCGAGGGGGTGCCGGCCGCGCTTGCGGGAATCGGCGTGCGCATCGAGGACGACGTGCTGGTCACAGCCGCGGGCTGCGAGATTCTCTCCGCTAGCGCGCCGAAGCGGATTGCCGATGTCGAGGCGGCGATCGGAGCGCGGCGTGATTGAGCAGGCGGACGTCGTCATCATCGGCGGCGGGCCAGTGGGCGCGGCACTCGCGCTGGCGCTCGCCGGTACTGGACTGTCGCTGAAACTGCTCGAGGCGCGGAGCCAGCCCGCCGGCGACCGGCGGCCGCTTGCGCTGTCCTATGGCAGCCGGCTGATCCTGGAGCGTCTCGGCGCGTGGGACGGGCTGCACGCGCCGACACCGATCGAGGCGATCCACGTGTCGCAGAGCGGCGGCTTCGGGCGCGTCATGCTCACGGCGCGCGAGGTGCAGCTGCCGGCACTGGGCTACATCGTCGATTACGCAGGTCTACATGCCGCATTGATCGGTGCCCTCGCGGGCACCCTGCGGATTACCGGCGGCGCACGAGTCCTCGACATCAACCGGCACGACGGGGCGGCGGCAGTGACCTTCGAAGCTGACGGGAAGCAGCAAGCGCTCGGCGCCCGCCTCGTCGCCGTGGCGGACGGTGGCGCACTGCCGGGCATCGCACGGTCGAGGAGGTCGGATTACGGTCAAGCCGCCGTAGTTGCCACGGTGAGAAGCGAACTGCCCCATCGCCACGTGGCCTTCGAGCGGTTTACCCGGGAGGGGCCGCTTGCCTTGCTGCCGAGCGGCGAGGACATTGCCGTCGTGTGGACCGCAGCGCCGGAGCGCGCGGCGGGTCTCTGTGCGCTGTCCGACAACGAATTTTGCGGGGCGCTCGAGGAGGGCTTCGGCGCGCGTCTCGGCGCATTCCGGAATGCCCGCGCCCGTGCCAGCTTCCCGCTCGCGCTGCGGGTCGCGAGCCGTAGCTCGCTGCCCGCCACCGTACTGGTGGGCAATGCCGCCCAGACGCTTCATCCCGTCGCCGGACAGGGCTTCAATCTCGGGCTGCGCGACGCGTGGGAGCTCGCTGACGAGATTCGGCGTCGGGGCCGCGATGCCATCGGCAGCCAGGCCATGCTCGACGCGTATCGCCGTCGCCGCCGCCTGGACCGTAGCGGGGGCATCGGCTTCACCGATTCACTGGTGCGGCTGTTTTCCAACGATGTCGCGCCGCTGAGGGCGGCACGCGGAATCGGCCTCGCCCTGCTGGGCTGCGTGCCGCCGGCGCGGGACTTCGTGGCGCGGCGCATGATATTCGGCTCGCGTGCTTGAGGCGCGAGTGCGAACGAGACGGACTCGCACCGCACGGCGGACAAAGGCACGAAACGCCCCGAACACGGCCAGGGACCGGCTAACCGGGCTCTGAACTGACAGCCGGCGCGCATCGCGGCGCACGCCGCGCCGGCGCGCCCTCGAGGCCGGCCAGAAAATCGCATTGCTGCCTTTTCTTGCAGCAGCGCTGCGATTACAATTACGCCCTTTCCCGTAAGAAACACCCGATGCAAATCGGTCCCTATCGTCTTCGGAACAACCTGATCGTGGCGCCCATGGCCGGTGTAACCGACCGGCCCTTTCGCCAGCTGTGCAAGCGCATGGGCGCTGGCATGGCGGTATCCGAGATGGTGGCCAGCAATTCGCTGCTGTGGGGCTCGGAGAAGACGCGCCGCCGCGCGAACCACGACGGCGAAGTCGAGCCGATCTCGGTTCAAATCGCCGGCGCCGATCCGCGCATGCTGGCGGAAGCGGCCAAATACAATGTCGACCAGGGCGCCCAGATCATCGATATCAACATGGGCTGTCCGGCCAAGAAGGTATGCAACGTGATGGCCGGTTCCGCATTGCTCAAGGACGAGCCCCTGGTCGGCCGGATCCTCGACGCCGTGGTCGAGGCGGTCGATGTGCCGGTGACGCTGAAGATTCGCACGGGCTGGGACGGTCAGAACCGGAACGCCCTGAAGGTCGCGCGGATCGCCGAGGGGGCGGGCGTCGCCGCGCTGGCCATACACGGCCGCACGCGGGCCTGCGGGTTTTCCGGGGACGCGGAGTACGACACGATCGCGGCGGTGAAGCAGGAAATCCGCATTCCGGTGATCGCCAACGGCGATATCGATTCCCCGGAGCGGGTGAAGCACGTGCTGCAGTATACCGGCGCGGACGCGGTGATGATCGGACGTGCCGCACAGGGCCGACCGTGGATGTTTCGCGAGGTCGATCATTATCTTGCGACCGGTGAGCGCATGCTGCCGCCCGCCGTCGCGGAGATCCATCGTGTGCTGATCGCGCATCTGCACGACCTCTATGGCTTCTACGGCGAGCACACCGGCGTGCGCGTTGCGCGCAAGCACATCTCTTGGTATACGAAGGGCCTGGCGGGTTCAGCCGCATTCCGCCACGCGATGAATCAGCTGCAGACCAGCAGCGAACAATTGGCTGCAGTCAACGAATTCTTCGCCCATCTCGCGGGCCGGGGCGAGCGGCTCTCCTATTCCGAGGAAACGGTGGCATGATCAACGAGAACGAAATGGCCCGCGTCGTGCGCAAGGCCATCGACGGCTATTTCAAGGACCTGGACGGGGAAAAGGCGCGCGGCGTCTACGACATGGTGATCAATTGCATCGAGAAGCCGCTGATCGAATCCGTGCTGCACCGGGTGCGCGGCAACCAGACGCACGCAGCGCAGATGCTCGGCATCAACCGCAACACCCTGCGCAAGAAGATGAAGACGCACGGAATCCGTTTCTAGGCCCGATTAGTCGACAATCGATCGGGGCGGGCCTGTTGAGCCCGCCCCCTTTCACACTCCGCTCACCACATGGCCGTAATCAAGCAGGCCCTGATCAGCGTTTCCGACAAGACCGGCGTCGTCGAGTTCGCGCGCGGGCTCGCGCGCTTCGGCGTCGCGATCATCTCGACCGGCGGCACGGCGCGGCAGCTCAAGGACGCCGGGCTGCAGGTGACCGAGGTCGCCGAGCACACCGGCTTCCCGGAGATGCTCGACGGCCGCGTGAAGACGCTGCATCCGAAGGTTCATGGCGGGATCCTGGCGCGGCGCGACAATGCGGGCCATATGGAGGCGCTCGCGGCCTCCGGCATCACGACAATCGATCTGGTGGCGATCAATCTCTACCCCTTCAGCCAGACCGTGGCCCGCCCCGATTGCACGCTCGACGACGCGATTGAAAACATCGACATCGGCGGACCGGCCATGATCCGCAGCGCGGCCAAGAATCACCAGTATGTCGCGGTGGTCACCGACCCCGCGGACTACGCCGCGATCCTCGACGAGATGGCGGCGGCAAATGGCGCGGTCGGCGCAGAGACGCGCTTCCGTCTCGCGCAGAAGGCGTTTTCGCATACCGCCGCCTATGACGGGGCGATCAGCAACTTCCTCACCGGCCTCGACACGACAGGCCGGCGCGCCGGATTCTCCGGGCGGCTCAATTTGCAGTTCGACCTCGCCCAGGTGCTGCGCTACGGGGAGAACCCGCATCAGGATGCGGCCTTCTACCGCGACAAGCAGCCGGCGGCCGGAGCGCTCGGCAATTATCATCAGCTGCAGGGCAAAGAGCTGTCGTACAACAATATCGCCGACGCCGACGCGGCGTGGGAGTGCGTGAAGACCTTCGCGCAGCCGGCGTGCGTCATCATCAAGCACGCGAATCCCTGCGGCGCGGCGATCGGCGCCGGCCCGCTCGAGGCGTACCGCAACGCGTTCAAGACTGACCCGACATCGGCGTTCGGCGGCATCATCGCCTTCAACTGCGAAATCGACGCGGCAACCGCCCAGGCCGTTGCGGGCCAATTCGTCGAGGTGGTCATCGCGCCGGCGATGGCGGCCGGTGCGGCAGCCGCGTTCGCAGCGAAGAGCAACATCCGGGTTCTCGTCGTGCCGCTGGCTGCCGGCGTGAATCCCTCTGACCTCAAGCGCGTCGGCGGCGGCCTCCTGGTGCAGACACCCGATAACGTGAACGTCGCGCGCGACCAGTTGCGCGTCGTCACGCGGCAGCAGCCGAGCGAGGAGCAGATGACCGATCTCATGTTTGCATGGCGCGTCGCGAAATTCGTGAGGTCGAACGCCATCGTATTCTGCGGCGCCGGCCGCACGCTAGGCGTCGGCGCCGGCCAGATGAGCCGGGTCGATTCGGCGCGCATCGCCTCGATCAAGGCGGCGAATGCCGGCCTGACGCTAGCCGGGTCGGTCGTGGCGTCGGATGCGTTTTTCCCGTTCCGCGATGGCGTCGATGTGGTGGCGGACGCGGGCGCGAAGGCGATCATCCAGCCCGGCGGCAGCCTGAGAGACGAGGAAGTGATCGCGGCTGCCGACGAGCACGGCATCGCGATGGTGTTTACCGGCTTCAGGCACTTCCGCCACTGATTTCACTTTGTTCGGCCATGAAACTGCTCGTCATCGGTTCTGGAGGTCGCGAGCACGCGCTGGCGTGGAAGCTCGCCCGATCGCCGCGGGTGTCCCGGGTGTTCGTGGCGCCCGGCAACGCCGGCACCGCGCGCGAAGAAGGGATCAACAACGTGGCGCTGACCGCGATCCCCGAGCTCATTGATTTCGCACGGCGCGAGCCGATTGCCCTCACGGTAGTCGGGCCGGAGGCGCCGCTGGCCGACGGCATCGTCGACGCGTTCCAGGGCGCAGGATTGAAGATTTTCGGACCTGCCCGCAAAGCCGCGCAACTCGAGAGCTCGAAGGATTTCGCCAAGAAATTCATGGCGCGGCACGGCATTCCCAGCGCGGCGTTCGCGACTTTCACCAGCGCCGCGGAAGCCCATGCATACGTCGATCGGCAGGGTGCGCCGATCGTCATCAAGGCGGACGGGCTCGCCGCCGGAAAAGGCGTGGTGGTGGCCGCCGATATTCGGGAGGCCCACGACGCGATCGACATGATGCTGGTTGAGAACCGGATGGGTGCAGCCGGCGCACGCGTCGTCATCGAGGAATTCCTGGACGGCGAGGAGGCGAGCTTCATCGTGCTGGCGGACGGCCGGCATGCGCTGGCACTCGCGAGCAGCCAGGACCATAAGCGCCTTCAGGATGGTGACCGCGGTCCCAACACCGGGGGCATGGGGGCTTATTCGCCGGCACCGGTCGTGACGCCCTCGATCCACGCCAAGGTGATGCGGGAGGTGGTGCAGCCGGCGATCGCCGGTATGGACAAAGACGGAACGCCGTACCTCGGTTTTCTTTACGCCGGACTCATGATCGGTGCGCAGGGACGGATCCGGGTGCTCGAATTCAACTGTCGCATGGGCGATCCGGAGGCCCAGCCGATCATGATGCGGTTGAAGAGCGACCTGGTGCCGCTGATCGAGCACGCCGTGGACGGGCGGCTCGACCGGGTGGAGGCGGAATGGGACACGCGCGTTGCGCTCGGGGTTGTGCTGGCGGCGCACGGCTATCCCCATTCGCCGCGCAAAGGCGACGTCATTCACGGCTTGCCGGCCGCGGGCGAGGACTATCACGTGTTTCACGCGGGCACCGCGCTGAAGGACGGCGAGGTTGTGGCGAGCGGCGGGCGCGTGCTGACGGTGACCGCGCTGGGCCATAATGTGCGAACCGCGCAGCGGCGGGCCTACGAAGTGGCAGACCGGATCCGCTTCGACGGGATGCAGCTGCGGCGTGACATTGGCTACCGCGCGCTGCAGGCAGCCCGCAAGTAACCCGTCTTGACCTCTCACAGGTGTAAGAGATGATCCAGGCTTTCGATCGCGCATCCGAAGATACCGGCAACATCGTCGCTCTCGAGCATGTGAACGTGTCGGTGCCCGACCAGCGGCTGGCGACGCTGTTCTACGTTGTCGGACTGGGCTTCACGCGCGACCCGTACCTGCAGGTCGGAGACGAGAACATGTGGGTGAATCTGGGCCGGCAGCAGTTCCATCTCCCCACCGGCGAGCCCCAGGTGCTGCGCGGACACGTCGGGATCGTAGTTCCCGATCTGGAGGCACTCAGGACGCGCCTCGCGTCGGTGCGGGAAAAACTCGCCAAGACGCGGTTCTCTGTCACCGAGGAAGAGGGCTGCATCGTGGCGCGCTGTCCATGGGGCAACCAGTTGCGCTGTTACGCCCCGCATCCGCGGTTCGGCGGGATGCGGCTCGGCATGCCGTATGTCGAGTTCATGGTCAAGCGTGGCGCCGCCGCGGGCATCGCGCGTTTCTACGAGGCGGCCTTCGGCGTCAAAGCCCGGCTCACAATCGACCAGGCCTGCGCGTCGGTGCCGGTAGGGCGCGACCAGACGCTGTTCTTCCGCGAGACCGGGGCGGAGATTCCCGCCTATGACGGGCACCATATCGCGATTTACGTCGCGGATTTCTCCGGGCCCCACACCTTCCTGAGGCAGCGCGATCTCATCACCGAGGAGAGCGATGCGCACCAGTACCGCTTTGAAGCTATTTTCGACCTCGAGAGCGGGGCCAATCTGTTCGAGATCGAGCATGAGGTACGAAGCCTCGGGCACCCGATGACCGGCCGCGCGTTCGTCAACCGCAACCCCGCCCAGACCCAGCGCAATTACGTGCGCGGGCGCGACGCCTTCTGGGGCTGAGCCGGTCTTCGCAGATGGTGGATGACGGCGCCGTCAAGCAGTCTTTCCTGGACCTGCAGGAAAGTATCGTTGCGCGGCTCGAGGCGCTGGACGGCAAGCCGTTTGTGCACGACAGATGGGAGCGCCCGCAGGGCGGCGGCGGCATCTCGCGGCTCATCGAGGACGGCAACCTGTTCGAGCGTGCCGGCGTCAACTTTTCCCACGTATTTGGCGCGGGGTTGCCGCCCTCGGCGTCGGCATCGCGGCCCGATCTCGAGGGCCGGTCGTTCCAGGCGCTTGGGGTGTCCCTCGTTCTGCACCCGCACAATCCCTACGTGCCGACCGTGCATATGAACGTCCGTTTCTTCAGCGCGGAGCGGCCCAGCGCGGACCCGGTGTGGTGGTTCGGCGGCGGCATGGACCTGACGCCGTACTATCCCTTCGTCGAGGATGCGGCGCACTTTCACCGCAGTTGCCGGAATGCGCTCGCCCCTTTTGGCGAGGCCCACTATCCGCGCATGAAGCGCTGGTGCGACGACTACTTCTACATCAGGCACCGGCGGGAGCCGCGCGGCATCGGCGGCATCTTCTTCGATGATCTCAACCAGCCCGGTTTTGCCGAATGTTTCGCGCTCACGCGCAGCGTAGGCGATCATTTCCTGCCGGCATACCTGCCCATTGCGGAGCGCCGTTCACCGCATCCGTACGGCGAGCGCGAGCGTGCGTTCCAGGCCTACCGGCGCGGGCGGTACGTGGAATTCAACCTGGTGTACGATCGAGGCACGCTGTTCGGGCTGCAATCGGGCGGCCGCACCGAGTCGATCCTGATGTCGCTGCCGCCACGGGTTTCCTGGCGCTATGACTGGAAGCCAGAGCCCGGGAGTGCCGAGGAGCGGTTGTACAAGGAATTTCTCGTGGCCCGGGATTGGGCTTCGGCCGGCGAAGAATTCGGTCAATGAGCCGGGCCCGTATCGGGGGCAAGCCCCCTCCTACATACTGTGGGAGCCAGCTTGCTGGCGATCTGCAATCAGGGGATAAGCCCTCTAGCTCCCCGGGTTGAACCAGTTGCGCAGCGCGGCGATGCGGGCGCGCAGGCTCCCCGCGCGCGTCTCGTCCACCTGCGCGGCGGCGACCTGGCGCTGATGCGTAAGCTGCGGCATCTTCTTGAACGCCTGGTAGCGCGTGAGTGCGGCCTGCACATGCTGTTTCAGCATCTTCAGATTCACCGGTTTGTTCAGGAACCGGAAGATCTGCGCCTGGTTGATCAGCTCGATCACCAGTTCCGAATCCGGAGCGGCGGTCAGCACGATAGTGAGAATCGCCGGGTGCTGTGTCTTCAACAGCTTGAAGGCGGTGATGACCTCGTCGCCGCCGCTTTCGATGTCGGCAAGAATTGCGGCGATCTCCTGCTGATTCAGCACGTCGAACGCTTGCTCGAGATCGGCCGCGTGGCATACGGGACAGGTCGTGCCGAAAAGTTCTTTCACGGCACGGAAAATCTCCTGCCCGCGGTCCACGACCAGGATGCCGGTGGACAGTTGCTCGGGCAGAATGGGCGGTGAGGCCGCGGTCTCGGCCAGCTCAAGCGCGATTGCGGCCGCCTCGGCAATGATCTTGCGGATCTCCTGGTTATCCCAGGGTTTGCTGATGAAACGGAACACCTCGCCGTCGTTGATCGAGCCGACGATCGCCGCCAGATCCGAGTAGCCGGTGAGCAGGATCCGCACGCTGTGCGGGACGATCTGCCGCACTTCCCGCAGCAGATCAACACCCGGCATGTCCGGCATGCGCTGATCGCTCACCACCACGTGCGGATTGAACCTCTTGGCGAACTCGAGCGCCTCCGGGCCGTTGGTCGCGGTGAAAACGCGATAATCGTGCCGGAACAGCGAGCGCAGCGCGTTCAGTATGCGCTCCTCATCGTCGACGAACAGAAGGCGTGCCTTGTGTCCGCCGCCGCCGGTGGTAGTCGTCGTCACCGCTTCAGCCGCCGCCGGCGGGGCACCTGCCGCCAGCGACCTTCCGGGCTGCGTCGGCGCGTTGGCAATCGAGGTCTTGTCACCCGGCAGGGCGGCGAGCATGCGCGCGGCGTTGAGCAAATTGGGGTCGATACGCTGCGTCGGCGCATCGGCCAGGTTGGTGGCGGCCGCATCGCGCGCGGCGATTCGGATGCTCGCGTCCATCGCCTTGGTGAAGGCGTCGGAGAACTCGCCCGCCGTCTGAAAGCGGTCCTCGCGCTTCTTCGCCAGCGCCTTCAGCACCGCCCAGTCGACCTGCGCGGACAATGCGGGGTTGTACTGCGACGGGCTCTCGGGACGTTCGTTCAAGACCTGGCGCATGATTTCCACGCTGCCGCCGCTGAAGGGCTTGCGCCGGGTCACCAGCTCGTAGGCGATCACGCCAACCGAGTAGATGTCGCTGCGCTCGTCGATTTCGGTGCCGACGAACTGCTCGGGCGACATGTAACCAGGCGAGCCCATGATCTCGCCGACCTGGGTGAGCGTCGACGTGTCGAGGCGGGCGATGCCGAAATCGGTGATCTTGATGCGCCCGTCGTCGTTGATGAGGATGTTCGACGGTTTGACGTCGCGGTGAATCACGCCCTGGCTATGCGCGTATCCCAGGCCGTCGAGCAGCTGGCGAACGATCTCGGCGATTTCGCCGAGCTCGAACTTCGCCTTGTTCTGCAGGTGATGGAACAGCGACTGGCCGTTGACCAGCTCCATGACGATGTAGGCGAGGTCCTCGTCTTCACCGTAGTCGAATATCGCGGCGATGCGCGAATGGGTGAGCCGGCCAACCGCCTGGGCCTCGTGGCGGAACCGCGTGAGGGCGTACTGCAGGTCGGCCGCATCCATCGCCGACTTGATGACGGTCTTGATGGCGACCGGGCGCTGGATTGCCGGGTCGAATGCGCGGTACACGGTTCCCATCCCTCCTCTGCCGAGGGTGCCCTGGATCTCGTACTTGCCGATCTTGGCTGGATGGGTCATAGCGGCTGCGGGGTGAGGCTGTGATTCTGGGTCGTGACCTCGGCGCTGTCCGGCAGCGTTACCGGGAGCACCACTGTGAACTTGCTGCCAACGCCGGCCTGGGACTCGACGTGGATGTCGCCGCCGTGCTGGTGGACGATCTTGTACACGATCGACAGCCCGAGCCCGGTGCCCTGGCCCACTTTCTTGGTGGTGAAGAACGGGTCGAAAATCTTCGGCAGCACCTCAGCCGGGATTCCGGTGCCGTTGTCCTCGATGTCGACCGCCACCCGGTCGGCGCCTTCACTGCGCGTGGTAACGGTGATCTTGCCGCCGCCGGGCTGCACTGCTTGCGCGGCGTTGGTGATGAGATTGAGGAACACCTGGTTGATCTGCGAGGGTGAGCACGTGACCGGCGGGATCTTGCCGAATTGCTTCTTGATCGTGACGTGCTTGATCTCGTGCTTGGCAAGCAGCAGCGTGCTCTGCAGCCCCTCGTTCAAATCGTAGCTGCTGATCCGCTCGCGGTCGAGCCGGCTGAAATCCTTGAGGTTGATGACGATGTCCGAGATCTGCGCGATGCCGTGCAGACCGTCGCCGATGAGCGCCTGCAGCTCCTCCAGCACCTGATGCTGCTTGAGTTGTTTCACCAGCGTTTGCACCAGCGTAAACTGGCGCGAGAGCTGCTGCGGGTCCGCAGCACCCGACTGCAGCAGAAACAGGAGCTTTTCCGCCTCTCCGGCAAGCAGGGTGAGCTGCGGCAGATTCTTCTTTACCGATCCCAGGCTGTTCTTGACGTAGGCGAGCGGCGTGTTGATCTCGTGCGCCACGCCGGCCACCATCTGGCCCAGGGACGACATCTTTTCGCTCTGGATGAGTTGCGTCTCGGATTCCTTGAGCTGCTCCAGCGTCTCGGTCAGCTCGCGGGTGCGCTCGGCTACCCGCTGTTCGAGCCCCTCGTTCGCCGTCTTGAGCGCGAGATTGGCCTGGTTGAGCAGGCGATAGCTGCCGAGCAGGCGCGATGCGAGGTAACCGATCAGCATCAGGAGCGAGCCGGAATAGGCGATCAGGTAAATGCGGTAGAGCTCGCGGCTGGAGAGTGCGTCTTCGAGCTCCCGGCTGAATGCGCTGGTGACGCTGTCGATCCGCGGCCCCGCCGTAAGAAAAGCGAGCTTGTTGCCGATCTCGACTTCGACCGGCTTTGCTTCCAGCAGCTCGCGGACATTGCTGTCCAGCCGGGCGATCCCGGCCTGCAGCGCAGCGGGCAGCTTGGGCGCGGAATCGCGCAGGTCGGCGAGCAATGCGTGCAGCGTCTTGCGCTGCCCGTCAGCCGAAGAATAGAAGTACTCCTGCGATTCGGCGAGCAGCTGGGTGACGGCGTTTTCGACGGCAACCAGCCGCTCGCGATCGGTGTAGTCCTGCCACGCGCCGCGCACCAGGCCGGCGATCTCCGTCTCCGCGCCCATCACCCGCTCCAACGGGGCGCGCGCCTGGGCGTTGGCGCGCTTGTATGTGGCGACGAGATCCGCTTTTTCGATGAGCGCCGTGCTGAGGTCAGGCAGGCTGCGCTGGAGCACTGCGCTGCGAACGTCCTGAGCCGCCGCCGTGAGCTCGCGCCGAATTCGCGCTAGGGCAGCGCCGTGGTCAAGTGCGGCACTCTGCGGCAACGGCGCCGCGACCTCGGTTCGCACGCGCAGCACCTCGACGTCCCACCGCGCGTCGATTTCCTTCAGCTCGCGCAGGTAACCCAGCACTTCGTTCTGCCGCTTGAAATCGACTCCCTGCGTCTTGATGTAGAGGAAAACCAGGGTTGCTGCGAGCACGACGGCGACCACGATGACGATGACGCCGCGCACGGGGCGCGAAGGATGCGACCACTGTGCCAGGATCGCGGGCAGGTTCGCGCCCGGCTTGCCCTGAATGGGTTCACTCGCCAAGATACGCGTGCCTCACCTGTGGGTTGCCCAGCAGCGCGCTAGCGGTATCGGCGAGCGCGATCGATCCGCTTTCCATGACATATCCGCGCCCGCAGATTTCCAGCGCGAGCTTCGCGTTTTGTTCGACCAGCAGCAGAGTCACCCCCTCGGCAGACACCGCACGAATTGTCTCAAAGATCTTCTGCACCATCATCGGCGCGAGTCCCATGCTCGGCTCGTCCAGCAGCAGCAATTGCGGCCGGCTCATCAATGCCCGCCCGATCGCCAGCATCTGCTGCTCGCCGCCGGAGAGCGTGCCCGCGACCTGCCGCCGCCGCTCGGCGAGGCGCGGGAAAAGCCCGTACACGCGGTCGCGGTCGGCGCGGATGCGAGGGCGGTCGGCGCGTGCATACGCGCCCATCGCAAGGTTCTCCTCGACCGTCAAGCGGCCGAAAACACCGCGCCCTTCGGGCACCAGCGCCAGCCCTTCCCGCACTAGACGGTGCGCCGGCAGCCCCGTAATGTCCTGGCCATTATAGAGGATGCGGCCGGCCGCCGGCCGCACCAGGCCAACCAGCGCTTTGAGCGTGGTCGTCTTCCCCGCGCCGTTGGCGCCGATCAGGGTAACGCGCTCGCCGGCCGCCACCGCAAGGTCTACCCCCTTGACGGCGTTGATGCCGCCGTAGGAAACCCTCAGTCCGTGGATTTCGAGCACGGCCGGATGACGATTCGTGAAAAACTACTCATTTCAGCACCTCAGGCAACAGTGCCGCCAAGGTAGGCCTCGATGACAGCGGGGTTGCACTGCACCTCGGCCGGCGTTCCTTCGCAGATCTTGCTGCCGTAATCGAGCACCGCAACGCGGTCGCATAATCCCATGACCAGCCTGACATCGTGCTCGATCAGCAGGATCGTCACGCCGTCGGCCCGGACCTTCTCGACCAGTGTTTTCAGTGCGGCGGTTTCGGTCGCATTCATTCCGGCCGCCGGTTCGTCGAGCGCGAGCAGCAGCGGATCCGAGGCGAGTGCCCGCGCAATCTCGAGGCGGCGCTGCCCGCCGTACGGCAGGTGGCGCGCGAGTTCGCCGGCGCGGTCCGAGATGCCGACGTAGTCGAGCAGCGCCATCGCGCGCCGCCCGATGGCGTCCTCCTCCGCACGGGTCCGCCCGTCGCGGACGATTGCGCCAATCACCCCGGCACGGGTCCGCACGTGGCGGCCCACCATGACATTCTCCAATGCCGTCATGTTCGCGAACAACCGGATGTTCTGGAACGTCCGCGCGATGCCGCACGCGGCGATCCGGTGCGGCTTGAGCCCGTTCAGGCGCGCGCCGTTGAAGTAGAACTCGCCCCTGTCGGGCTGGTACAGCCCGGTGAGCACGTTGAACAGGGTTGTCTTGCCGGCGCCGTTGGGCCCGATCAAGCCGAAGATCTCGCCGCGACGGACCGCAAGCGATACCTCGGCGAGCGCGGTCAGGCCGCCGAAACGCTTGCTCACGGCCTGCGCGTTGAGCAGCACGGGATCAGCGGGCGGCATTCTCGCCCTCGGCCGGGTCCGGATCCGCCTCGTCTATCGCAAATTCGCGGCGGCGGGTGGTCGACGGCAACAGACCCGCCGGGCGCAGCAGCATCATCAGAACCAGTGCGAGCCCGAAGAGCAGCATGCGCAGGTCGGAGGGGTCGATGTAGATCCGCCCCAGCAGTTCCTTCTGCAGCGGGCCGGCGTAGCGCAGCGCCTCGGGCAGCGTGGTCAGGAGCACGGCGCCCAGCACCACCCCCCAGACATTGCCCATGCCGCCGAGCACCACCATACACAGCACCATGATCGAGTCGAGCAGCGTGAAGCTCTCCGGGCTGATGAAACCCTGGAACGAGGCGAACAATCCGCCCGCGACACCGCCGAAGGTGGCACCCATGGCAAATGCCAGCAGCTTGATGTTGCGGGTGTTGATGCCCATCGCGCCGGCCGCGAGCTCGTCTTCCCGGATCGCGATCCAGGCACGGCCGATGCGCGAATCCTCGAGCCGTATCGAGATGAAAATCGAGGCAGCCGCGCATGCCAGAAAGACAAAATAGTAGCTGTGTACCGGCGCTACCGTCAGGCCGGCAATGGTGTATGTCTTGTTCAGGGCAAAACCCGCCACCTGCAGCGGATCGATCAGCGTGATGCCCTGCGGCCCGTTGGTGATATTGACCGGACGGTTCAGATTGTTGAGAAAGATACGGATGATCTCGCCGAAGCCCAGCGTGACGATCGCGAGATAGTCGCCGCGCAGCCGCAGCGTCGGCGCGCCGAGCAGGATCCCGAACACGGCGGCGACCATCGCGCCCACGGGCAGCAGCGCGAGAAACGACCAGTGCACGTCGAAGTGGGCCGAAGCGAGCAGTGCGTAGGCATAGGCGCCGACCGCGAAGAAAGCGATGTAGCCGAGGTCGAGCAGGCCGGCGTACCCGACGACGATGTTGAGCCCCAACCCGAGCATGATGAACAGCAGCGCGACGTCGATGATCCGCACCCACGCCCGGCCGAGCACCGCGTCGGTCGCAAACGGCAGGGCGATGAGGCAGGCGGCGGCGATCAGGTAGACTGCCCAGCGCAAGCGGGGCGAGGCCAAGAATTCGGCTGACATTCTCAAGCCCTCTCGCCGCTCGGCTGCCCCATGAGCCCCGAGGGCCGCAGCACGAGCACCAGCACGAGCACCAGGAACGCGAAGATGTCCCGGTAATTGCTGCCGAGCACACCGCCGGTGAGATCGCCGATGTAGCCCGCGGCAAGGCTCTCGATGACGCCGAGCAGCATGCCGCCGAGCATCGCGCCCGCGACATTGCCGATGCCGCCCAGCACCGCCGCGGTAAACGCCTTCATGCCGAGCATGAAGCCCATGAAATAGTGGCCGAGACCGTAGTAGAGCACGATCATGACGCCGGCCACCGCGCCGATCGCCGAGCCGAGCAGGAAGGTGAACGAAATGACGTGATTGACGTTGATTCCCATCAGCCCGGCGACATCCGGGTTCTGCTCGGTCGCGCGCATCGCCTTGCCGATCAGCGTGCGCTTGATGAACCAGAGCAGTCCGGCCATGACCGCGCAGGCGAGGACGAATATGAACGCCTGCAGGTCGGTGAAGTGGGCGCCCGCGAACGCGATACGCTGCGGGGTGATGAGCTCGGGCATGGGAATATACTGCTTGCCCCAGATCAGCGCGGCCGAGTATTGGAGGAGGATCGAAACGCCGATGGCGGTGATGAGCGGGGCGAGCCGCGGCGCGCGCCGCAGCGGGCGGTATGCAACGCGCTCGATCGATACCCCGAGCATCACGCACACCGTCATGGAGGTCAACGCGGCAAGCATGAGCACCAGCGGCGCGGGCAGCCCGCTGCCCGCTAGCGCTTGCGCCACCGTGAGGGCAACCAGCGCGCCGACCATGACGATGTCGCCGTGGGCGAAGTTGATCAGCCCCAGTATCCCGTAGACCATGGTGTAGCCCAGGGCGACCAGGGCGTAGATGCTGCCCAGCACCAGGCCGTTGATGATCTGCTGCAGGAAGATGTCCATGCTCAGCCGTCTCCTGGCCCTGCGCGCGGCACCGACACCAGAACAGGAAAGGGCCTCCGGTCGGCCCTTGCCCGCGACACGAAAACGGCACCCCGCGGGTGCCGTCTTTCGCGCGAAAGAACGGTTGGGGTTGCGGTCAGGCGCCCGCCGTCACTGTTTGCCGGCGGCCGGCGCGGCACCGCCCGGCGTCACGGTTTCGAGCGCCTCCCACTTGCCACCCTTGACCACGTAGACCGTGATCGGGCCGTTGCGCAGGTCGCCCTTGTTATCGAAAGCGATCGGACCGATGATTCCCCGGTGATCCGTCTTGCCGAGCTCGGGCAGGAACTTGGCGGGCTCGGTCGAGCCGGCGCGCTTCATCGCCTCGGCGAAGACCATTACCGCATCGTACGCCATCGGCGCGAACAGCTCCACCTCTACGTTGAACTTGGTCTTGTAGCGTGTCACGAATTCCTTGCCGCCGGGCATCTGCTCCTTCGGCAGGCCGGGCATCGACGCCATCACGCCCTCGCCCGTGTCTCCAGCGATCTTGATGAAGTTCGGCGTCTGGATGCCGTCGCCGCCGATGTACTTCGCCTTGATGCCGAGCGCGGTCATCTGCTTCACCATCGGGCCGGCCTGCGGATCGATGCCGCCGAACATGATGAGATCGGGCTTGCGGCCCTTGATCTTGGTCAGGATCGCCGTGAAGTCGGTGTCCTTGTCCGTGGTGTGCTCGCGCGCCACGATCTTGGCGCCGGCCGCTTTGGCGGTCGCCTCGAAGGCATCGGCGAGCCCCTGCCCGTACGCCGTGCTGTCGTCGATCACGGCGATCGTCTTGGCTTTCAGCTTGCTTAGCGCGAAACGGGCGAGCGTCGGTCCCTGCTGATCATCGTGCGCCACAACGCGGAAGGTGGTCTTGAAGCCTTGCTGCGTGTACTTCGGATTGGTCGAGGAGGGGGAAATCTGCGGTACGCCGGCGTCGGAGTAGATCTTCGATGCCGGGATCGACGCCCCGGAGTTGAAGTGGCCCACGACCGCGGCAACCTTGGCATCGACCAGCTTTTGCGCGACTGTCGTCGCCTTGGTCGGGTTGGCTTCGTCATCCTCGGCGATCAGCTCGAACTTGATCTTCTTGCCGCCGACCTCGATGCCCGCGGCGTTGAGGTCATCGATGGCGAGCTGGGCGCCGTTCCGGATATCGAGGCCGATGTGCGCCTGCGGCCCGGTGAGCGGTGATGCCGACCCGATCTTGACGGTCACGGCCTCCGGTGCGGGCTTCGGTGCCGCCGCCTGCGGTGCCGCCGGCTTCGGCGCCGGCGCCTCCTTGCCGCAAGCGGTAAGGATCAAAGCGACCACCAGCGCGCCAGCCGCGCTCAGCAACGATCTGCGATTCATGCCAGCCCCCCTTCTATAAGCCATGGTTGTATATGGATAATGTTCCACCGCCGCCAGCTCTCCCGGGATCGCCGGAGCAACAACACGCGCCAGAGCCGAGGCCGTATGTTACCTCGTCACGGGCGGCGTGCGTGTGGCGCGCTCCGCGCCCGCTACCGTCTGAATCAGGGCGCCGCGGTCGGTAATCGGCGGCAGGCAACTCGTGCCGCGGCACACCCAGGCCGTGGCATCGGCTGCGGCTGCGCCCGGCGCGGGATGCGGCTTGTCGAGCGGCCCCGGCAGTGCCGGCTCGCCTGCGGGCAGTGCGAGAGTCAGCGTCGCCGGCAGATACAGCGCATCGAGCGCGCGGCGCCAATCGGCGAGCGCCGGCTCGGGACCGCGCAGAATGACGATCTGGGGCGGTGCGAGCCACTCTTCCAGCGCCGACACCAGGCTGACGAAGGCGCTGGGGTTGCGTTCGAGGGCGGGATAGAACAGCTTGAGCGTGCGCTCTGCCGCGTCGAGGTAACGCGGCTCGCCGACGATGTGGCCGAGCCGTTGCAGCGCGAACGCCGCGATACCGTTGCCCGAAGGCATCGCGCCGTCGGGCGCGGGCTTCGCGCGGTGGATGAGCTTCTCGTGATCGTGGCTGGTGAAAAAGAACCCGCCGTGCTCCCGGTCCTCGAACTGGGCGAGCAGCAAATCGGCAATCTCGCGGGCGAAGGCGAGATCGGCGGCGCGGAACCGCGCCTGCATCAGCTCGATCAGCGCATCGAGCAGAAACGCGTGATCGTCGAGGTAGGCATTGAGGTGCGCCTTTCCGTCCTTGTAGGTGGCGAGCAGCCGGCCGTCACGCCACAAGGCGCGGCGGATGAAGTCGGTCGCGCGTTGCGCCGAAGCAAGCCATTCGTGCTCAGCGAACACGCGCCCGGCGCGCGCCATGCCGCGGATCATCAGCGCGTTCCAGCTCACGAGGATCTTTTCGTCGCGGCCCGGCCACACGCGTTTCGCGCGCGCTGCTCGGAGTTTTGCGCGGCCGCTGGCGAGGCGCGCTTCGCACGCTTCGAGGGGGCGCCCGAGTTGCCGCGCCACCGCGGCGAGCGGCCTCTCAACGCGCAGGTGCCAATACCGCTCCTCGAAATTTGCCGCGCCGTCGAGGCCGTAGTGCGGGGCTAGCACCGCGTACTCATCCGGGTCGAGCAGTGCTTGCACTTGTGCCGGGGTCCACACGTAGAACTTGCCTTCTTCGTGCTCGGAATCGGCGTCGTACGACGAGTAGTAGCCGCCCTCGGGCGCCTGCATCTCGCGCATCGCCCACGCCGCACTGTCGGCGGTCACGGCGGAAAATGCCTGGTTGCCGGTGGCGAGCCACGCGTCGGCGTAGAGCGCGAGCAGCGGCCCGTTGTCGTAGAGCATCTTCTCGAAATGCGGGATGGTCCAGAACTGGTCCACGCTGTAGCGGCAGAAGCCGCCGCCGAGCTGGTCGTAGATGCCGCCCTCGGCCATCTTGGCGAGGGTAAGCCGCGCGATGGCAAGCGCGATCTCGCCCCCGTCGACGGCGTGCCGCCGCAGGCAGAACGCGAGTTCGCTCGGGTGCGGAAACTTCGGCGCGTGGCCGATCCCGCCGTGCACGTCGTCGAAAACCTGCGCCAGCTCGCGCACCGCCGCGTCGATCGGCCCGCGCTTGAGCTCGCGCCCGTCCTGCGGCGCCGGCAGCGTGCGCGAGAACGCGTCGAGAAGCGCGCTGTTCTGCTTCGCGATCTCTTCGCGCTTGCTGCGGTACGCATCGGCGATGCGCGGCAGCAGGTCAACGAACCCGGCCATGCCGTAGCGCGGCTGCTTGGGAAAATAGGTGCCGCCGAAGAACGGCGTGCCGTCGGGCATGAGAAACATCGTGAGCGGCCAGCCGCCGCTGCGCTGTGTCAGCATCGCGTGCGCGGTCTGATAGATCTGGTCGAGGTCCGGGCGATCTTCGCGGTCGACCTTGACGTTGACGAATTGGCGGTTCATTTCCGCAGCCACTTCGGGGTCCTCGAACGACTCATGCGCCATCACGTGGCACCAGTGGCACGCCGAGTATCCGACCGACAGCAGGATCGGCTTGTCCTGCTCGCGCGCGAGCGCGAGCGCCTCCTCGCCCCACGGGTGCCAGTCGACGGGATTGTCCGCGTGCTGCTGCAAGTACGGGCTGGTTTCGTGCGCGAGTCGGTTGGGCATGGCGGATGGGATCCCGGGCGCCGCGCCCGGCGTGGCGCGCGGGAGTTTGTGAGCGATAATAATACCGGCCATGAATAGCACTACAATCCCGCGATTGCAACATGGGCAATAACCCGCAAGCACCGCGCAGCCACTGGTCGAGCCGCTGGGCCTTCGTGGTCGTGACCGCCGGCTCCGCGATCGGGCTCGGCAACGTCTGGAAATTTCCGTACATGGCTGGCACCAACGGCGGCGGCGCATTCGTGCTGGTGTACCTTGTCTGCATCGCGCTTCTCGGCCTGCCGCTGATGATGACCGAGATCATGCTCGGCCGGCGCGCGCAGCGTAACCCGGTCGACGCGATGGCGTGGCACGCGCGTGAAGCCGGCGCCTCGCCATGGTGGCGCGTGGTCGGCGTGCTGGGCGTCGCCGCGGGCGGGCTCATCCTGTCGTTCTACAGCGTGGTGGCCGGCTGGATGCTCGACTACTTCGTGCGCAGCCTCGGTGGCGGCTTCGCCGGCATCGACGCCGGAGAGGCGCAGGCGCGCTTCGGCGCGTTCCTGGCCGATCCGGTCCGGCTCATCGGATGGCACAGCGTTTTCATCCTGATGACCGTCGGTGTGGTGGCCCTTGGCGTCAGCGGCGGACTTGAGCGCGCCAACAAGATCCTCATGCCGATGCTGCTCCTGATCGTGATCATACTGCTCGGCTACGGCGCAGCGTCCGGCCAGCTCGGCCATGCGGCAGCGTTCCTGTTCGCCGCCGACTTCAGCAGGATAACCCCGGGGATCGTGGTGGCGGCGCTGGGCCAGGCGTTTTTCACGTTGAGCCTCGGCATGGGCGCGATCATGGCGTACGGGTCGTACCTCGAGCGCGACGTGTCTATCCTGCGTACGACACTGGCCGTGGCGGCCGCCGACACCGGGATCGCGCTGCTCGCCGGCCTGGCGATCTTCTCGATCGTGTTTGCGCACGGGCTCGCGCCGGCGGCCGGACCCGGGCTCGTGATGCAGACGCTACCGATCGCCTTCGGCAGCATGCCGGGCGGCGCGCTTGCCGGGAGCCTGTTTTTCGCGCTGCTGACGTTCGCCGCCTGGACGAGCTCGATTTCGCTGATGGAGCCGGGGGTCTCCTGGATCTGCGAGCGCACGGCACTCGGTCGCGCGCGGGCAAGCTTCGCCCTGGGTGGTGCCGTGTGGCTGCTCGGATGCGCCGCCGCGCTGTCGTTCAATCACTGGCAGGCGTTCCGCCTCTTCGGGCTTGGCCTGTTCGACTTCCTCGACTACCTGACCAGCAACATCATGCTGCCGCTCGGCGGGCTGCTGATGGTGGTATTCGCCGGCTGGGTGATGCGGCGGTCGAGCGCGGCCGAAGAGCTCCAGCTCGGCGCCGGCTGGTTCGGCCTTTGGCGGCTCGTCGTGCGGTATGTCGCGCCAGTGGCGATCACCCTCATCGTCCTGAGCCTGACCGGACTGCTGCCGTTCTAGGAGCTGGCAACAGGAAGAGAAACGTACCGCCAAGACGCCAGGAAGAACCGAAATAGAAAAAGAAGAACCGCGAACAAGTGCGAGCCGAAAAATCCTCTCTATTCTGCTCTGCCCTCCTGGTGGCAATTGCTTGGCGTTCTTGGCGTACCCCTCGAGGGGTATCGAGATCTTGCCGGTGGGGTCTTGCTCCTGCGTCTTACGGGCTCTAAGGCGCTTCGATGATGGCTCTCAGCGTCGCGCGGTAGGTGGCGAGCCGGGGTCCGGCCAAAGCAACGGCGCGGTGTCCCGCGGCCAGCGCCTCGTCCTTGCGGCCCAGCTCGAGCAGCGTCTGCGCCAGATTGTTCCAGGCGTCGGCAGCGTCGGGATGCTCCCGCGTGGCACGCCGGTAGGCTGCTTCGGCTGCCGCGAGATCTTTCATGCCGTACGCGGTGTTGCCCAGGCCGATCAGCGCGAGCAGGTTCCGTTCCCAGCGCACGAGGGCAGAGGCATAGGCCTCGCGCGCGGCCTGGGGCGCGACGCGCTCGAGCGCGACTGCTGCGGACACATAAGAGTCTTCTGCGGCGGTGTCGGGCAGCCGCCTCGGCGGCAGTGCAACCATCGCCCAGTGCTCGCTGCGCGCCCACGTGCGCTCGAAGTTGCTGAGCGTCATCGTGAGGCGGTAGGTCTCGCCTGAGCGCAGCACGATCTCCTCGCGCGCGCGGTCGTAGCCGATTGCGACCGCGTAATGCCAGGTGGGCGCGAAGTCGAAAGTGAGGTTCATCAGAACCAGGACCGGAGTGCCCGCCGCAATCTCGCGCAGCACGTCCGCGAGCTGCGGTGCGAGCCGGTAGGCGACAAGCCCCTGCCGCCGCACGGCGGCCAGCATCTCGGCCTGTAGCGCGCCCTTGCGCCCGGGCAGGTAAACCTGCTGCTCCAGCGCCGCGCGCGCGACCGGCGTTCCCGCGTGCTCGAGGATCGTCGCGAGCGTGTTCGGGCCGCAGAGAAAGTCATCCCGTTCCTGCGGGTAGAACGGCGTCGTGGTGAGCTCCGCGCGTTCAGGCAGCGCGGGCGGCGGCTCCGCGAGCAGCGCCGCGACCTGCGGCGTCGCGCACCCCCCGGTGACGAGCGCCAGAAGAAGCAAGGCCCCCGCCGCGGCGAGGGCCTTGAGGCGTTGCAGCACCGCTCTAGCGCACGGAGCGCGTGAACGGGAAGACCTTGGTGAGCCCGAGCAGGTCGGTGACGAGCAGCAGGACGAAAATGAAGACCAGCGCGCCGACGAAGCCGCCGGCAGGCAGCTTATCGATCTTCGCGGCGAGTTCCTTGGCTTCGTCGTTCGTCAGGGCGTCGACACGCTCACGTGCGGCTTTGGTGTCCACGCCGAGCGCCTCGAGCTGGGCGCGGACGTCGGCGCGATCGAGGAAGCTTTTCACCCGATCATGCTCGGTGCTGGCCGCGACCTGATCGGTGGTGACGATGCCGGCGCTTGCCGGCAGCGGCAGTCCCGCTCCCAGCACGCACACCACCAGCACCCGTGCGATGCAACGATTCAAGGTATTCATCGGACCTCCGTCAATGTAAGTTTGAACGCGGCCGGTCCGTCCCCTGGTCGCGGCTCACCGGACCGGCTCGCGCCAGCTTAGTCAAAACTGGCCGCCTCCGTCAAACGGTCAGGTCGCCGGCGTGTGGACTTTTTCTCGGCCGGGTGCCGCGGGCGCCGCGTCCGGCAGGGCGCCTAGCTTGGCTTCCAGCTGGGTGAGCGCATGGCGCGTGCGCTCGAGCTCGGCGAGTATTTCCTGGCGGCTCGGCGCGGCCCGCAGCTCTTCCAGCTGGTGCAGCTTGCTGTCCTGGAGGTTGTTGATAACGATGGCAATAAACAGGTTCATGACCACGAACGTGCCGATGACGATGAAGCTCACGAAGTAGATCCACGCCCAGCCGTGCGCCTCGCGCGCCTTGGCGAGGATGTTGAACCAGTCGTCGAGCGTGACCAGCTGGAACAGCGTCAGCAGTGCGGCACCGAGCGTGCCCCAGTGCTCGGGATCCGGCTCGCGGAACAGGTGGAAGCCGATGATGCCGTAAATGTAGAACAGCACGCTCAGCAGCAGCAGGACGTGACCCATGCCCGGGATCGAGCGCACCAGCGTCGAGACGATCAGCCGCAGCTGCGGCACGGTCGAGATGAGGCGCAGCACGCGCAGCACGCGCACCAGGCGCGCGACCAGCGCGAAGTCGCCGGTTGCCGGAATGAGCGACAGCACGACGATGGAGAAGTCGAACAGGTTCCAGCCATTGCCGAAGTAGCGCGAGAATCGCGGCGCGACGGCAATGATCTTGAACGCGGCCTCGATAATGAATACGGTGAGGATGAGGTCGTTGCCGAAATGCAGCAGCGAGCCGTAACGCGCCTCGATCGAGGCCGAGGTCTCGAGGCCGATCAGAACCCCGTTGAACACGATGAGCCCGATCATCAGCGGCTCGAACCACCGCGCCTGTACGACGCGGACGCAGAATTCCCTCATCATCGGTCTCCTTTCGACGCGGGGCCCGGCCGGCCCGTCAGGGCGCGTATTCTAACCGCTTGGCCGTGCTCGTGCGCGGCCTCATGCGCGGCCCTCGTCGGCGCGGAAACGGTAGAAGAAATTGCCGTCCTTGAAAGGATGCTCGTTCGTCACGTGGCGAATGAGGGAGAGATCGATCAGGCGCTGTCCCAGGGTCAAGGCCTGATTCTCGGTAAGCCCGCCCCCGGATTGCAGCCAGGCTACGGCCTCGGCGCCGACGAAACACCGCGGGTAGGTTACACCGTGGTAGGCGCGGTCCTTGATCGCGACCCCGGTCCGGCTCCGAAAACGCTGCAGCAGTGTGGCGAGGTCAATGTGGTCGAGCCGCGCCGGAAAGCGGTAAAAGAAATGCCCGTCGGCAAAGGGCTGCTCGCGCGCAACGTGGTAGATCAGTCCGAGGTCGAGGAGAAGCCCGCCGGCCTCGACGGCCGCCTCGCGCTGGAGTCCCCGGTAGCGCATCATCCAGTCGACCGTCTCGTTGCCGACGAAACACTCGGGATAGCGAATCAGGTGGTAGGTCCGCTCCTCGATCTTGACCCCATCCGGGCCCTGCATGGCCGCCACCAGTTCCGGCGCCGGGACGCCGAGCGCCGCGAGCCGCGCGAGCTTGGCGCAGGCGTCGTCTGCCGGGGACGGCGCCAGGCGCCGGCCGCCCGGCGCGGCAAGCGCGCGGTCCAGCGCGACTTCATCCGGCGGCCCATGATCGAGGGCGGCGAGCAGCGCGGTGAGCACCGGCAGCAGGTGATGGCTGCGATCGATATCGCTTGCGCCGGGCAGCAAATCGAGCGCGCCGCAAGCGCGCGCCCACGCCCGTTCCTGCGGCTGGACCGCAAGCTGGCTGCCGCAGGTCGCAATCAGCCGCGCGCCGCGAATCCCGCCCAGCCACTCGCAGCGTGCCGCAAGCGACGTTCCCAGCTCGCCGAGCACGGCGAGGTCGGCGACGAGAAGCAGGCGCTCCGGTTGCGCCCGGGCCGCGCGCGAGACCTCGGTTTCGAGGTGCGCGTACGGCGGGACTACCGTGTTCGGGATTCCCTGCGAAGTGAGCGCGCGCGCAAGCAGGGCCTCTTGCGCCGCGGATGCCTGGGCGAGCAGGACCTGGACCTGCGGGGAAGCCATGGCCGGTTTGCCCGGCGCCCGCTCAGTCCGTGACGGCGCCCTTGCTCGAGGTCGAGACCAGGCGCGTGAATTTCGCCAGCGCGCCACGCGTGTAGCGCGGCTTGGGCTGCTTCCACTTCTTCTTCCGCGCCGCGAGCTCCTTCGCCGGCACGTTGAGCTGGACCACGCGCTTGACGGCGTCGATGGTGATCGAGTCGCCGTTCTTGACCAGGGCAATTGGCCCGCCGACGAAGGCCTCCGGTGCGACATGGCCCACGACCATGCCCCAGGTGCCGCCGGAGAAACGTCCGTCGGTGATGAGCCCGACCGACTCGCCGAGCCCCTGGCCGATCAGCGCGCCTGTGGGCGCCAGCATCTCCTGCATGCCGGGCCCGCCCTTGGGACCCTCGTAGCGGATGACGATGACGTCGCCCGCCTTGATCTTCTTCGCCATGATCGCCTTCATGCACTCGTTCTCCGAATTGAACACGCGCGCCGGCCCGGTGATCTTCGGCGACTTCAATCCGGTGATCTTGGCGACGCAGCCCTCGGGCGCAAGGTTGCCCTTGAGGATCGCCAGGTGCCCGTGCGGATAGAGCGGTTTCCCCCACGGCCGGATAACGTCCTGGTCGGCGCGCGGCGCATCGGGCACGTCCTTCAACTCGGCGGCCAGCGTGCGGCCGGTGACGGTGACGCAGTCGCCGTGAAGCAGCCCCTGCTTGAGCAGCATCTTGAGCACCTGCGGCACGCCGCCGGCGCGGTGGAAGTCGACCGCCACGTAGCGGCCCGACGGCTTGAGATCGCACAGCACCGGCACCTTCTTGCGCATGCGCTCGAAATCGTCGATCGTCCATCTCACGCCCGCGGCGTGCGCGATCGCGAGGTAATGCAGCACCGCATTGGTCGAGCCGCCGGTCGCCATGATGAGCGCCACCGCGTTCTCGATCGACTTGCGCGTGACGATGTCGCGCGGCTTGATGTCGTTGCGCACGGCATTCACCAGCACGCGCGCGGACTGTGCGGCGGAATCTGCCTTCTCCGGATCGGGCGAGGCCATCTGCGATGAGCCAAGCAGGCTCATGCCGAGCGCCTCGAAGGACGAGGACATGGTATTGGCGGTATACATGCCGCCGCAGGCGCCGACGGAGGGGCACGCGTGCTTTTCGATGCCGACGAAATCCTCTTCGCTCATCTTTCCCGCGGCGTAGGCGCCGACCGCTTCGAAGGCGCTGACGATGGTGAGATCCTGCCCCTTCCACTTGCCGGGCTTGATGGTGCCGGCGTAGACGTAAATGCCTGGCACGTTCATGCGCAGCATCGCGATCAGCCCGCCGGGCATGTTCTTGTCGCAACCGCCGCACACCAGCACGCCGTCCATCGCCTGGCCGTTGACCGCGGTCTCGATGCAGTCGGCGATCACCTCGCGCGAGACCAGCGAGTATTTCATGGCCTCGGTCCCCATGCCGATGCCGTCGGTGACCGTGGGCACGCCGAAGACCTGGGGCATGGCGCCGGCCTCCTTCAGCGCGGCAATCGCGCGGTCGACCAGCGGCTGGATGCCGGCATTGCACGGATTCATCGTCGAGTGACCGTTGGCGACGCCGACGATCGGCTTGTCGAAGTCACCATCGCCGAAGCCGACGGCGCGAAGCATCGCCCGGTTGGGCGAGCGCGCGACGCCCTTGGTGATCAGCTGGCTGCGTTTGTTGAGTGGCATGGCAAATCTCCGCCGGCGGGATGCACGTATAATCAATTTATTCTAACGCATCCCGCCACGTTCCCGAATGATCAATCACCCCCAGTTCGACCCGGTTGCGATCCAGCTCGGGCCGCTCGCCGTGCGCTGGTACGGGTTGATGTATCTCGTCGGCTTCGCGCTGCTCTGGGCGGCCGGGCGCCACCGCATCCGGTCGAATCCCGGCGGGGTGTGGCGCGAGAAGGATCTCGACGACGCGCTGTTCTACGGCATCCTCGGCACCATCATCGGCGGCCGGCTGGGCTACGTGCTGTTCTACAAGTTCGGCGACTATCTTGCCGCGCCGTGGAAGGTGCTCTATGTCTGGGAGGGCGGCATGTCCTTTCACGGCGGCTTCATCGGTGTCGTGGTCGCGATGGCGTGGTTTGCCTGGAGCCGCCGCCAGGACTGGCTGGCGATCACCGACTTCATCGCCCCGCTGGTCCCGCTCGGCCTCGGGGCGGGCCGGCTGGGCAATTTCATCAACGCGGAACTGTGGGGAAGGCCGGCCGAGGTGCCATGGGCGATGGTGTTTCCCAACGTCGACCGGCTGCCGCGGCACCCCTCGCAGCTCTACGAATTCGCGCTCGAAGGCGTGGTGCTGTTTGCCGTGCTGTGGTGGTTCTCGACGAAGCCGCGGCCGCGCGGCGCGGTGTCCGCCGTGTTCCTGCTGGGATACGGCGGGTTCCGCTTCGTGGTCGAGTACACGCGCGAGCCGGACAGTTTTCTCGGGTTGCTCGCGCTTGGGCTTTCGCTGGGGCAGTGGCTGTCGCTGCCCATGATCGTCGCGGGGGGCGCGATGCTCGCGTGGTCCTATCGCCGCCGCGGCCCAGCGCGTTAGCGGGTCTTCGCCGCGGTCGCCCGGTTGGACACCGCGCGGCGGTCGAGCAGGCGCCCGACGTCGGCGAGCGACATGATGTGCGCGTAGATCTGGGCGAGCACCGCGCTCTGCGCCAGTTCCTTTGGCTTCCTGGCCGGCAGCGCGTTGAGGCCACGGAAGGCCGGCGGCGGCTTGCGCGTGTCCGGCAGAGCGACGCGGTGGGTCTTGGTGAGGGGGATGATTTCCTGAGCGCCGTACGGCGCTTTGATGTCCATAGCAATTTTCCGGAGTGGGCGGAGCGCGCGCAATTATAAGTTAGGGCTGCGGCAGACCCTCCCGGAATTGTCGTCCCGCGGCCGGGAGGGTAGAATACGCCCCTCTCCGTGGGGTGGTAGCTCAGCTGGGAGAGCGTCGCGTTCGCAATGCGAAGGTCGGGAGTTCGATCCTCCTCCACTCCACCACTCGTTTCCCGGCATCGCCCGGCGTGCCGGGGGTTCCGGTGCAGTCCGGGCGCATAGCGCACAAGCGGCGGCACATGCATTGAGCTTCATCCGGGACGGTCGCGGGGTATCTCTCGCACCGCCGTTTCCGGATTGTCAAGACCACCGAATCGCAGCGATCAGCTTGAGGAACTTGCCTGATGGGCGCCGAGCCGGCATTCGCGAAGAAGCTTGAGGCGGTCAGAGCCAAGATCCGTGCAGCGCCCCACGTCGACCGCATCCTGGGCGACATCAGCGATGAAGTGTGCGAGGTGTTTGAGGCCGACCGGCTCACCATCTATCTGCTGAGCTACGACAGGGCGATGATCGTGTCCAAGCTGCAGACCGGCCTTGATTCCCGCGCCGAGCTGCGGCTCCCGGTCTCATCTGACTACAGTGTCGCCAGCTACGTGGCACACCACAAAACCGTCGTCAATATCAAGAACGCCTATGACGAGGACGAGTTGCGCGCATTCGAACCGCCCGTCTACTTCCACAAGGCGATAGACGACGATACGGGCTACGCAACGCAGCAGATGCTGGCTGCGCCGATAGTGGTGAATTCTGGCGCAAACGAGGTACTCGGCGTCGTGCAGCTCATCAACACCAAGTCCGGCCGGCCGTTTCCGCGGGCGGCGGAGGATGGTATTACGGCGCTTTGCGACACGTTGGCCGAGGCGCTGACGCGCCGCGATCCACGGCAGCGGCCGGCCGCAAAGAGCAAGTACGACCACCTGGTCATCGACGGCGTGATGGCCGCCGCCGAACTGGATCTTGCAATCCGGCTTGCACGACGCAAGAGCGTCGGCCTCGAACAGATACTGATCAGCGAATTCCAAGTGAGTGAGGCGGCGCTCGGGCGCGCGCTGTCCCAGTACTATGGCCTGCCCTACGAGCCGTATCGCCCGGACCGGCCGCGGCCGGCGACGGCCCTGCGCAGGCTCAAGCGCAGCTTCCTGTTGAGCGAGGAATGGGTGCCGATCGAGGAGGACGAGACGCGGCTGGCGGTGATGACCCCCAGCCCGGAGCGGGTCATGAGCTCGCAGATCGTCAACCAGGTCTTCGCCCGCAAGCAGGTCGAATATCGCGTGTGCACGGCGCGCGACTTCGCCGCGACAGTCGAGCATTCCTACAGCGGCGAGGATACGCCCGCCTCGGTTGACGCCATTATCCGGAGAATGCTGGACAGCGAGGCCGCGGAGCTGCCGCGCGAAGGCGCTGATGAGAGAGTCGAGCCGGACAGCGTCACCGTGCAGATGGTAAACAAGTTCATCCTCGACGCGCACGGCATGGGCGCCTCCGACATTCACATCGAGCCGCGCCAGGGCACCCGCAAGACGCGCATCCGGTTTCGGGTGGACGGGCTGCTGACGGATTACGTCGAATTGCCGGCAAGCCACCACGCGAAGGTAGTCGCCCGCCTGAAGATCATGGCCAATCTCGACATCTCGAACCGCAGGGAGCCGCAGGACGGCAAGATCATCTTCCAGCACTTCCATCCCGGGACCGAGCTCGAGCTGCGCGTGGCAACCATCCCCACGGCGAGCGGCAAGGAGGATGTCGTGCTGCGGCTGCTCCGGGCCGGCAAGCCGGTGCCGATCGACGAGCTCGGGTTGCAGCCCCGCAACCTTGCCGCCGTGAAGACCTTGATGGCCGAGCCGCATGGCCTGTTTCTCGTATGCGGGCCCACCGGTTCCGGCAAGACGACGACGATGCATTCGGTGCTGGGACACCTCAACACCCCGGAGACCAAGATCTGGACGGCCGAGGACCCGGTCGAGATCACGCAGGAGGATTTGCGGCAGGTGCAGATCAATCCGAGGACCGAGCTCACCTTCGCCCGCGCGATGCGCGCCTTCCTGCGCGCCGATCCCGACGTCATCATGGTGGGCGAGATGCGCGACAGGGAAACGGCGGCCATCGGCATCGAGGCATCGCTTACCGGGCACTTGGTGCTCGCAACGCTGCATACCAACAGCGCCCCGGAGAGCATTCAGCGCCTGCTCGACATGGGGATGGACCCGTACAACTTTGCCGAAGCGCTGCTGGGGATCATGGCGCAGCGCCTTGCTCGCCGGCTGTGCGTCAAATGCAAGAAGCCGCGCGTGGGCACGCAGGAGCAAGTGCTGTTGATGCTCGACGAATACTGCGGCGAGTTGAAGAACGCCGATCGGTTCAAGGGCGACCCCAAGGCGGCCCAGGACCTCGTTTATGGCGAATGGAGAAAGAACTACGCTTACGGCAACGGGCAGTTTCTCATTTATCAGCCTACCGGTTGCGAGGCGTGCCGTGACACCGGCTACCGCGGCCGGATCGGGCTGCACGAGCTGCTGGTCGCTACCCCGGCGGTCAAGAAGAAGATCATCGAGCGCGCGCCTGCCGCGGCCATCCTCGCCACCGCGCTGGACGAGAATATGCGCACGTTGCGGCAGGACGGCATCGAGAAAGTGCTGCAGGGGCTCACCGACATGCAGGAAGTGCGCGCGGTATGCATCAAATGAAGCGCTGTGCACGGCGGCCAGGCCTGGCGCGGCGGCGCCATGGCGGCTGCGGGAAATAGCGGATGATGGGTATTTCGCAGACCGAAGCCGCAACTGCGGGCGAACGAGAGCTGCTGCGCGCCAGCGTGGCCGATTTTGTCGCGCGCTCGGGCGACATCGGGCGGGTACGGCGCCTGCGCGGGGATCCGGCCGAATACGACCGCACGGTGTGGCGGACCATGGCCGAGCTCGGCTGGCTCGGCGCTCTGGTGCCGGAGCAGCACGGAGGGCTCGGGCTCGGGCTGGCGGAGGCGGCAGTGATCGCGGAGGGGCTGGCGCGTGGACTCGCGCCCGAGCCGTATACCGCGGTTGCGGTGCTGGCGGTCGAGGCACTCCTGGGCGGCGATAACGAGGAATTCAAGCGCGAATACCTGCCGCGCGTCGCCGACGGCAGCGTGCTGCCGGTGCTTGCGTGGCAGGAGCATGCGGGCGAGCTCGACGCGGCAAAGGTTGGCACCAGGGCCGCGCCGTTCGAGGGCGGGTGGCGGGTCACCGGCACCAAGCGCTTCGTGGCGGGTGCCGCGGGCGCCGATGCGTTCGTGGTGTCGGCCGCCACAGAGCCGGGTTTGGCGCTGTTCTGGGTCGAGCGCGGCATTCCCGGCGTCGCCGTATCGCTCGAACCGCTCGCCGACGGTCGCCACTTCGCCACGCTGGAGTTGAACGACGTCGTGCTCCCGCGCGATCGCATGGTCGCCTCGGATGCCGTCGCGGGCGACGCGATGGCGCGCGCAATCGACCATGCCGCGGTGATCTGCAGCGCCGAGCTTCTCGGCGCAATGACCCGCGCGCTCGACATGAGCCTTGACTACATGCGCACGCGTGTGCAGTTCGGCAAGCCGATCGGCAGTTTCCAGGCGTTGCAGCACCGCGCCGTCGACCTCCATATCCAGCGCGAGCTCGCTTCGGCGGTGGTCGACGAGGCGCTGGCGACACTCGACCGCAGGCCGGATGTCGCGACGCGCGCCATGCTGGCAAGCCGCGCCAAGGCGCGCAGCGCCGACGCGGGCCTGCGCATCACGCGCGAGGCAATCCAGATCCACGGCGCGATCGGATTTACCGACGAGTACGACGCCGGCCTCTATCTAAAGCGCGTGATGGTGCTCGCCGCCTGGCTGGGCAATGCGTCGTGGCACCGGCGGCGGTACGGAACGTTAAGCGTAGCGGAGTCCGCGTGAGCTCGGCCGGCAGCGAAATCGACTACAACGCGATGAGCGATGAGGCGTTCCGGGCGGAGGTGCGCACGTTCTTCGAGCAGCACTACCCGCAACCTCTGCGCTACATCCTCCGGCGCGCGCGCTGGGCGGAGATGAAGGATTGGTGGCGCGTGCTGTACGAGAAAGGCTGGATCGCGCCCAACTGGCCGCGGGAGCGCGGCGGAATGGGGTTGGATGCCAGCAAGATGTTGATTTATCTGGAGGAAATTGAGCGGCACGGGGTCGCGCGGCCGCCCGACCAGGGCATCACCCAGGTCGGCCCGATCCTGATGAAGTACGGGACCCCGGCCCAACAGGCCTTCTACCTGCCGCGCACGCTGTCGGGCGAGATCATCTGGTGCCAGGGCTATTCGGAGCCGAACGCCGGATCGGACCTGGCCAGCCTGCAGACCTCGGCGGTGGCCGCGGGCGGGCAGTACGTGGTGAACGGGCAGAAGATCTGGACCACGCTCGCCCACGACTCGACGCACATGTACCTGCTGGCGCGCACCGACCGCCAGGCGAAGAAGCAGGAAGGAATTAGTTTCTTCCTGGTCGACTTGACGAGCCCGGGCATCACCATCCGCCCGATCCGCAACATCGCCGGGCACGAGGAGTTCTGCGGAGTGTTCTTCGACGATGCGCGCCTGCCGGCGGATGCGCTGGTCGGCGGCTTGAACCAGGGCTGGACGATCGCAAAGGCGCTGCTGGGTTTCGAGCGTCTCAACATCGGCAGCCCGCGGCGCCCGCAGTACGCGCTGCGCCGGCTGGAAATGATCGCGCGCGCCAAGGGGCTGCTCGACGATGCCGGCTTCGCCGACCGCTTCATCGCGCTCAAGCTCGACCTCGAAGACCTCGCGGCGCTCTACGGACGCTTCGTCGAGCAGGTGAAGCGCGGGGAGCCGCTCGGCCAAGATGTCTCGATGCTCAAGATCTGGACCATGGAGACCTGGCAGCGGCTCACCGATCTCCTGATGGAGGCCGGCGCCGAGGAGGGCGTGCTGTCGGGCGTGCGCGAACTCGCGGGGGTCGAGGCCGACATTCTCACATCTTTCTACTACGCCCGGCCCGCGACGATCTACGGCGGCTCGAGCGAGATCCAGCGCAACATTCTGGCAAAGTACGTGTTGAAGCTGCCGACCTGAAGCGCACTATCCCGGTTTGAGCTGTCTCTCGATACGGCGCGCGAACACCGCCATTTCTTTCGCCGCCTGCTTGTCACCTTTCTGCTCGGCGACGCGGATGCCGTCGCGGTACGCGGCAAGCGCCGCGTCGGGGTCGCCGTTCTCGATCAGCGCGCGCCCGAGGAGTTTCCACGCCGCTGAGTAGTTCGGATCGCGCTCGACCGCCGCGCGCAAATGCATTGCAGCGCGCGTCGCGTCGCCCGCTTTCAAATATTCGTTGCCGAGACTGAATCGCAACAGCGCGTTGTCGCGCGGGCCGCCGAGAAGCTTCTCGAGGCTGGCGATGGCGGAATTCATGGCGCGCGCGCAGCAGCGGAGCCGGGGCGCTTGCCGGCCGGGCGCATCGCGCCGGCATCGGCTGGCGTGCATCGCGCGCCGGAGATTGAAATCCTCATGCGGGCACATCATCATAGCGCATCACGTGCTTCATTATGTTACGGACTCGAAAGACCCGGAGAACGACATGACACGACAAGCGATCAAGACAGATGCCGCGCCCGGCGCAATCGGCACCTACTCCCAGGCTGTGCGCTGCGGCGGCATGGTTTACCTTTCCGGGCAGATCGGGCTCGACCCCGGCACGATGAAACTCGTCGACGGCATCGAGGCCCAGATTCACCGTGTCTTCGACAATCTCAAGGCGGTGGCTGCGGCCGCCGGCGGCAGCCTTGACGACGCGGTGAAGCTTACCGTGTACCTCACCGATCTCGGGCACTTCGCCCGCGTCAACGAGATCATGCAAGAATATTTCACCGAGCCGTATCCGGCGCGCGCCGCGCTGGGCGTCGCGAGCCTGCCGCGGGGCGCGCTGGTGGAAGTCGATGCGGTCATGTATCTGGGTGACCAATGATGCGTGACGAGTGACGAGTGACGGGCGTGAAACATGCCGCGCGCGCGCACTGACCCATCACCCATCACCCATCACCCCTCACTGTCAGGGTTGAACAAGTCAACCCTGACTCGGCTCGGCAAGCTCGGGATCGCGAGCCGCTTTGACCTGGTGCTGCACCTGCCGCTGCGTTACGACGACGAGACCCGCATCTATCCCATCGCCGAAGCGCCGCTGGGCCAAGACGTGGTGGTCGAGGCGAGCGTGGTCGAAGCCGAGGTGAAGTACCGGCCGCGCCGGCAGCTCGTCTGTCACGTGAGCGACGGCACGAGCGTGCTCTCGCTGCGGTTCTTCAGCTTCTACACGAGCCAGCTGAAGAGCCTCGCGCCGGGCACCCGGCTGCGTGCCTTCGGCGAGATCCGGCATGGTTTCTTCGGCGCGGAGATGGTGCATCCGCGCTACCGCGTGGTGCGCGAGGACACGCCGGTTGCGCAGGCGCTGACCCCGATCTACCCGACCACCGCGGGGCTCACGCAGGATGCGCTGCGGCGGCTCATCGGCCAGGCGCTGAAGACATGTGATCTCGGGGACACGCTGCCCGACGCCCTGCCCGCCCGCCTCGCGCTGCCGCGCTTCGGCGATGCCGTGCAGCTCCTGCACAACCCGCCGCCTGCCGTGCCGCAGGCGGAGCTGCAGCAGCGCCGCCATCCGGCGTGGCGCCGCATCAAGTTCGACGAGCTGCTTGCTCAGCAGCTGTCGATGCGGCTGCACCATCGCCGGCGACGGTCGGCTGGCGCGCCGGCGCTGCGCCCTGCAGGCAAATTAACGCGCACGTTCGTCGCGAAGCTGCCGTTTGCCCTCACCCGCGCGCAGGGCCGCGTGCTGGCCGACATCCGCAACGATCTCGCCCAGCCGTACCCGATGCAACGCCTGCTGCAGGGTGACGTGGGCAGCGGCAAGACGGTCGTCGCCGCGCTTGCCGCGCTGCAGTGCGTCGAGAACGGCTACCAGGTGGCGGTGATGGCGCCGACCGAGATCCTCGCCGAGCAGCACTACCGCAAATTCG